>CAZQLE010000022.1:0-27723 GCA_964593905.1 uncultured Anaerolineaceae bacterium | reverse complement strand
ATTTCGTGATCGCTGCTGTCAGCGTGGTCTTGCCATGGTCAATGTGTCCCATGGTGCCCACATTCATGTGGGGCTTGCTTCGGTCAAATTTTTGCTTCGCCATGATTCCTCTCCTTAAAAACAAAGACGGTTTCAGGTGAAGTCGGCAATAAGAGCCCACAATGGGACTTGAACCCATGACCCCGTTCTTACCAAGAACGTGCTCTACCAACTGAGCTATGAGGGCTTGCCGTTCTTGCTGGTAATAATGCAGGGCTATCCAGCTCCAGTGGACGGTGAAGGATTCGAACCTCCGAAGGCTTCTGCCATCTGATTTACAGTCAGACCCCGTTGGCCACTTGGGTAACCGTCCATCTGTCCAAGCTGTTGTCAGCTCGCAAGTGAAGTAGACCTGTTTTATTCAATCTACCGCACTTGCCAACCAGCAACTGAGCCGACGATGGGAATCGAACCCATAACCGACCGCTTACAAGGCGGTTGCTCTACCTTTGAGCTACGCCGGCGCGCTTACTCATTTATTAAAGTCCCTTCATTGCGGATGAGATTATACCAGAGGGGGGGCTAAATGACAAGGATGTATTTGTCTTTAATCACTCAGGAAATCTATCCAGCGAGGAAGGAGTTTATCAGAAGAATCGCGGCCCGTCAAGAAAAAACGGGGCGACAGCGCAATTTTGGGCTTTCGGCGTGTCACGGCTTAGAAGCCCACTTTTGCCCTCTGCGGGTTTTTTTAGGGTCGCAGCATGATCATCTGAATCGCGGTAAAAACAGATTATAATTATGCCATGATTTGTTGACAGGTGTGAGCATTTTTTAGATGAGGAAATATGGCAACCATTCAAGAAACGCATGAATTTAGTGGTAAATCGGTGGATGATTGTTTTCAGGCCGCCTGCCGGGCGTACCCAAAAGCAGGTTTCACAATTTGGAAGCAGCGGCCTTTAGGCTGGCTGGTTATGGCGCGCCGCGATGTAAATGGCGTGACTGTTGAAAGCAATATTGCCGCCCGCCCGGGGATTAAATCGGTGCTCACCATCGGGGTGGACTGCCCCGCCCTGCAAGAAGCCGACCTGCGCCCCCTGGCCGATGAATTGTTGGCGGCCGTTCAAAAAGAACTCGGTCTATAACCAGCGCTGCAAACGCAACAGGATACCCGAGGCTGTCCCGCAAAGTACAGGACAGCCTTTTGTTTTGAGAGGCAATGTATACCGGGCGCTCGCGTCACAGCGCTTTTATTGTATAATTCGTGTGAAGAACCTTTGGAGGCTGCATGGAACTGACCTGGTACGGACATTCGTGTTTCCGACTCACTGAGCGCAATATGGCAACCGTCGTATGCGATCCTTTCGATCATCGTCAGGTGGGTTATGAATCGCTTAAATTAAAGGCAGATATTATTACGATCAGCCACAATAAACCCGGGCATAATTACATACCGGCAGTCAAGGGTGAGCCTTACATTATTTCGGGGCCCGGAGAGTTTGAAATTGGCAGCGTCTTTATTACCGGCGTTCAAACCAATGGGCATGCCCGCAAGATCGAATCAGATCAGCGCAACACATTATATGTCATCGATTACAACGGTGTGGTAGTGGCCCATCTGGGCGGCATCGACCGGGTGCCTACCCAGACCGAGGTGGAAGACCTGGGCCCGGTGCACATCGCGCTGGTGCCGGTTGGCGGCGGCAGCAGTTTAAACGCTGCCCAGGCCGCCGAAACGATCAGCGTCATCGAACCCAATATTGTCATCCCAATGCACTATGCCACACCTTCTTCCCTCACACAACTCGATCCCCTGAGCAAGTTCCTCAAAGAAATGGGCATCAATCAGGTGGATGTTTCGCCTTCCCTTAAGGTGGTCAACGTATCCTCATTACCCGAAGAATCACGGGTCGTCGTTTTGGATTATCCGCACAGTGCATAAGAGAGGTACCTGTGGCCGTCAAGTTAATTATGACCTGGAATATCACCCCGGAGCATGAGCAGGAATATTTTGAGTTTGTGGTGCGTGAGTTTATTCCCGGCATGAAACGGCTCGGGTTTGAATTGACAGATGCCTGGGCAACCGTCTACGGCGGTTATCCCCAGATCATGGTGGGAACCGTGATTCCCAACTTACAGGATGCGCGCCACCTTCTTCGTTCACCAGAATGGAAAACCCTGAACGGCCAATTGCAAGATTTTGTCAACAACTACCAGCAAAAAATCGTCTCAGCCCGCGGTGGCTTTCAGTTTTAACGCACAGCTTGAGAGCCCGATCGCAATGACAGAAACCATTACCAACCGGCTGCTGGCCTGGTATGACCGGCATCAACGCACCTTGCCCTGGCGCGGGCTGAAAGACCCCTACGCCGTATGGGTGTCTGAGATCATGCTGCAACAAACCCGCGTTGAGACCGTAATTCCATATTTCAAACGCTGGCTGGAACGTTTTCCGACCATTGCCGCGCTGGCCGCCGCGCCAGAACAGGCGGTACTGCAAACCTGGGAGGGTCTGGGCTACTACAGCCGGGCGCGCAATTTGCAGCGCGCGGCGCGCGAGGTGGTGGCCCGTTTTAACGGCCATTTACCGGCCGACCGCACCGCGCTTGAATCACTGCCCGGCATCGGCCGCTATACAGCCGGGGCCATTGCTTCCATCGCGTTTGGCCTGGATGAGCCTGCTCTGGATGGGAACATTCGCCGGGTGTTGGCCCGCCTGTTTGACTACCCCACACCGGCCCGTTCTCCGGCTGGCGAGGCACAGCTCTGGCAGTGGGCCGGTGAACTGCTGCCCGCCGGCAGAGCCGGCGACTATAACCAGGCCCTGATGGATCTTGGGGCATCCATTTGCACCCCTCGCAAACCAGATTGCTCGTCTTGCCCGCTGAACGGGGTGTGCCTGGCGCAACACAACCATACCCAGGAAGAACGGCCGGTGCTTGCGCCGCGGGCTTCCGTGCCACATTACCGGGTCACTGCCGCTGTGATCGAACGTGATGGGCTGCTTCTGCTCGCACAACGCCCGCCAGAAGGGCTGCTGGGCAGCCTGTGGGAATTCCCCGGCGGCAAAGTGGAACCGGGAGAAACCCTGCCCGATTGTCTGCGCCGCGAAATTCAGGAAGAACTGGCCGCCGCGATCACAGTCGGTGACGAATTTGGGGTATACCGTCACGCATACACCCACTTTAAAGTCACCCTGCACGCCTTTCTGTGCCAGTTATTGCCCGATTCTGAACCGCAGCCCATTCAGGCGCATGCCCTGCAGTGGGTTACACGCCAAGAACTGCCGGCTTTCCCAATGGGCAAAATCGACCGCCAGATCGCCAAACGCCTGATACAGGCACCTCTTCCCGCTGCATAAAACACCCATCCGCCTGCTGCTGCACCGCCCGGTTATAAGCCGGGTATGCTTGATTTTTTTGCCGACCGCGCTAGGATAAATATATGAAAGATCGTTTTGCCGAACTGCGGGAAGCCATGGTCCGCGAACAGATCGAATATCGCGGCATACGCAATGAGCGTTTGCTGGCGGTTTTGCGCGCACTACCGCGCCATCAATTTGTTCCGCCCAGCGAAATTGACTGCGCCTACGAAGACCATCCGCTGCCCATTGGCTTTGGGCAGACCATCTCTCAGCCGTATATTGCCGCGCTGATGACCCAACTGCTGCAATTGGAAGGGACTGAGAACGTGCTTGAAATTGGCAGCGGTTCGGGCTATCAGGCGGCAATTCTGGCCCATTTGGCCCATCAGGTGCATACCATTGAACGTATCCCGCAGTTAAGCGAACAGGCAAGAAAAATTCTGCTGCAACTGGGTCTTAAAAATGTGCAGGTACACACCGGGGATGGATCGCTTGGATATCTCCCGCAGGCCCCTTATAACGCCATCTTGATCACAGCAGCCGCGCCCGACACCCCGCGCGCCTTATTGGATCAACTTGCCCCGCAAGGCAGGCTGGTCATTCCGGTTGGAAAGCCAGGAGCGCAGGTGCTGCAGCGCTGGGTGCGAATAAACGACCGGTTTGAATACGAAGATCTGCTCCCGGTTGTTTTTGTACCTCTGATCGGTCAAGCAGGCTGGCCGGCAGCCACATAAAAAAATAAAGCTCAAGACGCTTTGCGGAGAATCTCCCCGTTTTCGCCCAGCACGACATCATAGGCAATTTCTAGCGGCGGGCACAAATAGCGGCGCGCCTCTTCAATTCCGCCCCGGTCAGGCGCACTGGCAAAACCAAACGGCCCCGATGCCGAATAAATTTCAAAACAGGTGCCGTCAGAGAACACCAGGTGCATTTGCATCTGAACCCCCGCTGGCCCCCGGCCGGGTGTTTTAACCACCACCCCGGTAATGGTTTTTCCGAGAATTGCATCCAGACCTGTTGTTTTCATTTTTCCCCTTTCGCAAAAAAAAAGTTTCCCGTTTTCACGAGAAACCTTGTAAATGATCATCTATATTTTGGTCACATTGACAAACATCTGCGGCACGCGCCTGACTTCAGTATATAAATACTGCCGCAAAAGCTGTTCCACTTCTTTGGCCAGTGATCCATTGGCCTTGGCCGCCCGCTCCACAATCCGCCGCCGGGCTTCTTCCATTAAGCTGGCCGAATCGGCCGCCAGAATATACCCGTGGCTGACAAATTCAGGTTCGCGCAGCAATCCGCCGCGTGTTTTATCCACCACCAGGTTCACAAACAACACCCCATCCTGGGCTAGCGACTCGCGTTCCTTCATCAGGTTGTGATTCACCTCACCCACGCTGCTGCCATCCACAAACACATACGGCGCCGGGAAGCGCCCCCCCAGGTGCATCTCGCCTTCTACAAATTCGAGCGCCTGTCCGTTTTCCAGCAGGGCAATATTCTCATGCGGAATGCCCACCTGTTCAGCAAGACGGGCATGTTGGCGCAAATGCCGAATTTCACCATGCCCCGGCACCACATAGCGCGGCCGCACCAGGTTCAGCAGCAATTTCATCTCTTCCTGACTGGCATGACCCGAAACGTGAACCGGCGCAATGGCTTCATATACCACATCTGCCCCGCGCTGAAAAAGCCGGTTAATCGTGCGATACACATTCTCTTCATTGCCAGGAATGGGGTGCGAAGAAAGCACCACCGTATCGCCCTGCTTGACATCAAACAAATGATACCGCCCGGTGGAAAGCCGCCCCAGAATGGACGAAGGCTCGCCTTGAGAGCCGGTGCACATCAACACAACATCATTTTCGGGCAGGTTCAGCGCCTGTTCAATGCCAATTTGCAGCCCTTCGGGTATCTCAAGATACCCGAGCTTGCGCGCCATTTTAACATTATCGACCATGCTGGTGCCCACAAACGCCAGCCGGCGGTTGAATTTAACCGCGCAGTTAATCACCTGCTGCATCCGCGAAATTAATGAAGCAAAACTGGCAATAATAATCCGCCCGCTGGCTTTCTCAAACACATCTTCCAGCGCCTTACCTACCACGCTTTCAGAAGGCGTCCAACCTGGGCGCTCAGAATTGGTCGAATCGGCAAACAAAGCCAGCACGCCCCGGTTTGAGAACTCGGCCAATTGCGCAAAATCAGATGGGCGGCCGTCGACCGGGGTATGGTCAAATTTATAGTCGCCGGTGTGAACAATCAACCCCGCCGGGGTGGTAATTCCCAGGCCAATGGCATCTGGAATGGAATGGCTGACATGGAAAAATTCAATCTGGAAGGGCCCAATTTGGATCTTCTCGCCAGACTGAACCGTGTTCAGTTCCGCCTTGGCCAGCATTCCATTGCGGGCCAATTTCACTTCCAAAAGCCCGCGGGTGAGCGGCGTGGTATAAATTGGCGCCGAAACTTCCTCCAACAAATGGTGCACCGCGCCAATATGATCTTCATGGCCGTGGGTAATGATTAACCCCCGCACGCGATCACGTTTGTCTTTGAGGTATTGAAAGTCTGGGATGATGTAGTCAATCCCGGGCATATTGTTATCGGGGAACATCAGACCGCAGTCAACGATGAGGATATCTTCCCCGTATTCATAAAGGGTCATATTACGACCCACTTCCCCAAGTCCCCCCAGGGGGAGAATTCGAAATGGTAATGTAGTCATTGTCTTAACCTGTCAATAATTCTAAAAGTCCAAAAGTTACCGGCTCACCGCCCCGAAATTCGGGGCCCGACCCTGTAAAGCTGAGCAGCAACGCCAAAAAATACAAAAATGCCCCGACTAATCATCCAGCCAGGGCATGAAACGATCTTCCAGAAGCTTCTCGCAAGCCAAAGGATCCGATTTCACAATCATCAGCGCCAAAATGTGGCTGGATCCTGATATTCATTGCTAAAATTTTAACACAGCGGTGATTTTTTGTCAAAAAAGAGGAACAACCTCGCAGCAGAGGACGGTGCGTCAAGGCGCACCAGCAGGATATGACAGGGCACACCTGCTAAAAAGCAGCGCAGCAGTGCACCGGTGCACTGCTGCGCAAAACACGCCGGTGAAAACCGGCCAAATTTAAAACAGACTGCGCAGGGTTAACAGAAAACCAACCACCAGCAAAGGCACCCCGATCACAGCCCCAATGACCGTCAGCGAAACGACAATTCCTACAATCATCAAGGCCAATCCCAGAATTGTCCCCACCAACCGGCCGGTAAGGGTTAAGATAATCTCCAGCAGCCGCCAGATCGCCCAGAACGGCCAAAGGAGCAAAGGTACACGTTTAGAATCAGACACAGCAACCTCCATTTTCCAGATCAGCTCTTCCACTGTTGACTGAATAAAATGCTTTCCCGTTAAAGTGGTGGAACTTCTATTTCATATACGCAGGTACAATTCGATCGTTGCAAGTTTATAATGAATTTTATGAGCTGAAAACATGCCTCACCCGCTTTCAGGTCATAACAGCACCACGCTTTGCCACACCCCCATTCCATCCTTAACACGAGGTATCCATGCCGTTAACCCACTCCGACCCTGTTATCTCTCAACGCGCTGAAGACCTGCTCAAACGCGGCCAGGTGTTACACCTGGCGCTGGCGCAAAATGACCAGCCTTATCTCGTGCCGTTAAGCTACGGCTATGCCGACGGGTGCATCTATTTTCATTCCGGCCCGCACGGCCGCAAGCTGGAGATGCTGGCCGCCAACCCGCAGATTTGTTTTGAGTTGGAAGAGAGCATCGAGGTTGTGCCGGCCGCCCTGGCCTGCAACTTTAACATGCGTTTTCTCAGCCTGATCGGTTTTGGAACCGCAACGCGCTTAACTACCAGCGCCGAAAAACGCGCCGGGCTGGATGTTATTGTGCGGCAATATGGCGGCGAGCCGCCCGATTATGAAGAAAAACGGGTGGCCGCGCTGGAAGTGATTAAAATCGAAATCCAATCCTTTAACCTGCGCGAAGTAAACCCGTAAACAGACCCGCCCGCCAGTTGTGATAGAATACTGGTAGCCAGTTTAAGCACTGACCTGCACAGATACCCGGCCGCGAAGAACAGCGTCTGGGGGTGGGTTGGCAATGAGAACGGCCCGCATAGAAACTTCCGGCTCGGGTAAAGGTTTATTCATGGGTGAACTTTTTGACGTTATCCACAAATATTTCACAGACGATGAATGGTACTTTGTCCAGTTGGACAGCCGGCCCATACTGCAAATGAGCTATCAGGGCGTCAATGGCAAGTGGACTTGCTATGCAGACGCCAATAACGAAAAACACATTTTCTGCTTTTATTCGATCTGCCCAATCAATATTCCCGAAGAATTTCGCCAGGCGGCGGCCGAATATATCACCCGCGCCAATTACGGTTTAAGAATCGGCAACTTCGAGCTGGATTTTAATGACGGCGAGGTCCGTTTTAAAACCAGCGTCGATGTCGAAAATGACCGTTTGGCCGCTCCATTAATTAGCAACCTTGTCGCCGCAAACCTGTGGACCATGGACCGCTACCTGCCCGGTATTTTCTCGATCGTGTATGGCAGTGTCAGCCCGCAGGACGCGATTTTGAAAGTGGAAGGAGAAAAGTGAGCATGGAAGTTTTAGATGCGATCTTAACCCGCCGCAGTATCCGGCATTTTACTACCCAACCCGTCCCCGATGACCTGGTCGATCAAATTTTGCGGGCTGCCATGAATGCACCCTCTGCGGCCAATGCCCAGCCCTGGCACTATGTGGTGATCAATGACCGCAACCTGCTCGAAGAAGTAACCACCTTTCACCCGGTTGCTGAAAGCCTGCATGAAGCCCCAATGGCTATTCTGGTCTGCGGTGATTCGCGGCTCGAAAAACGTCCCGACCGCTGGATTTTGGATTGCTCGGCAGCCACTCAGAACATGCTCCTCGCCGCTCACGCGCTGGGGCTGGGAGCGGTCTGGCTGGGCATCTTCCCCGACCAAATCCGAATTGACGGCATGCGCCGCCTGGTTGGTCTTCCGGCCGAGGTTCACCCGCTTTCGCTGGTCGCGGTCGGTTACCCGGCGCGGGCGGTCAACCCGGTCAGCCGTTTTCGCCCCGACCGGGTGCACTATAATCAGTGGACCTGAAATTCCACCGATTTGTAAATCATTCAAAACAAAAGAGCCTCTCCTGTCAACCACCAGAGAGAGGCTCTTTTCTGATTCAGAATATGGGTTAATAGCGCAGCATGGCGCCGATCAGACCGCCTTTTTCCATCGCTTCATTGGCATGTACAATCTCAACACTGCCGCCCATCGCCATCACTTTATGCACAATCGAATCCACCAGGTCGAGAACCACCTGGCGCGGACCGGTACAATCTTCACTGCACCGGTCGCTGTCGTTTAATAGCAGCGAACCACAACCCTCACAGCGAAAACCAGCCTGCTGATACCCTTCTGCAACCAGCAAAGTCTGCACCCGGCCCTCATCGGCCGCTTTCAGCACATCAACCAGCCCCAGAACCGCACCAGCGCCTTTGGCGGTTGCGGTAATGAGGCTTTCCACCATGCGGGCCTCGCGCTTGCGTTCGGTTTCATGCCCAATTTGCAGCGCTTTTGCCAGCACTTCACTGTGCGAGGCAGTCATATTCATATGGAACGCCCCGCTCACCAGGCTCTGCCAGGCCTTGGGCAGCAAGGCCCGAAACATGGCCGTGTTATCATCGGTTCCGCCCACCAAAACCCGGCGGACATGATTTTCTTCAAAGAAATTTACCGCAAAATCAACCGTTTCACGCATATTGCGCTCCACCACTTCATCCTGGTGGTGCGCCGCGTTCTGGGCCGTACCCCGGCCGCCGGCCACTGTGGTGCCGCCGGCTTTCACCTTTTTTACCGGGTCACCCACCACCCCTTCTTGCTCACGAAGTTTACCCAGGTGATAATAAAACAACCGCGCGCCCTGTTTATCAACCAGAACCACTCCATAACCGCCATAATTATCCAGCAAATCGGCCAGCGGCTTAACGCTAAAGGTGTTCCCCAGCGAAGCCAGGCTGCGGGTGGGCACCTCCAGCGGGTAGGCGCGGAAGAAATCTTGCGCCGCACAGGAGAATATCGCCACCGACCGGCCCGACCAGTCGTAGCTCGTAGACATATACTTTTCAACAGCCGCAACATCCTGCGGCTGCGGAATATCTTTTAACATACTGCGCAGACGAAGTCGATATGCGTCGGCATTGCCTTCAGAGGGTTCTGTGTTGAGATAGACGCTTAAGACGGGCGTGGTTGCGGAAAAATCAATCAGTTCCCGCAAGTTGTTCTCAGCAAGCATGGCAACCTCCTATTCAATTGATCAGACATAAGGAACTTAAGTCTGTTAAGGTCTGCTCCCCAGAGTTAACTCAATTTGCAACTCTGTATCACCTCGCAAAACGCTTAACATGACCCTGTCACCGGGACTTTTGTTCGTCATCAGGTAACTGAGCAAGTCACCAAAAATGCGCACAGGCCGGCCATCAACAGCGGTAATCACATCACCGCCACCCTGTAAACCACTCAAATCGGTACTGCGCGACCCGGCCCTCAGGCCGGCATCTTCCGCCGGTCCGCCGGGTACAACCCGGGTAATATACGCTCCACTGGTGGAAGTGAGTTGCAGCGCTTCCTGCTCCAACAGACTGATTTCTGGCAGCGCTGCAATTCCAAGATAAGGATAATCATATTGACCCTCCTCGATAAGAACCGGAATAACGCGCTTCATAATATTGACCGAAATGGCGAAACCAATCCCGCTGTTGGCAGGCTCGCCATCCAGCGAATTGGTGGTGCGGATCGCGCGGTTCAGGCCGATCACTTCACCATTTAAATTTAACAATGGGCCGCCCGAATTGCCGGGGTTAATGGCCGCGTCAGTTTGAATAATATCTCCGGCAGTAAAATAACCGCCATCCGGCGACTCGCGGATCGAATCGAGCGTGCGTCCCTTGGCAGAGACAATCCCCAGGGTCATGGTGCTGCTTAGCCCAAAGGGGTTGCCAATTGCCACCAACGACTGCCCCACCCGCAACTGATCCGAATCACCCAGCGGCAACGGCCACAACTCGCTGGCCGGCACATCCACCTTAATCACCGCCAGGTCCGAATCGAGATCGGTGGCCACCACCTCGCCGCGCACTTTGAGACCAGATGGAAAATCCACCTCAAGATCGGTGGCACCTTCAACCACATGGAAATTGGTCACAATATTACCCGATTGGTCCCACACAAAACCCGAGCCCAGTCCGCCGCCCAGATCGCCAATGGTCTGAATGGCAACCACCCCCGGATTAACCCGCTCATAGAGGGTCACCAGGGTATCCTGCGTTCCCAGCACATCACTGCTGATCACCGGCCCGGCAGCATTGCCAGAGCTGGGCTGGGCAGGCAGGCTGGCGGTTGAAGTGGGGTTGACCACCGCTTCAGACGAAGTTGTGTCAGATCGATTGAGAGGTGAAAATCGACAGGCAATACCACTAAAAATGACTGTCAAAACGACAATCCAGAGAAATATTCGCTTCATTCTATACCATCCATTTTCCATCACCGGTTTTTAAATACCGGAAACCGCCACACTTTACGACGCGCGGCGCAGTTGTTCGATCAGATCTTTTTGGTGCCCAGAGAGCGTGCGCGGCAGTTGGACCTTTACGCGCACAAACAGGTCGCCATGACCGCCGCCTTTCAAGAAAGGCATGCCCTGCCCGCGCAGCTTAAAAAGCTGTCCGGGCTGTGTTCCGGCCGGAATCGTCAACACCAGATTCGAACCGGTCAGGGTGGGCACCTGTGTCTGGCCGCCCAGCAAAGCGGTATACAGGTCTGTGCTCACTTCGGTGGTCAAGTCATCACCATTGCGTTCAAACCGCGGGTCAGGCGAAACCTCAACCACAAGATAAAGATCCTGTGCCGGCGCATTGGTAGACTGCACCGCGCCGGGAATACGCACTTTTGTGCCGGTCTTCACCCCGGCCGGAATTTTGGCCAGAATGGGTTTGCCATCCAACTGCAAACTTAGTTCAGACCCGGCGTAAGCCTGGGCTAAAGAAATGGTCACCTTTGATTCATAATTGGGGCGGGCGCGTTCAGCGGTCCGGCGGGGGGCACGGCTGCCCATTCCGGCCGCACTACCGCCCATGCCGCCAAAGATGGAGGTAAAGAAATCTGAAAATCCCCCGCTGGCAAACAAATCTTCCAGATTACCCACTTCAACCCGCCGCCCGCCGCTGTAGGGGTTTGCGCCGGCGCCGGAGAACCAGTCGTTCCAGTTAAAATTACCGCTTCCGCCCGATTGCTGCCACGATTGGTACGAAGCGCCCAACTGATCATAGCGGGAACGTTTTTCGGGATCACTTAATACCTGATAAGCCTCATTCACCTGTTTAAACCGGTCTTCAGCTTCCTTCTTCCCCTGGTTATGATCAGGATGATATTTTTTAGCCAGATTCCGGTAAGCGCGTTTAATCTCGTCTTGCGATGCCTTTTTTTCAACGCCGAGAGTTTTGTAGTAATCTTGATATTCCATGTCTTCATTTTATGCTTTGCCGGTACAACAAGTCAAGTAGACGAATAAAGTCTTATATAATTCTTATGGTAAATGGGGGGGGGCGCCATGAATTGCAAGTCGGGCTGCGAGATTCGCGAATCGCGAAAACATGTCATTTGTATGACGAACGGAAGAACACGACTGACCACTTGTCATTCTGAAGAAGCGTAGCGGCGCCGGCTAGGGGTCTCGCAGATTGGCGCAGGGATGCTTCGCCGTTGGCGCAGCATGACACGAACCTCCCATTCACTACCCTCCTGCTGACAAATTTGTTAAGCAAACGTTAGACAAAGAAATTCCCAAACATGCTATGATTTTAATCATGGCTAATCCTGTCCGCGATCGTATTTTAATTGTTGAAAACGACCCCATCCTCAGTGACATCATCGCCCGCCAGGCGCTGCAGGCTGCCGGCTACCAGACGATGGTGGTCGCCGACAGCGCCACGGCCGTAACCAAGGCGCTGCAATACGCCCCGGATATCCTGATTGTCGATCTGGCATTGCCGGGTCTCAGCGCAAAAGACATGATGGTAGCCCTGCAATCGCAGAACATCGAAATTCCCGTCATTGTCCTGGCGCAGAGCGGTAAAGAGAGCGATATCATTCAGGCCTTTCGCCTGGGCGCGGCCGACTATCTGGTTGCGCCGTTACGCGAAGCCGAGGTGATCAACGTCGTCGAGCGGGTGCTCAAACAGGTGCACGAACGGCGCGAACGTGACCGTCTGGCGCGCCAGTTGCAGCAGACCAATCAAGAGCTTCAGTCGCGCGTGCGTGAGTTAACCACCATCTTTGCCATCGGAAAAGCCGTCACCTCAATTACCGATCCGGTATTGCTCTTTGAAAAGATTATCGACGGTGCGTTAAAAGTCACCCAGGCAGACCTGGGCTGGTTTATGCTGCGCAGCGAAACAGAGCGCACCTTCAGCATTACGGCCAGCCGCAACCTGCCCGTTTCAATGACCACCCAACCCTGGGATGACGGCATCAGCTCGCTGGTCGCCATGTCGGGCGAACCGCTTTCCATTCATGGCGAGCCGCTGCGGCGCTTTAAAGTAGCTTCGCTGGGCGGGTCGGCGTTAATCATGCCGGTTAAGGCGCAAAAAGAAGTCATCGGTCTGTTGGTCGTAATGCGCAAAGCGGCCGCGCCCTTCTCCAACGCCGAACAAAATCTACTCGGCGCAGTAACCGATTACGCCTCCATCGCGCTGATTAATGCCCGCCTCTTTCGCGCTGTAGAAGAGCGGGCCGGCCAATTGCAGCGCAGCATGGAAGATGCCCAGCTCAATCAACGGGCGGCCACCAACCTGCTCACCCAGCTCAAAAACGAACTGGGAGCGCCCGCCAACGAAGCCGGCGCAGCCCTGGAAAGCCTGGTGAAAGACCCCGCCGCCCGCTGGAGCAGTGATCAACGCAAACAGCTTTCAAAACTCAACGAAAATCTGACCCGGTTGCAGCGTCTGACAGGCGCCATTCACCCGGCTGAATCAGGCAGCGCCCCGGCAGCCGTGCGGCTAAACGACATCGCGCGCGCAGCCGCTGCCCGTGCGCAACATTTTGCCCAATCTTCTGCAATCAGCCTGGTGGCCGAAGTGACCGCCGAGCCGCTGACCATTCGCATGGATGCGGCGCAAGCCACCCAGGTGATTGAGGCCGTGCTCAGCAATGCCATAAAATTCACCCCCCTCGGCGGACGGGTGACCCTGCTGTTGGAACGCAGCGGCGACCAGGCGCACCTTCTGGTGAGCGATACCGGCCCCGGCATGGACCCGCGCCAGATCAACCGGGCCTTCAACGCCCCGACTGAGGCCGACCGCGCTCGTGCACGCGGATTTGGCGGGCTGGGCATTCAGCTCAGCCTGGCGCAAGAGATGGTCCTTCACGCCGGTGGAAAAACCTGGGCAGAATCTCAGCCCAACCAGGGCGCTCATTTCCACATCACGCTTCCGCTCACTCGTTGAACTTTCATCCTACAGGCACACCACTATGACACTATCTGCCCCTCGCGATGCCGTTTTGATCGTCCTTTCCGAAGAACAGCCCCGGAAACTTCTTGAACGGGTTCTGGTGTCGGCTGGTTTTCCGGTGCTGCAATGCAGCGACCGCCGATCAGCCGAGCAACTGTTAACCCAACGGCTGCCCGGGCTGATCATTGCCAATGAAACATTGATCGACAGCGACGGGATAAATTTTGCCACCGCAATCACCCAAGATTTTCCCGCAGTGCCGATTATGCTCCTGGTTCAAAAAGACACACCCGAGCTGCTCAAACGCGCCATGCGCGCCGGCGTCAGTGATTATATGGTCTTGCCGCTGCGGGTTGAAGAAGTGCAAAAGGCAGTGACCGAAAGCATCGAACGCGCCCGCCGGCGCGAGGTCTGGGTGTTGGAAGAAGCCCGCCGCGCCTCCAGTTCATTGCAGAAAAAATTGGATGAAATGGAAACCCTGGCCGGGTTGGGACAATCCATTACCTGCACGCTGGATCTGGATACCATTCTGGCTTCGGTGGTTGAGGCCGCAGTCGGGCTGACCGGAGCAGAAGAGGGCAGCCTGTTAATGCTGGATGCCGCCTCGGGCGAGTTGTATATGCGCGCCGCGCGCAATTTTCAAGACGATTTTGTGCGCACCTTCCGCATGCCCGTACAAGATTCGCTGGTCAGCTCGGTGCTGCAATCTGGCGACCCGATTTTGATTAATGAGCAAACGCCGCAAAAAATCAAGACCTCTTATCTGGTCCACAGCCTGATCTATGTGCCGCTCAAAGTAAAGAATCAGATCATCGGTGTTCTCGGTGTTGATAACCGTTTGCAGCGCCAATCCTTTCAGGAACATGATGTTAAAATCCTCTCAGCGCTGGCCGAATATGCCGTCATCGCCATCGAAAACGCCCGCCTGTACGAAAACTCCAATATCGAGCGCCGTAAGCTAGAAACGATCCTGGGCAGCATCGAAGACGGGGTAATTGTGCTCGATCAAGACCAGCGTCTGTTGCTGGCAAACCGCCAGATCCAAACTTCCTTTGATCTGCAAGAAAACGCCTGGCAAGGACACCGTTACGAAGAATTCTTTCCACAACAAGAAATGCTTGCACTGGTTCAAGGTGAACCAGACGCGCGCAGTGAAGTGCCGCTGCCCGATGGCCGTATTTTTGACGGCCAATCGATCACCGTCCCCGAAATAGGCGCCGTGGTAACGCTGCACGATATCACCTATTTAAAAAAGCTGGACCGGATTAAAAGCGAATTTGTCAACACCGTTTCGCACGATTTGCGCTCACCGCTGACCGCCATCATGGGGTATGTCGAGCTGATCGAGCGCGCCGGACCGGTGACCGATTTGCAAAAAGAGTTTATCCGCCGTGTAATGGCTTCGGTGGTCAACATCACCCGTCTGGTCGATGATCTGTTGAATCTGGGCAGAATTGAGGCCGGGTTCGACACACGCAAAGACAATATTCAGATGGAAAGCCTGCTGAATCTTTCGATCGAAAGTATGCGCAAACGCATTCGTGAGAAAGAATTGGAAATTTCGATCACCGCCACCCCCGAACTGCCCTCACTGGTGGGCAACCCGCCGCAGGTACGCCAGATGGTCGATCATTTACTGGAAAACGCGGTGAAATATACTTCCAAAGGCGGAAAAATCAACATTCGCCTCGATTCAGCCCAGAGCCAGATGCTGCTGCGCATCACCGATAACGGGATCGGCATCCCGGCAGGAGAATTATCGTACATCTACGATAAATTCTACCGCGCCAGCAATATCCACCCCGATTCACAGGGCTCGGGCCTGGGGCTGGCCATTGTCAAATCAATTGTAGAAAATCACAATGGCCGCATCTGGATCGATTCCACCGTTGGCAGCGGCACCGAGGTCAGCATTGTGCTGCCGTTGGCCGGCGGATAGTCCAAAATTCCGATGGGCATGATAAATAAACTGAGCGGGTATGCCCCCTGGGAGCATACCCGCTCAGTTTATATTCCACACAAAAAAACAAAAACCGTTTACACAGCTTTGTTGCCTGGCTCTCCTTAAAACAAGTCTCCGCCGGGGGCGGTGAGGTGGCCCGGCGGAGACTCTCGCCAAAGGAGGAGACAGCAATTTTGCTTTTGGAGGTGTCCTGTATGTTCCCGTCTCCAGCATCAATATTACCCCAACCTACTTGCCCAGACAATTAATAAAGATCATTCCCTTCGAATGACGCTCTTCCTGATTTCTATGACATTCGCATCATACAAAGATCACTGTGCGGGTGGCCCGAATTGTGCAACAAGTCAACAAAAACACCAGGCAGATGAGAAATTGGGGGAAACTGAGCATGAGATCTGAGCACGAAAAACCACCGGTTGGTCCTTTTGCAGCCTTGCTGGGTGTGGTTTTCTTTCTGGGAGAGCTTTTCTTTGGGGTAAGGATTTTGGCCGAAGTTGCTTTTTCAGCGGTTCAAGACCCTAATTATCTGACTTTGTTAACCCGCGCCATACTGGCCGGGGTCTTTTACAGTTTTGGGGCGATGATGCTCGTTTATTACCAGTACAATCTCACCCCGGCCACCATGTTCGAAGCATGGTGTGAACTAGAACACGCCAAGCCTGCTCTGCCGCTCTGGGCGGCTGTCTTATTCTCTTTCATTGTTGGAATGCACCTCGCCGGTGCTTTACTGGCCCTGGGTGTTCTTTCGTATCGGATGATCATCGCCGAGAATATCAGCATTGAGGTTTATCACTTGAATGCTGTGGTCGCCATCTTCTTCAGTGCTCTGGCCAGTTACCTGGCCGGGCTGTTAAGGTTGCCCCGCTGGCATTTTGCCCTGGTTTTTCTGCCGGCCATACTGTTGCAAATGTTCTTCTGGATCCTACGCGATTTCTTCGCGCTATCCCCCATGGCGATGGATTCGTGGGTGGCCGGGGCGCTGATGTTGTTTCTGGTGGACGGCCTGGTGGTTATGATCTTTGCCCTGCCGATGGTTGAAAAAAAACAGCCTGCCCCGCCGCCCAAACCGGCGCGCTATTCTGCCGGCGATTACTGGTAAATCATCCCCCCATAAAAATCAACGCCACCCCGCCCATTGCGATTAAAACCCCAAACACAGCGCGCGGGCTGAGCTTCTCGCCAGAGATCAAGGCAATGGGCAGCCCAAAAATCGGGCTGGTCGCGGTCAGCGTTTGCGCCAGCGCCACCGGCGCCAGCTTAAACGAAGCCTGCATCAGCCAGATACCCAGATACGAGCCCAACAGGACGCCCAACAGCACATACACCACCAGCTTTCCAGAGCCTTTTTTGCCCAGCCACTGCCCAACCGGCCGGCGGAAAGCGATAAACCACACAACCATCACTGCCATCCCGGCCGTCAGGCGCAGCAAAGAGCTTTGCAAGGGTGTCACACTGGTTTCGTTAAATGCCAGCCGCGAGAGCACCGCCCCGCCCGATTGGGCCAGCGCAGCCAGAAAGCCATAAAAAACGCCCCATTTTAAATCCACAACCTTCTCTTCGGCCGAAGTGCGCTCGGTGAGCACCCAGGCCACCCCCGCCACGGTCAGCGCAATCCCAACCCAGCCGTTCCAGGGCAGTTGTTCATTAAGAAAAACCAGCGCCAGCAGCGCGGTCATCCCTGGCGCCAGCACGCTCAACAACAGCATGCGCCGCACGCCCAGACGGTGCAGCCCTTCAAAATACACCGTATCACCCAGACCAATGCCCACTGCGCCAGAAAGCAGCAGCAGCACCAGCGCCAACGGCTGAATCTGAAGGGCCAGCTCGCCGCTGAGCGCCAGAGTGATCAGAAACAGCACCACCGCCAGTATGTCTTTGATCAGGTTCATCTCCAACGGGCGGACAGAATGACTCAGCCGTTCATAGAAAATGGCTGAGATCGACCATAAAAATGCCGCGCTAAGCGCGGCAATCCCCCCCAGGGTTACGGAAGAAAGTTCGGCTAAAATGGCAATCACCTCATCATGTTGTTTAACCCGCCAGGTGCGGGGCCGCTGTGGCTGCAAATAACGGCTAGCCCACTGCTGCGCTACTCGGGCATATTGCCCAAAATTTGTTCGATCTGCTCTAGAATATCGTCGTTCAGTTTTTCAGCCGCCTCAGCCGCAGCCAGGTTGTCATCCAACTGCTCCAGACGGGTTGCGCCGGTAATCACTGAGCTGATCTCTTTGCGCCGCAAGATCCAGCCAATTGCCAGTTGTGCAGTGGTCAATTCCATTTGCGCCGCCAGCGCGGTCAGCCGGCGCACCACATTCAACCGTTCGGCGGTAAAGTTATCGCGCAGCCAGCCCATCTCTGGCAGAGCAGCCCGGCTGTTTTCAGGGATGCCCTCGTTATATTTGCCCGACAGCAGCCCGAAATATAACGGGCTGTATGTGGTCAGGCCGATCCCAAAATCACGGGTGACCGACGCCAGTTCCAATTCCACCCGCCGGCGATGAAACATATTGTACTGGGGTTGTTCGACCACCGGGCCAATCAGATGGTTTTCGCGGGCAGCCGCCACCGCCTGCACAATTTGCTGCGGTTCCCATTCCGAAGTTCCCCAGTACAAAATTTTGCCCTGGCGGACGAGAATATCCATCGATTGCACAACTTCATCCACCGGCGTATCGGGGTCAAAACGGTGACAGTAATAGATATCGATAAAATCCGTCTCCAGCCGTTTTAACGAAGCCTCAGCCGATTCGAAGATGTGCTTTCGCGACAGGCCGCGTCCGTTTGGGCCCGGCAGGGTGGGGAAGAAAACCTTGCTTGAAATGACCAGCGCCGTACGCGGCAGGTCTTTAATCGCCTTCCCCATCACTTCTTCGGCATTGCCATTGGCATACATATCGGCATTATCAAAGAAGTTAATCCCCTGATCATATGCGGCGTGCACCAGATCGCGG
The DNA here is from genome assembly GCA_964593905.1 of uncultured Anaerolineaceae bacterium. Lineage (GTDB taxonomy): Bacteria > Chloroflexota > Anaerolineae > Anaerolineales > Anaerolineaceae > CAZQLE01. The sequence goes on along the minus strand of CAZQLE010000022.1, from coordinate 8,907 downwards.
GTGGCGTTTCCATCGATCTGCCCCCCCATGGTGATCCATGCGCCCAGCGATATCTCACTGATTTTTAAACCCGAACGACCCAGACGGCGGTAATGCATGTGTGCTCCTTTTTAATCGCCCTCCCCTGGCCCAATGCCCAGGGGCTTCCATTTGTTTTCATCTTCGCGCAGGCGGTGAGCGCCACCGCCGCGGTTGTGCAGTTCGTCAAACCCTTCGGGCTTGATAAACATTCGATCCCCATCCAACATACCCGATACGCCGTCCTGCCCCGGCTCCAGGCGCCGGCTGGAACAGTAACTGCACGTTTTGGGATCGTGCGGCTGGTATTGAATTGGCTCTTCGTAAGCCGTCATGTAACCTTCGTAATTGCGCAGCACAACCTTATGATCATTATAGCTGATCAGGTAGTTGGGCATGACCGGAATCTTCCCGCCGCCGCCCGGCGCATCGACCACATAGGTGGGCACAGCATAGCCCGAGGTATGCCCGCGCAGCCCTTCGATAATTTCAATGCCCTTGCCCACCGGGGTGCGAAAGTGTCCGGCGCCTTCCACCAGGTCACACTGATAAAGATAATAGGGCCGCACACGAATGCGCACCAGATCATGCACCAGCCTGCGCTGAATGTGCACACAGTCGTTTACCCCGGCCAACAACACCGACTGGTTGCCCAGCGGCACACCGGCCCGGCTCAATTTATCAGTCGCTTCGGCCAGTTCTTTTGAAATCTCGTTGGGGTGGTTGACATGGATGTTCAACCACAGCGGATGAAAACGACCCAGCAGCTCACACAGCTCATCGGTGACGCGCATGGGCATAAAAACCGGCACACGGCTGCCGATGCGAATGATCTCAATATGCGGGATCTCACGCAGCCGGGTCAGCAGTTCTTCCAACAGCTTGGGCGCCAGGGTCAACGGGTCGCCGCCCGAAAGCAGCACATCGCGCACCTGGGGGGTGCGTTTGAGATAATCGATCTGCATCTCAAATTCGGCGCGCGAGAAGGTGGCGCTGGGGTCGCCCACAATGCGGGCGCGCGTGCAATAGCGGCAGTAAGAAGCGCACTGGGTGGTCACCAGCATCAACACCCGGTCTGGGTAGCGATGCACCAGCCCCGGCACAGGAGAATGACGGTCTTCGGCCAGTGAGTCTTCCATCATGCCCACAAATGGCACAATCTCAGCAGCGGTGGGGACCACCTGTTTGCGAATCGGGTCCTGCGGATCATTCGGGTCGATCAACGAGACAAAGTAGGGGGTGATATCCACCCGAAACAGCCCCGGGGTTGCCAGCGCTTCACGTTCGGCCCCGGTAAGGTGAAGGACTTTTTCAAAATCTTCCACCGTGTTCAGGCGGTTGGTTAGCTGCCACCGCCAACTGTTCCATTTTTCATCGGGCACATCCTGATAGATGGCGGCCCGTTTAGAGACAAAGGGTTGCGTTGCCATGACTGCTCCTTCCTTAAAAAAGACCTTTTCAACCGAATAAAAACAGGCTCTTCACGAAAGATATTTCCGAAGGCGATTCTATTTTCAGGGGCACCCCTGAAAATAGCTCGATTTTAGGCCGGTTTTTAGCCACCGCGCGGCGGGTCGTGGTCCGTGCGAAAAAAAGCACCCATATGGGTATCACCGGTAGGAACAGGCTGCATCACACATTCTCCTGACAGCACCAACCCAGCACCGGAACAACCTGGAAGATCTCGCCGCAATATTGCCAGACCCGGAGAATCGCAACGAGATCGGGTTAATCTCCTTTATTGTATTGAGAATTAAGAAGGGGGTCAATGTATAGATTCTCTATTAAAGGAAAACCCTGTTTTCTGCTCTGTAAAACAACAATGGGGAGCGCTTTTTTCGGGCTTGATTCTCCGGGGGTAAACTTGTATTATTATGATAATTAATATCAGATTAAAATGGATTCATCCCGCCCGCGCCCCCCACCGCGAAATGGGGCGCAAAGGGATGGGCCTGTCGGCCATTTGCAGGAGACAGACCGCCAGACTGCCGCTTTGGCAGCCTTCAGGTTCGGGAAGCACGAAAGGAGCAGACTTCCCAAATGCGATACGAACTCTTACCTGCTTGCCATACCGTCAGACAAATGATCCCAAGCATTTTCCAAAAAGGAGATAAACATGCACAATAAAGTGATTCGCATGATCGCCATTCTGGTTGTATTCGCAGCTGCGTTTGCATTTGCGCCTTCTGTTCAGGCAGGTTTTCAGGCCTGCGATACACGCACCAACAACACGTTTCAAAAGCTGCTGGAATGCGTCACGCTGGAAGGAGCGCGTGAACACCAGGCAGCGTTTCAGGCTATTGCCGACAGCAACAACGGCATTCGCACCTCGGGCACGCCCGGTTTTGATGAGTCGGCAGCCTATGCGCAACAGGTTTTCACCGATGCAGGATACAACGTGACGGTACAGCCTTTCGAATTCCAGACCTTCATTTCGCTTGCCGCCCCCATTCTTGAGCAGGTGGCCCCTGCACCAGTGGGGGTTATTGCCAACAACATCATGTCTTATTCTGGCAGTGCAGATGTGACCGCAGCGGTATCATCGCCGGCCAATTTGGGCTGTAATGCCGCCGACTGGGCCGGTTTTCCAGCTGGCAATATCGCGCTCATCAGCCGGGGCGCCTGCACCTTTGCCATTAAAGCCACCAATGCCTATAACGCGGGGGCATCTGGCGCGGTTATTTATAACAACGCGCCCGGAGAATTAAATGGCACGCTGGGAAACGGCTTTACCCTGGACTTTGGGGTGACTTCTGTCACCCAAGCAGTCGGGCAGCAGTTGGCAGCCACACCGGGGCTCATTTTGCACTTGAAGACCGAGACCTTCAGGGGAATTGCCACGACCTACAATGTGCTGGCCGAATCGGTTGATGGCGACCCAGACAATGTGGTCATGGTTGGCGCGCATCTCGATTCGGTCAATGCGGGGCCGGGCATTCAAGATAACGGGTCGGGTTCGGCAGCAATTCTCGAGGTGGCCCAACAGATGGCAAAAGTAAAGCCGGTCAACAAAGTGCGCTTTGCCCTGTGGGGCGCCGAAGAATCCAACCTGGTTGGCTCAACCTTCTATGTTAACAACCTCAGCGCAGAAGAACGGGCCAAGATCGCGCTGTATCTCAACTTTGATATGATCGGCTCTCCCAATCACGTTTTCTTTGTCTACGACGGCGATGACTCAGACCAGGTCGGTGCGCCGGCCGGGCCGGCAGGCTCTGCCCAAATCGAAAAAACCTTTGAGGCATTCTATAACATGCGCGGGCTGCCATTCAAAGGCACCGATTTTAGCGGCCGCTCCGATTACGGGCCATTCATTGCGGTGGGCATCCCTTCGGGTGGTCTCTTCACCGGCGCTGAGGGCATTAAAACCGCAGATGAAGTTGCCCTGTGGGGCGGCACGGCCGGCGCGCAGTACGATCCTTGCTACCATCTGGCCTGCGACACCTACGACAACATCAACCTGTCTGCTTATGATGTAAATGTGGATGCGGTCGCCTTCTCCACCTTGCAATATGCCATGAGCACCCAGGATGTTAATGGCGCCAGGGGGAAAGGCAACTTCCCAACCCTGGATGGCAGCGGGGCCCTGCCCAGCACTTCAAGCCAGAGCGGGCTGCACGATCACCTGCACGAGCTTGAAACAGAATAAACGATTCGCCTGAAAGATAACCCGCTCTCAATCAACTGAGGGCGGGTTATTCTTTTTTACCACCTCACGGCAGCAGTTCATCAAAAGTTCGTCTTCCAACCCCGCCGGGTGATGCATTCAATTCTGGTAATTTTCTTGCACAGTGTATCAACAACCAGGCGGCCGCCCGTCAGACAGATCGTTTTTATCCCGTTCCATTTGCCGTTCACGGGTTAAATATAAATTTTTTATCAGAGCCAGGGCGCCTCCATTGACGACCATTTTCAGGCATGGTATGATAAATTCCAATGTTTTAGCACTCTCCATTGACGAGTGCTAAAATCTGAAACGGGCTTTGCCAGACCGCAGGGTCGCCCCTGAAACAAGTGAAGCCAACCGAGAAAGTGATATGGAAAATCTGTCAGACCGCCAAAAACTGATCCTCACACTGGTGATCCACGAATATATTCGTACGGCGCAGCCGGTGGGATCCAATTTTCTGGTGCAAAACTACCGCCTGGATATGAGCTCGGCGACGGTGCGCAATGAAATGGCCGCCCTGACCGAGATGGGTTATTTGCGTTCTCCACACACTTCAGCCGGACGAATCCCCACCGAAGAGGGGTATCGCTATTTTGTTGGCCGGCTGCTGCAAGACACCGAGCTGCCCGACGCAACCCGGCGCATGATCACGCACCAGTTTTATCAGACCCGCCACGACGTGGAAGAATGGATGCGCCTGACCGCTTCGATTCTGGCCCACCAATCACGGGCAGCTTCACTGGTAACAGCCCCACACCAGGAGCAGACCCGCCTGAAACACCTTGAGCTGATCGCCACCCGCGGGCGGCAGATTTTGATGGTGTTGGTACTGGTGGGCGGCGAGATTCAACAACGCTTTCTAACCCTGCCAGAGGTCATTTCGCAGGAACAGCTTTCCATTACCGCCGACCGCATCACCGCCCTTTGCCAGGGAAAAGAGATGCGCGAGATCAGCCTGCTGCGTTCCCAGTTGCAGGGGCTGGACCTGGATGTGCTGAATTATGTCATTGAAGAGATTTCGCAGGCCGCTGCGCTCACCACAGGCGCCGTGTATCTGGATGGGTTGACCAATGTGCTCAGTGAGCCAGAGTTCTCCAGTTCAGATGAAGCCCGCCGCGCCCTGCGTGTTTTGGAAGAAAAACCCATGCTGCAAGACCTGCTCGCGCGCACCGCATCCAACGCCAATGTCGGCGGGGTGCAGGTGTTCATCGGCGGTGAAGGCGCCTGGGATGATTTACGGCAGTGTTCCATCGTTGTTGCACGTTATGGACTGCCGGGCATGGCCACCGGCGCCCTGGGGGTGCTGGGACCCATGCGCATTAATTATGCACGAACCATCTCCACGGTGCGTTTCCTGGCTCATCTGCTCAGCGAGATGGTCAGCGATTCGATTGTGGAATAACAGGTTCAAGAGAGGATACTGAATGAAAAAAGAAAAAGAGCCGCAACCAACCCAGGAACAAACCCCGCCAGCGCAGGAAGAAGCCGCAGAAACCTCTGCCAGGCAAATTGGCGAGCTGCAAACCGCCCTTGAAGAAGCGCAGAAAAAGAGCAGCGAGTATTATGAAGGCTGGCAGCGAGAACGGGCAGATTTTTCAAATTATAAGAAACGCGTCGACCGCGAACAGACGACCCTCTCTCAAACGATCAACGCCGAGATTGTCAAAAAGTATCTGACCATCTCAGACGACCTGGAACGCGCCCTTAAAAATCGCCCGGCTGAAGGCGAGGGCGCATCCTGGGCCAACGGCATTGAATTGATCTACCGCAAACTGCAAAACATCCTGGAATATGAAGGGGTGAAACGCATGGAGGCGGAAAACGAGGTCTTTGACCCCACCCGGCACGAAGCCATTTCATATGAGCCGCATCCCGAAAAAAGCGGCGGCGAAATTATCGAAGTCCTGCAACCAGGATATATGATCGGCGACCGGATCATTCGTCCGGCGTTGGTGCGAGTAGCTCAATAGGAGGATTTGTATGGCAAAGATCATTGGCATCGATTTAGGAACAACCAACTCTGTCATGGCGGTTATGGTCGGCGGCGAGCCCACCGTAATCCCTACCGCCGAAGGCGAACGGCTCTGCCCGTCTGTGGTCGCTGTCAACAAAAACCACGAACGGCTGGTGGGGCGGGTGGCCCGCAACCAGGCCATCACTAATGCCGAAAATACCGTTTTCTCAATCAAACGCTTCATGGGCCGCAAGTTTGACGATCCGGCCGTGCAGCGCACACTCAGCCGCGTTCCCTACAAGGTCGCCAAGGCACCCAACGGTGATGTGCGCGTTGTGCTGGATGGCAAGGAATATTCTCCTCCCGAAGTTTCGGCCATGATTCTGGCAAAATTGAAAGCCGATGCCGAAGCTTATCTGGGCGAATCGATCACCCAGGCCGTCATCACGGTTCCGGCTTATTTTAATGACGCCCAGCGCAATGCCACCAAAGACTCTGGCAAGATCGCCGGGTTGGAAGTGCTGCGCATTATCAACGAACCCACCGCTTCTTCGCTGGCCTACGGCCTGGACAAGAAGAAGAACGAAGTGATCGCAGTCTATGACCTGGGCGGCGGCACCTTTGATATCTCCATTCTGGATGTCGGCGACGGCGTCTTCCAGGTGCGCTCCACCTCGGGCGATACCTTCCTGGGCGGCGATGACTTTGACCAGCGGGTGATGGATTACCTGATTGGCGAGTTCAAGAGCCAGAACAGCATGGATCTGAGCCAGGACCGCCAGGCCCTGCAGCGCATCAAAGAAGCGGCTGAAAAGGCCAAGATCGAACTCTCCAGTGTCATGCAGACCGAGATCAACCTGCCCTACCTGACCGCCGACGCCACCGGCCCCAAACATCTGGTGACCACGCTTACCCGCGCCAAACTCGAACAGCTCACCGGTGATCTGGTCAGCCGCTCGATGGAACCCGTGCGCCGCGCCCTGGCCGATGCCGGGCTGAAAACCGGCGACGTGAACGAGGTGGTGCTGGTGGGCGGCATGACCCGTATGCCCGCCGTGCAAGAGGCTGTGCGCCGCGAATTTGGCAAAGACCCCCACAAGGGCGTCAACCCCGATGAAGTTGTGGCCGTGGGCGCCGCCATTCAGGCCGGCGTGTTGGGCGGCGAAGTGAAAGATATTCTGCTGCTCGACGTGACCCCCCTGACCCTTTCGGTGGAAACCCTGGGCGGCGTGGCCACCCCGCTGATCGAACGCAACAGCACCATCCCCACCCGCAAGAGCCAGACCTTCTCCACCGCGGCAGACAGCCAGACCCAGGTCGAGATCCACGTCTTGCAGGGCGAACGCCCCATGGCGCAGGATAACAAATCGCTGGGTAAATTCGCGCTGGATGGCATTCCCCCCGCGCCGCGCGGTATGCCCCAGATTGAAGTGACCTTTGATATCGACGCCAACGGCATCCTCAAGGTGACCGCCGCCGATAAGGCCACCGGCCGCAGCCAGCACATCACCATCACCGCCTCATCGGGTTTAAACGAGGCCGAAATCGAACGGATGCGCAAAGAAGCCGAGGCACACGCCGAAGAAGACCGCAAACGCAAAGAGAGCATCGAAGTCAACAACACCGCCGATAACACCGCCTACGCGGTCGAAAAATTCCTCAAGGAATACGGCGACAAAGTTCCGGCCGATATGAAGACCCGCGCCGAAGAAAAGACCCGCTCGCTGCGCGAACAGATGAGCGGCGGCGATGTCGAGGCCATTCGCAAGGCGACCGATGACCTGAACCAGCTTTTGCAGCAGCTCGGCGGCAGCATGTACCAGCAGCCCGGCGCACCCGGCGGCGCAGCCCCCGGCGGCGAGGCCCCCAACCCGAATGCGGGCGGCAGCGGCGGCGAGGATGTGGTCGACGGTGAATTCCGCAGCGCATAAGCAGGCTGAATGACAGAGCGTGATTATTACGAAGTATTAGGTGTAGCCAAAAACGCAACGCCGGAAGACATGAAAAATGCCTTCCGGCAGTTGGCGCGTAAATATCACCCCGATATCAACAAAGACCCCGGGGCTGAAGAAAAGTTTAAAGAGATCAACGAAGCCTACGCCATTCTCTCAGACCCCGATAAACGGGCGGCCTACGACCGTTACGGACGGGCCGGGGTGAACGGCATGGGCGGCGGCGCACAAGACTTTACCACCGTCGATTTTTCAGAGATCTTTGAAGAGTTCTTTGGCTTTGGCGGCGGCGGGCGGCGGCGGGCGCGCAACGTGCCCCGCCGCGGCGCAGACCTTTCTTATTCGGTCACGCTGACCTTTGAAGAGGCCGTCTTTGGGGTGGAAAAAGAAATTGAAATCACCCGCGATGAGGTTTGCGCGCACTGCCACGGCAGCGGCGCCGAACCCGGCACCAGCCCCACCCGCTGCACCACCTGCGGCGGAGCGGGCGAGGTGAAATCGACCCGCCAGACCTTTTTTGGGCCAATGGTGCAGGTGACCACCTGCCCCACCTGCGGCGGCCGGGGTGAAACCATCAGCACGCCGTGCAACACCTGCCACGGCCGCGGCCTGGAGCGCAAAACAGTCAAACGTCTCGTGCCCATCCCGGCCGGGGTCGATTCGGGCACCCAGATCCGTCTGGCCGGCGAAGGCCAGCCCGGCGAGAACAACGGGCCCAACGGCAACCTGTATATTGAAGTCAACGTTAAGGCGCACAAATTCTTCCGCCGCCGCCAGAACGACCTGCTGGTCGATCTGAACATCAACGTGGCCCAGGCCGCGCTGGGCGCCGAAATTGACGTGCCCACCATCGACGGCAATGAAAAACTGCGCATCCCCGCCGGCACCCAGCCGGGCAAGATCTTCACCCTCAAGGGCAAAGGCGTACCCTTTCTGCGCACCCGCAGCGCGCCGTCGGCCACCGGCCGCGGTGACCAACTGGTGATCGTCAATGTGGCTGTGCCCACCAATCTCACCGCTGAGCAGCGCAGAATGTTTGAAGAGCTGGCCACCACCCTGGGCAGCGAAGTACTCCCCCAGGAGCGCAGTTTCTGGGACAAATTAAAAGAGGTCTGGAATGGCTGATAGCTGGTTGGAAATTTCCTTAACGGTCGACGGTGAACTGGCCGAAGCGGTCGCCGAAGCGCTTTCGCGCTACATCCCCGATGGCGTGGTGGTCGAAAGCGGCGTCAAATATAATGACAGTGAAGATGTCGGCACGCCTTTTGGCCCGGTGCGGGTGTATGGCTATATCCCTGCCGACAACACCCTCGAAG
>CAZQLE010000021.1:0-27824 GCA_964593905.1 uncultured Anaerolineaceae bacterium | reverse complement strand
CGGGCAGCAGACCATCGTAACATAACTGCGGGGTCTCGCCGGTGATCAACATCAGCTTGCCGTTCCACAGCGCGGTTCCGGCCGGGTCGTTGACCGCGGTTTTGAAAATTGAATACCAGTACTGCGGGGTGGTGACCCTGGTAGTGGTCGTGTAGCCTATGTTGGGGTTGGAAGACACCGGTGTCAGCTCGTTTTCCACCCAGGCTTTATCCTGCGCGTCGTAGATTACGAATTTGGTCCCCGTCTGAATGGGCTGTGGGAAGGTGAACATAAAAGTGCAGGAGCTGTTCTCGGTGTGCAGCGCCGGGTAGCTGGCCACTTTGTGCACTGCCCACACCCCGCTGGCGGGTCGAACACCCGAGGTCTGATACGAAGTGTCTTCGCTCTGGCCGGGCGGGGTGCACCAGGCATCGAACACCACGCCGCTCGCATCGGCGGTCACAACAGCAGCCGCCGCCGGCGCGGGTTGCGCCGCCAGCGGTGATGTTTCAGGCGTGGGCAGAACTTCGGTGGGCGCAGGGGTGGCTGTGACCACTTTTTCAACCTCCACCATCTGGGTCACCACTACGGTTTCTTTGATGGTTTCAGATACGACACGGGTTACCTCAACGGTGATCACCCGCGGGGTTGGCGTTGCGCAGGCCGCGAGAAACAATAGGGCAGTCAGACAAATCGCCAGGGCGAAAAATTTTCGTTGCATCATCAAATGAACCTCCAGGAGAAAATACCAGCGCCGGGTTTTTAATCCGCGGCTAATCCTAGCACAAATTTAGAAATGTGTGCAGGGGCAGAATTTGCCCCTGCACGTCTTCTGTTCCCCAGTGCGGATGATGTGGAGGCAGGGGGGCGTCACCTCATGCAGATGCTTTCTGCCTCGGCCGTGCCAAACAGCCGCTGCCGAACAATATTCTGCGCCTGCGCATTCAGGGGTTCAATTTGCATTGTGTGCGGCATACGTTCGGCGGGCAGCCGCACCAGCGAGGCCTGAAACACAGCGAACAGCTCTTCGGCCGAATCATCGGCCGCAATTCGGTTAAGCGACACATGACTGCATTCGGTGCAGGCATGGATCACCATCAGCTCGCCGGCGTCGTGGTTGTATTTTTTGGGGGCATGTTTCAGCGCCAGCCCCACCGGGCTCATCTTGCCCTTGCAGGCCGACATGCGGTCACCGGCCTGCCGCCAATCGACATGGCGCGACCACAGGCAGTAGGGGCAATGGTTGCGGTTGATTACACCCGAGAAAAGCGCCTCGCGTGTCACATAGGCGCCGCAGTGCAGACAGCGAAACCCGTCCGTATCCACTCGCATCCCCGACCTTTTGCGGTCCTTATCCATCCGGCTGCACCGCAGCCGGTTCTCATCGCTATAAAATCCAAAATATTCCTCTACCATTGAAAGTAACCCTCTTCCTTCAATTTCATCATACTCAGGTAACGCCGCGGGCTGATCTGCCCGGCCATAACCGCCGCGCGGATGGCGCAGCCTGGCTCTTCATCATGAGCGCAATCCAGCCCAAAGCGGCACCGGCCCACCTGGCTGCGCATTTCGGGGAAATACCAGGCCAGATCGTCGGCCTCCACATCCCACAGCCCAAATTCGCGCGTGCCGGGGGTATCGACCAGCCAGCCGTCTTTGCCACAGGCGTGCATCTCAACCCCGGTGGTGGTATGGCGGCCTTTGCCAACCTGATTCAGCTCGGCCACGCGCAGCCCCAGACCGGGCAGCAGGGCGTTGAGCAGCGAACTCTTGCCCGCCCCGCTTTTGCCCAGCAGCGTCGAGACTCGTTCGCCCAGGGCGGTTTTGAGCTCGTCCAGGCCTTCGCCGGTGATTATGCTGGTGAAAATGACCCGGTAACCGATCTGACGGTAAAGCCCGGCTTCTTCCAGCACAGTTTCATCCAGGCGGCCATCTGCGCTGCGGGCGGCATCGACCTTGGTCAGACAGACCAGCGCATCAATCTCCAGCGATTCCGCCGAGGTCAGATAGCGGTCCAACAGGTTCCAACGCGGCGCGGGCTGGCTGAGGGCCATCACGGCCACAATCTGGTCTACATTGGCAGCGATGGTCTGCTCAAAGGGGTGCGCGCCGGGCATGGGCACCGCACTGCGGCGGGCCAGCCGGTTGCGGCGGGTCAGCACATCTTCGATGACCCCGCTGTCTTCGCTGAGCAGGCGCACCCGCACCCGGTCGCCGACCACAATTTCGGGCGGTGTATTTTTGCGGTGCGTTGGTTTTGCCGGCAGATGCACGCGGCAGTCGAGTATTCTGTTTTGTATCCAGACCCGGTAAAGCCCGGCGTTTCTTTTAATAACGACGCCTTCGTCGTTGATCCATGCAGTATTTTGTTTCATGGCGACTAACAACCTTTGACACTCATCCGTTTTATCGATAAAACGGCAACTTCTCCTTAAACGACAACCAGCCACGAGAAATTTCCGTGGCTGGCAGAGGGATTGTAAAACCTTATCTCCGGTTGGCAGTCCTGGCGACTGTGCGCGGATTCGGCGCTTTCACAAACCGTCCGGGCTGTTTTAACCGGGGGTTAAAACAAAAGCCACGGCGCACAAACGCGGCCGTGGCTGGTATTGGATCTGAAATGGAAATGAAAATTCGCTTCGATCTACATGCAGGCGCGTTTATGCAGCTTGAGAAATGACAAGCACCGAAGCCAAACTAAACATAAAATCGCGCCCTTTCTTTAGAATAGAATTATCTGAAGTGATCTTACCATGACCTCGAAATAATTGTCAAGGCTTTTAAATCCCGGTGATTCTAGGGTGTTGGGCAGCCCGCGCCGTAATCCACCGTCTCCAAATTCCACAGCAAACTGCGCGCTGCGGGGTCAAGCTGCAACCCGCAAAAATCGGGGCGGGCCACCGCCATGCGGAAGCGGAAATAGAGCGGGATGGAGGGCAGTTGTTCGGCGTAATATTTTTGCACCGCGAGCTGCTTCTCGAGATAATCGCTGTCGCCGCTGCGCGCCTGACGGGCGGCCGCACACAGGCGGTCGTAGGTCGGGTCGCCGTAGCCGGCGATGTTGGTACCCAGCCAGTTATTGGCGGTGGAGGGCATCTGATCGCTCTGGTACAGGCGGCACGGAGATTGAACCCCGGCTTCCCACCCAAATTCGGCCAGATCAAACTGGCGGCCAAACACCGGCCCGGCAGGGCCCGGGGCAAACAACTCACCCGGGGTCACCGATTGCACGTTTAGCTGAATTCCACAGCCCGCGGCAGATTCTTTCATCCGTTCGGCGAGCTGTGTGCGCAGCACCGCCTGGCTGGTGAGATAATTCAGAGCCAGCGGGGTGCCATCGGCCACACCCACCACCCCGGCGGCCACGCGCGGCGTGGCGGGGTCGTTATCAAAGTCTTTCCAGCCGACTGCATCCAGCAGGGCCATTCCGGCCGCGGGGTCATAGGCCAGTGGCTGCACATCTTTGACACCCAGGGGATGCTCGGGCGGGTAAAAGCCCACCGGCACGCTGGTCTGGTTTTCCAACGGTTTGTTGACAAACCCCTGGCGGTCGAGACAGTAGGCAAAGGCCTGGCGCATACGCAGATCACTGAAGAAATCCGGGCGGTCGCCGGTATAGGCGTTATAGCCATCATCATAAGAGGATGGTTTAATGCCAAAATTAATTTGTTCCCATTCAGTCAGGGGGCTGATCACTGCGGTCAATTTGCCGTCGCGCTGCATCTCAAGAATGGGTTCGAGTTGTTCTTCGAGCAGCGAGGTCTGATCGACCACGTCACATTCACCGGCCAACAGGGCCGAGAGGTTGTTATCGGCCGGTTCGCCCAGAAAGCGGAAGACCAGTTGGTCGAATTTGGGCAGGCCCTCGGCAGCGCGGAAATAGGCAGGGTTTTTCACCAGGGTGATATGGTCTCCGGCTACCCATTCCTGCACCTGATACGGTCCCCAGCCCAGCGGGCTGCGGTTGACGGTTTCATCGGTCAGCAGATCGGCGGCTTTCAGGCTGTCCCAGGCATGGCGCGGGGTGGGCGTGAAAAACAGCCCGTCGAAGCGCACTGGAAAGTAGCCAGGTTTGCCGGTCCAGTTGACGGTCTGTTCATCGGCCGCCTGATAGCTCAACGTGCGCGCCGTCTGAAAGCGCGAAACCGGCAAATCGGGGTCGGAGGCAAGCTCGAAGGAATAGACTGAATCGTCTGCGCGCAGTGGCGCGCCGTCGGACCAGGTGAGGCCGGGTTTGAGACGGTACTGCACCGACACCTGGTCCATTTGCAACGGGGTGGTCCCATCCCAGAGCAGGGCGCAGTCGGGCGAAGTGCAGCCCGAGGGGAACACGCGCGCGCCCGAGGCCAGAATGACCACCTCGCCGTCTGCATTGATCACTTCCTGTCCGGCTGCAACGTTGACGGCCTGCACGGTTACCCCGCCATTCTCAAGTGTGGGCAGGGCTTCGAGAATCACCGGCTGCGAATCATCGGTCAGGGTATCGATCGGACCATCATAAATGCCTTCCAGCACAGCCCAGGCTGCGCGGGAAGACGCTGTGTTATAGAGGAAAAGCGAACGCGGCTCTTGCCCCAGACAGATTGATAAGGCCCGCTGCGGGACGGGGGTCGCGGTGGGGGCAGCGGTTTCGGTTGCCGCGACAGGTTCGGTAGGGGCAGACGGGGTTTCATCTGCGGCGGGAAGGTTGCAGGCGCTTAATGCTGTCAGAAGCAGACACAGGATCGCAGCATTAAACCGGTTTTGTTTTAACATAAAAATACCTCGTGATCCGGGTGATTTTCCGGGTATCGTTCTTTCGGAACTCATTATACCTGAGAAAAAAGGATCGGGAGGCCAGGGTTGGCCCGTCAGAACACGGTTGTTGGCGATTGTCCCTGCCTTTTGGCCAGGGAATTTACTCATCCTTTGGATCACGACAATATCCCGGTTTGGAGATGTGCGCCGGTTTCTCCTGTCTACAATGAGAGTATCAAAAAAATATTTCCAACAACAAGGAGGGAAAAATGAAATATTTAAGAGAACTGTTTATCCTGCGCTGGCGGCCGGGCAAAGATCTGGTGGTTGTGGCGTTATCCTGTTTGCTGGTTATTGGGTCATTGTACACCGCCATGGTGATCGTCACCCCCGCGGCCGGGGGCGGGCTGCCGTATTTCTTTATCTATGCCGGGCTGACTGCGACACTGTTTGGCATTGGCATCCCGGTGGGATGGATGGTTGTGGTTCGCAAACGGCCGCTGGCCGATCTGGGTTTGCACCGTAAATGGTTGTGGCGCAGCATTGTGCTGCAATTGATCTTTGCCGGGGTGGAATACTTTGGCGGCTTATCGGGCACGGCTTTTCCCACTGTTGAGCGCTTTTTGCCCTTGCTTGCACTCTCGCTTACCATTGGCTTTTTTGAGGCGGTTTTCTGGCGCGGCTGGGTGTTTATGCGTCTGGAAGAAGCCTTTGGCTTTTTTCCGGCGGCTTTGCTGGGCGCTGCGCTGTACGCAGTCTATCACATCGGTTATGCGATGCCGATCAGTGAAATCATTTTTCTCTTTTTCATCGGTTTGATGTATATCGCTGTCTTTCGTCTGACGCGCAGCGTTTTCATCCTCTGGCCGGTTTTTCAGCCTGTGGGTCAGTTGATTACGCTGTTTAAAGATGGCCTGGAACTGCCTGTGCTGGCTTCGCTCGGTTTTTTGGAAGTGCTGATTCTGATGGTGGTTATCATCTGGCTGGCAGGAAGATATTTAAAACGGGTTCAGACGACAAAGTCACACCCCGCACAGGTTCGTGTACGGGGTGGATAGAGCGATCTTTCAATCGATGCACCAGGGGTTGGTTTTAGACCAGCCGCGCGGTCAGGGTCATCGGCACGCTGGACAGCGCCACCGACACCGGGCAACTGCCTTTTACAGCTTCGGCGATCTCTTGAAACTGGGCGTTGCTGATGTCGGGGGCGCTGACCTCGGTCTCAAGATGAATGCCGGTGATGCGGTTTTTGCCATCCACCGGTTCAATGGTCACCTTTGCGGTGGTGTGCACCCGCTGCGGAGCGAAACCGGCTTTGCCCAGGTTGGAGCTGAGCGCCATCGAATAGCAGCCGGCATGTGCTGCGCCCAGCAGTTCCTCGGGATTGGTGCCCTGACCCTCTTCAAAGCGTGAGGAAAAACTATAAGCGCCTTCAAACGCGCCGCTGCCCAACTTTACCCTGCCGCTGCCTTCTCTTAAGGTGCCATCCCATACTGCCTCTGCGCTTCGCACTGCCATGCTGGTTCTCCTTTTTGGTTTATCTGTTCATGTTTTAATAATTTCCGGTTTTGCTGACCGGCCTGTGTTTTCATGACGATATTATAGATCATTTATATAAAAATTTTGTAATATTTTGCCTGTTTTTGTTGCCCAACGGGTACCGCTCGTACCTGCTGTTGGGTTTCGGGGCAAGCGAGCGCCTTTAAAACAGCTGCTTTGATGCCCCTCTACCCAATCTACGAAATGCTTGCCGCTGCCTGCACAGGCAGGGATTCTTCGCACGGCGCGCCGGCCTTTCGCCTGTGTCATGCGGCGTGCAATTGTGTTAACCCTGCGGAGCAAGGATCAACGAGGTCATGGTCAGCGAACCGCCCACCGGCTGATCGTTAAAGTAGCTGAGCCCGTCTTCGTCAGTTTGCTGCGCCAAAACATACAACAGCGGCAAAAAATGCTCGGGGGTGGGCACAGCCAGGGCAGCCGCCCGGCCCAGCGCGCTATATTGCGCCAGCTCGTCATGGCGGCGCTCATTAATCAGCTTCTTGAATAGATCGCTGGCCTCAATGGCCCAGTCCAACCCGAAGGGACGATTGAAGTCGCTCAGGTCTCCGGTTGTGAAGACCACCCGGCGCAGGTTGTGCACCATGTTCCCGCTGCCCACAATTAATATGCCCTGGTCGCGCAGCGGCGTCAGCCCTTTGGCCAGGGCATAATGCTGCTCAGGCGCCAGGGTGGCGTTCAGGCTGAGCTGCACTATGGGAATGTCGGCCCGGGGGAACATCTGGCGCAGCACACTCCAGCAGCCGTGATCCAGCCCCCAGTCGTCATCCAGCCCAACCGCAGTATCGGCCAACACCGACTGCACCAGCCCGGCCAGCCAGCGGCTGCCAGGGGCCGGATACTGCACCGCAAACAGCTCCCGCGGAAAGCCGCCAAAATCGTGAATGGTGCGCGGCTTTTCCATGGCGGTCACCAGTGTGCCCCAGGTCTCCCAGTGGGCCGAGATGCACAAAATGGCTTTGGGACGCGGCAGGCCAGCCCCCACAGCCCGCCAGGTGCGTGAAAAAAGGTTATCTTCAATGGCGTTCATCGGGCTGCCGTGACCCACAAATAATACCGGCATCCGTTTCACTTTTCCCGGGTTCAGCTCCTGGTCCATCTCAACCTCCTTTGCGAAGCACATTCACAAACACCAAACTTTTATTCGATTATCCACCACCGATCCGGCCAATACAAGCCTTTGAGCGTCTCTGAAACATCTCACCGCCCGCAATACCTTGCTTCTTATCTTCCTCTGACATTTCTAAGACAAAATGCTGATGTTTGGCTGTTAACATGAAATAGTGCAATATTTTTTAACGGAGGGAAGATATGAATCTCGAAAAATTTACCCAAAAATCCCGTGAGGCGCTTTTTCAAGCCCAGCAAATCGCCCGCGATCTAAACCACCAGTCCATCGAGCCTGCGCACCTGCTGCTGGCGCTGCTGCGCCAGGATGAAGGGGTTGTTCCGGCATTGACTGCCCGTGTAGCTGGCAGTGCGGCTGCATTGCGCGATGAAGTGGCCCGCGAACTGGCGCAGCGCCCGAAGGTGCAGGGCGGTTCGGGCGAGGTTGGCCTCTCACGCCTGGCGGATGATGTGTTGATTGCTGCCGAACGCTATGCGCGTGGAATGCAAGATGAATTTGTCTCCACCGAGCATCTGCTGCTCGGCCTGACCGATTCGATCGAGGGCAAACGACTGGTTTCTTTTGGCCTGACCAAAGATGCAATTCTCAAGGCGCTGCAAGCGGTGCGCGGTTCGCAGCGTGTGACCAGCGAAACCCCTGAAGAGACCTATCAGGCGCTCGAAAAATATGGCCGTGATCTGACCGCTCAGGCCCGTCAGGGCAAACTGGACCCCGTAATCGGTCGGGATGAAGAGATTCGCCGTGTGGTGCAGATCCTCTCACGCCGTACCAAAAACAACCCGGCTCTGATCGGCGAACCTGGCGTGGGTAAGACCGCCATTGCCGAGGGGCTGGCACAGCGCATTGTTAAAGGCGATGTGCCTGAGGGGCTTAAAAAGAAGCGTCTGGTGCAGCTTGACCTGGGCGCAATGGTGGCCGGGGCGAAATATCGGGGTGAGTTTGAAGAACGCTTTAAAGCGGTGCTTAAAGAGATCACCGGCGCGCAGGGTGAAATTATCGTCTTTCTGGATGAAATGCACACTGTGGTGGGTGCGGGTGCGGCCGAAGGCGCCATGGATGCGGGCAATATGCTCAAACCGCTCCTGGCGCGCGGCGAACTGCACCTGATTGGCGCAACCACCTTGGACGAGTATCGCAAACATATTGAAAAAGACCCGGCGCTTGAACGGCGTTTTCAACCCGTGTTGGTGGAAGAGCCCTCAGTGGCCGATACGATCAGCATTTTGCGCGGTCTGAAGGAGCGCTATGAAGTGCATCACGGCGTGCGCATCACCGACCCGGCGGTCATTGCTGCGGCCACCCTCTCACAGCGTTACATCGCCGACCGCTTTCTGCCTGATAAGGCCATTGACCTGGTGGATGAGGCCGCTGCCCGCTTGCGCACCGAGATTGACTCGAAACCTCAGGCGCTGGACGAGGTGGACCGCCAGATTATGCAGCTTGAGATCGAGCGTGAGGCGTTGAAAAAAGAGAAAGATAAGGCCTCAAAAGACCGCTTAGGAAAACTGGAGCAGGAACTGGCCAACCTGAAAGAAAATTCCAATCAGCTCACTGCGCGCTGGCAAAATGAAAAACAGATCATTGCTGCGCTGCGCGAGGTAAAAGAACAGATCGAACAGACCCGTCAGGAGATTGAGCGCGCTGAACGCCGCTCCGATTTTGAAAGCGCGGCCCGGCTGCGCTATGGCAACCTGCGCGACCTGGACGCCAAACGGGCTGAGGCTGAAAATCGCCTGAAAGCCCTGCAAACCGAAGGCGCGCTGTTGAAAGAAGAGGTGGATGCTGAAGAAATTGCCGCCATCGTGGCGCGCTGGACCGGTATCCCTGTTTCGCGCCTGCTGGAAGGTGAAACGCAAAAGCTGATTCATATGGAAGAACGGCTGCACCAGCGCGTGATCGGCCAGGATGAAGCTGTACATGTCATCTCGAATGCGGTGCGCCGTGCGCGCGCCGGGCTGCAAGACCCCCACCGGCCGATTGGTTCTTTCATCTTCCTCGGCCCCACCGGGGTGGGTAAAACCGAACTGGCCCGTGCCCTGGCTGAATTCCTCTTTGATGACGAGCGGGCCATGATTCGCATCGATATGAGCGAGTATCAAGAGAAACACACCGTCAGCCGTCTGGTGGGCGCGCCTCCAGGATATGTGGGTTATGAAGAGGGTGGCCAGTTGACCGAAGCCGTACGCCGCCGGCCTTACAGCGTGGTGCTGTTTGACGAAATTGAAAAAGCGCACAGCGAGGTGTTCAATGTTCTGTTGCAACTGCTGGATGACGGCCGCCTGACTGATGGGCAGGGCCGCACGGTGGATTTTCGCAATACGGTGGTCATCATGACCTCCAACCTGGGGAACCAGCTCTGGGATGGGGGACGCAGTGTGGCCCGTGATGAAATCACCCGTGTGCTGCAACAGCACTTCCGTCCCGAGTTTCTCAACCGGGTGGATGAGATTGTGATCTTTCACTCGCTCACCCGCGAACACCTTGGCGCAATTGTTGAGATTCAGTTGCAGCGGGTGGCAAAATTGCTGCAGGATCGCGGTTACCGCCTGGAAGTGCCCCAACCCGTGCGCGAGTATCTGGTGGAGGCCGGTTACGACCCCGATTTCGGCGCCCGTCCACTCAAACGCGCCATCCAGCGCGAGCTGCAAGACCCGCTGGCAGTCAAAATCCTCAGCGGCGACTTCCGCGAGGGCGATCTGATCTGCGTTGAGCGCGGCCCGGAGGGATTGGCGTTTAAAGCCCTGATCCCGGCCGAAGTTGTGGGATAAACCATATTGTTTCCCGCCGGTAAAACACCGGCGGGGACCTTTTTATTTCCCCCTGGGGGTTCTTTGCCTTACTGCTTTTTCACGATCCAATTCCGTTCCATCTGGATTTGGCTCGCATCACCGCTGCCCCAGAACCACCACATCGGCACCTGGAGAAGAGGGGTAATATAACCCTCCGGCCCGGGTGGAGTCAGGGCGTGGTTAAATCCCTTGCTCAGGACCACACGCTGATTATCCATGTTGCCAAAGTAATATGCGCGTTTCTCGGCGCTTTGCTGACCGATGGTCGCATCCACCGGAATCCAGCCGATCCCTTCCAGGAAAAATTCAGCCCAAACGTGGGTCTGGTTATTTCCTGTAATAGCCCAATAACCAACCACCGGGCGGGCAGGAATGCCTTTGGCGCGGCTCAAAGCTATAAATAGCGCCGAATAATCGCCGCATTCCCCATTCCCATTTTCTAATATGTATTTCGCACCGTTCAATCCCTGGCCGAGCAATTTGTATTTCTCAGTGTCGATGATGTAATCGTAAAATTTCTTTGCCAGGAGATATGGATTAGTTTCCGCCCCGGCAATTTCATCTGCCAGCTGTCTTATTTTCGGATCATTCACCTCAATATACTTTTCATAACGGGTATACAACTTGTATTCTTCTGTCTCTGTTTGATATGCTTTAACAGTGGCAGGATTGATATACGTATTCGTCTCATAGGCAGTCAGGTCAAAGGGCAGGGTAAAGATCTCCGATGAATTCTTTTTTGGGATACTCTGCAATCGCCAATAAATAACACCATTGCCCGTCTTTTCATCCATCTTTTGAGATTGAGGCGCTGGAGATATATCACCTATGCGCAGCTCTTTCTGCGCATCCCATTCACCTGGCATGGGTAAGTACAGGCGAATGTCAGAGGGAGAAAAACCACGGTTATGAATTGCAACCGAGTAAATAATGGAATATTGCTGGGGGTTCCCATGCATGAGCGGTTCTTTTGGTTCTGGTGTGGCAGACGGCGCAGGGGTATGGGTCGGCACGCTGGTTGAGGTGGGAGCCTGCGTTGGCGTAAGGCTTGGCTGCGCTTGCATGGGTGTTTCCATAATAACTTCCGCAGACCGAACCTGTGGTCTTATCGGCGCACAGGACGTGATTAACAGACCTACGAATACAATTTGAAACAGGGTTGAAAAAATCGGTTTTGTTTTCATCATGGATATCCTCAAATATATTTTCCGCAAAAGAAACACATCCGAAATATTTACTGACCGCTTCATCGATCTGGATACTCAAAGTCCATTGAGAGATTGGGATGATATGGATGATCCTTTTTTTGTCCTCAATAATCCATACTCTACTAAATTTGATTGCCAAACCTTTGCCAAAAAATGACGGCATGAAAAATTTCGGCAAATAAAAACGCTGTCACGATGCCGACAGCGCCTGTGGTGAAAGACCAATCAATTTATTCTTTTGCTAATTATTTTTTCATCAAGAGATAAAGCTGCTGGAGTTCGATTTGTGGTTTGATGCCTAGATCATTTTCCAGGTCTTTTTCTAGGCGATGATACATCTTCAACGCGCTGGACCGATCCCCCAACGACAAAGCGGCGCGCATTCCCAGTTCAACCGCCTGCTCTTGCCATGGGTTATGCTGCAACGCCTGGCGGGTAAGGTCCAGGCAGACAAGCGCATCTCCAGCCGAAAGGCACTCCGCCGCTCGCGCAAGCAAGGCTTGCTCATATTGATCAACAAAATGCTGCCGGAAAGGGATCGTCCATTCCACATACCGAATCATCGGTAAAAATTCACCCTGATAAATCGAAATGGCCTGTTCCCATTCTTTGGCCTGAATATATTGCCGGAATTCGATAAAATCAATCCTGGAGCCGGGTGGGATGATCAAAGTCACTCTTTCTTCACCCACCTCTAAATAGCGGCAAGGGAATCGCCTGTCGGGTAGGTCGGGCTCGAGAATCCGTCGAAGGGCAGAAATAGCATGGTGATAAAAATCCATTGCTGCAGCCGGATCTTTGTCTGGGCAGAGAGCCTCGCTGATCTGCTGCGAAGTCAGCGTCTGCCCTGGGCTGGCTAATAAGAAAACCAGAACTTCTCCGGCCCGCCGCTGGCGCAGTGCTGCTTTTGAGAGAAGATGCAGACCAGCTCTCACTGAAAAATGCCCCAGGGTTTCAACAATGAGGGGCGTTGGAGATACTTTTTGAAGTCGGTCCAAGAGATCCTGGCTCGTTTTTCTTCGCTCGGGATCGTGCGAATCCAGACCGCTGGCAACCCAGGGCAAAGTCAACGCTCGCTCCGTTTCAAATAAAAAATCGTAGCCTTGTGATTGTATCAGTCCAGCAGCAAGGTCCCAATAACTGTTTGCAGCCGAGTGCTTCTGCTCAGAAAGAAGCGCTGCCAGGTAAAGGTTGGCACGCGCCAAATCAAATTTGATATCCAGTGGCTGCAGCACAGCGATTGCAGCGCGCAAATCAGTTTCGGAAGTCGATGCGCTGCCAAGAGACCATGCGGCGAGGCCACGCTCGATCAGCGCCAGGCCTTGAAGATGGTGATAGCCCGCGCGCACCGCCATTGACAAGGCATCGTCAGCCCATTCTCGCGCAGCAGCAGCATTGCCGATTTTGCGCTGGTAACGACTCGGTCCAAGGCGCACCAAAATGCCCAGACCAGGTTCACCAATCGCCTCGGATGTAGAACGGGCGCGAGCATATAAAGGTAACACCTGATCGAAATTACCGCTTTCTTGTGCCAAATTACCACTGAGCCAATGACCATAGCCTTCCTCTAATGAGCCGGGTGAGGCATTGCAAAAAAGCTCATCCAATGTGGCTGCTGACTGGTCATACCGACCGATGATCCAGTAAATCCAGGCGATGGTGACGAGTGCACCCCAATATGCCTTGTGAACCTGATGCTCGTTTGCCAGGCGCACTACCTCTTTGTCGGCTGCCAGTGCGAGTTCAAATTTTCCATGGGGCAGATAAATACCGGTAGCCAGGTTGTGCAGCCCACGTATCAGGCCAAGGGGATAGTCTAGTTGCCTGCTCAGGTCTATCGCGTGAAGATAATTATCCGTAGCCGCTGACAAATTGTTGGTCTCAGCGGCGCAATTTCCTAGCACAAGCCTGGCATCAATATGGCTAACTGTATGGACTGTATCCAGGGCCAGAGCTTGCTCTGCCATATTCCGCGCCCGATCATAATGACCCAGTCGAAAGTGGAGAAACGCGACCCGCACTTGTGCTTCAAGGATAGGCTCAATTATTTGGTAAGCACGAGCCGTATCCAAAGCTTGTTCAGCGCTCTTAAAGGCAGCGCCTATATTGCCAGAACGTTCTAACATTCGGCTAGTTTCTATTAAAGAAGAAACAGATTCGTTATCCACTTTGTCAATTATAGCAAAAACAATTGTGTGATACGGTTGAGGCGAAGGGTCGATTGAAAGACAAGGTAGGAATAGCATTCCTTCATCAACCTGATTTCTGGTTTCAACAACCGTTTGTTTTTTTTGTGAACTCAATCATTTACACAAGGCATTGAAAAAAGAACGGCGTTTTCACCGGACTATTTTGTTTATTCTTGTATCTCCACCCTTTCCTGTTGAGCTACCAGAATGGATTTCCCCTTTTTAATTTAAACCCAACCACGGTTTTTTGGCAAAGCTTTGGCAAACTCAATTATTAATATTGTAACCATAGAGGCATGATGCGATCCTTAAAAACTTTTGTCTTGCACCTGTATTTCGACCCCGACCTACCGGAACGTTTTTGCGGTGATGTGAATCCTCTAGAAGAAGCAAACAAATATCCATTTAAAAATCAAACCGAACTTGAAATTCTGCTGCTTAAGCTTCTTGGAAAACCGCAAAAAAAGCAAGCCATTCCATCCAAAGCGGAATCACAAGGGGATGGTTAACCAATATCAATCATCAAAAAATCGGGAATTAAATTAAGGAGAAATAAGATGTCGGACAAAAGAACCTACAAAGCGCCCTATTTTAACTCCAAGGAATTTGCTCAACAGATCGCAAATTTGTATCAATCAGAGAACCTTGAAGTCCAGGTGATAGAATCAGCCACCGGTGTCATGATACAGTCACGTGCCAGAGAGTTTTTCAAGAAAGCCAGCGTGGCATTAACCATCACCGCCACAATGCAAGATGATCTTGTCACCATCCAAAGCGGAAATGCCAAGTGGGCAATCAATGCGGTCAGCAGTGTGGCCGCCCTCATTGTCTTCTGGCCCCTGCTGGGTTTAACAGCATATACCTCCTATAAACAAAAACAATTGATCGATGAAACCTGGCAGCTTGTAGACCGGTATATGCTTTCAATTGGTGCCGCTCCAGCAATGGCACCCATGGTTTCACAAGTTTTTGTTCCAGCAAATGCTCCTGCCCCAGCAAACCATATCGATCTTCATGTACAGCCCTGCCCATCTTGCGGGAATCCAGTCTCTCTGGAATCAAAGTTTTGTGGCAATTGCGGAAAACCTGTCGAGGTAGCGGGCTGTGCAAAGTGCGGTGCTGCTTTGCTTCCAGATGCAAAATTTTGTGAAACCTGCGGAGCTGCGGTTCAAAAGGTATAACAGTCATTTCATACAGTGCAGCCAGGTTTTTCAATCACCGCGTCGTGTGATCCGTACATCCTATCACTGCAGTAAGGTTAAATAATTAAAGGGGAGCCATGTTATGGAATTTCTTTTGATGTTTGGCGGCATATTCTGCGGAGTGCCAATCATTATGGGGGGAATGGCGTTATTAATTTTGCTGCTGGTGAAAGGAATGGGAGGGGCTTTTCGAAAGGTCAGTGGATGGGATGAGTTGTTTCTTCGATTTCCAGGGCCGGCCTTTCCTCCCGCGAATATCCAGAGTGGATCCATTCGTTTGGGAAATGTTTTCTATCGATTTGGAACCCGGTTAGGCATTACTCCGGATGGCTTGTATATGGCTTTTCAGGGCGCATACCAAAATCCGCCTGTCCTCATTCCCTGGCGTGAAATCAAAAACCCACGGACGTCTATTTTATACCTGCAGCCCGCACGATGTGTGGATATCGGCTCCCCGCCACTAATGCAATTGACAGTCAAGGAACCGTTTTACCAGTTGATGAAACCGTACCTCGAAACACAGCCAAAGGGCTAACAAATCTTTTCCTGAACAGATATATACACAATTCAGTCTGAATGAAAACCTAATTTTTTGTGGATGGTTATCACCAAAACAGCAGCAGGAGTGATCTCAAAGGGTCCGAAAAAAAACAAGTAATGGCTGTAATTCGCCCATTCGAGAGCAGGGTAAGAGGAAAGCGCATGAAAAAAAGCATGAAGTATAAAATTGTTCTGGTGACAGCACTTCTGGCATTGACCTTAAGCTGCGGACCGCATACACTTACGGCCCAAACCGTGGATCATACAGCTACAGAAGTGGAAACTGTAACGCCAACCCGTAAACCAAAAACCCAGCCAATTGCTGCACCAACCCATAAACCAAAAATCAAGCCAACCGCTGCGCCATCTCCCACAGAAGTTAACAATATCGGTCAAATAGAGGTGCTAGATTATATTTACAATGAGGATTTTTCAGAACCACCTGCCGACTGGAATCTGACCCCAGTGAAAAATAAAGACGTGAAAATTAATTACACAGTTAAAAAAGGTGTTTATTCATGGAAAGCCAAGGCATTTATAGATTATCCCATAATGAATATACCTGATCCTGGAATTTTCCTTCCGGAGGATAACTTTCTTATTAGCGTTGCTGTCAGGATTCTCCCCGAAAAATTTGCGACAGCATCCGGAATTATGTTTCGTTTCCAAAATTTTGAGAATTTTTACTACGCCAAGTTAGATGCTTTGGGAGCGGTGAGCGTTTTTGCTTTACAAAATAACAAATGGATTAATTTAGCCGGTCCGGTTCAAAGTGATCATTGGACAGCTGGCAGTTTGAACCGCCTGAGCGTTGTAGATCATAACGGTAATTATGAGCTTCAGGTAAATGATTATCCTGTCCTCAATTTTTTCGACGATCGCTTTCTGGGTGGGAAAGCTGGTTTGATTGCAGAATTGAATGCCGGAATGGAAGAAACTTTTGTGTTTGATGACTTCCGCGTCATGAAAACTGGCGGTTCAGCCGCCAGGGCAGATGAAGAAGAAAATACAATCGCGGTGGGAGGCGGAACCTATACCACCTTTGAGGGAAAATTAAATGGGGTCAGCTATACCATTAACATCCCAGCCAACTTTATTTTCAGCACAGACGGTGTTTGGGATAAATTTTGTCTGGACGAGGACCCGAATTTGTGTGTGGGTGTTCTCCACCAAAATGGTAATTGGAATGACCCAGAAGAGATGGCAAACGAAATGATGACCACCTTTAAACAGGAAGTCACCAACCTACAAATCTATCACCAGCAACACACCACCACAGCCGATGGTTTTAACGCTTATTGGGTGGGATCTACCTATACTCGGGATGGACTTGACTATGAAAGCTCTCATGTGTTCGTGCTTGTGCAGCATGTCGGTTTTCAAATTATGGGTTTTGGCCAACCGGAAATAATGACAATATATCAACCGGTGATCAAAGCGATGATGGAAAGTTTTCTCCTTGGATATAACTGAATCGTCTGCGACTGTCCCGTCTGCACGCGCGTACCGGGTGGAGGTCGGCTACGACCCCGATTTCGGCGCCCGTCCACTCAAACGCGCCATCCAGCGCGAGCTGCAAGACCCGCTGGCAGTCAAAATCCTCAGCGGCGACTTTCTTGAGGGCGATCTGATCTGCGTTGAGTGCGGCCCGGAGGGATTGGCGTTTAAAGCCCTGATCCCGGCCGAAGTCGTGGGATAAACCATATTGTTCCCCGCCGGTGTTTTACCGGCGGGAAACTTTTTAATTCCAATCGGGACGGTTCTTTGCGCGATGCGCATCCAGGTATAGATTCGGTTGGATCATCCCTCCGTGACCAACATTTCTGTTACCGACAGGCGGAACCCAACCCATTTTCATCAGAAGGTGGCCGTCATTCAAACCGTCTATCTTGGTAACAGCGGCATCACCCTTTTTTACTTTCACCGTTCCCCCGCCCCCATTCTTACAATATCGATAGCTGGTATACCCCACCCGGATGCTCGTGATAAAATGATCGAGAAAGCGCCGGCGGTTGTCTGGCGGACCCTGCATACGAGGTGAGTTTCATGAAAATCTACATCACGGGCATCAGCGGTTTTCTCAGCATTAACCTGGTGCGTTATCTGCTTTCGCAAGGTTATACCGATATCTCGGGTATCGATCTGGTGGATTTTACCTACCCTGAGCGCGACCAGATTACCTTCCTTCAGGGTGATATTCGCGACCCCGAGGCGGTGCGCAAGAGTATGGCCGGGGCCGATGTGGTCGTTCACACTGCCGCGGCGCTGCCGCTCTATTCACCCGAAGATATCCACTCCACCGATGTGGAGGGTACCCGTTTGCTGCTTAAAAACGCGCGCGAGCTGGGCGTCAAGCGTTTTATTCATATTTCGTCCACTGCTGTCTACGGCGTGCCCGACCATCACCCGCTGTATGAGACCGACCGGGTCTACGGCGTGGGCCACTACGGCGAGGCCAAGGTGCAGGCCGAAGCCGCCTGCCGCGAGGCGCGCGAGCAGGGCCTGTGCACCACCATTCTGCGGCCCAAATCCTTTGTCGGCCCCGAGCGGTTGGGGGTGTTCGCTATCTTCTATGAATGGGCCTGCGAAGGGCGCAACTTCCCCATGATCGGCGCGGGGAAAAACCGCTACCAACTGCTGGATGTTGAGGATTTGTGCCGCGTGATTGGTTCGTGCATGACGCTTGATGAAACGCTGGTCAACGATACCTTTAATATTGGCGCGGCCGAATACAAGACCATGCGCGAAGATTATCAGGCCGTGTTGGATGAGGCCGGGTTTGGCAAGCGCATTGTGCCCTTCCCGGTCGGACCGGTGATTCTGGCGCTCAAGATCCTCGAGGCGCTCAAGCTCTCTCCGCTCTATCCGTGGATCTACGAAACCGCCTCCAAAGATTCATTTGTCTCCATCGAGAAGGCCCAACAGCGCCTGGGGTATCAGCCGCGCTATTCCAACCAGCAGGCCATGCTGCGCAATTATCACTGGTATCTGGAAAATAAAGACACCTTCAGCGGTGAGGCGGGGGTTTCACACCGCGTGCCGTGGAAGCAAAAGGCCCTCAAGTGGGTTAAGGTGTTTTTCTAGAGATGTAAGTCGAGATATGTGAATCGTTCATTCGCCGGGGCGGGGCAATAGAGAGAATGCTGATCGGGTAATCTTTCTTGTGCCTCGCCCTTCCTGGCAGGTTTTGTAATGTCCCCTTTTGACTCGCCTCTCTCACAAACCTATTCCCCCGGGCAGGTGCTCACCCCGTGGGTCGAGCCGACGCTCAGGGTGGGACCGTCGCGCCTGGAAGGGCAAGGGTTGTTTGCACAGCACCCCATTGCAGCCGGTGCGGTGGTGATCATCTGGGGTGGCGTGGTTTATCGCGGGGCCGATCTTGCAGCCGGCAAAGCCAACCCCGATTCAATCGCCGTGCTGGATGATGATCTCTACCTGGCCGACCCGGCAGACGCCGCGCCGCAACCCGATTACCCGCTTAACCATGCCTGTGATCCCAATCTTTGGCTGCAAGATGCTGTCACCCTGGTGGCCCGCCGGGCCATTGCGCCCGGCGAAGAGCTGACCGCCGATTATGCCCTGTGGCTGGATGACCCGACCTGGGTTTTGCAGCCCTGCCGCTGCGGTTCGGCGCTGTGCCGCGGGCGCATTACTGCTCTCGACTGGCGGCTGCCCGCTTTGCAGCAGCGCTACCGCGGGCACTTTACGCCCTGGCTTAATCGGAAGATAGCGAATCTGGCGCGCTGACCTGCGCCGGCAGCCAGATCTCTACCCGGGTGCCCCCGCCAACCTGTGACTGGGCGCTTACCCGTCCGCCGTGCGCTTCTACAATGGCTTTTACAATTGCCAGCCCCAGACCCACCTCGCCGCTTTCGGTGTGGCGCGACTTATCTGCGCGGTGAAAACGCTCAAAAATAAGCGGCAGTTCAGCCGGGTCGATCCCGGTTCCGGTGTCAATCACGCTTAACCGCACCCCGCCATCCCCCAACTCGGCGCGCAGATCCACCTTCCCTTCGTTGGGGGTGTAGCGCAGTGCATTCATCACCAGGTTCCCCAACACCTGCATCATACGCGCCTCATCCACCCAGATTGCGGGCAGATCTTTGCCTGCCTGCCAGCTCAGCGTAACATTCTGCTGCCGGGCTTGCAGTGAAAACCGTTCGGCGGCTTCTTCCACCAGCCGCTGTGGATGAATTGTCTGCGGGTTTAATCCCAGCTCACCGGCATCGGCCTGTGAGAGCATGCGCAAATCACCCACCAGCCGCATCAGGCGTTCGATCTCGGCATAAATCAAGCTCAGCCGCGCCGGGGTGGGGTCCAACACCCCGTCTTGCATCGATTCGACATACCCGGCAATCACCGTCAATGGGGTGCGCAGTTCATGCGCCACATCGGCGGTCATTTGCTTGCGCTGCTGGTTCACCCGTACAATCTCCTGGCTCATGCGGTTGAACGCTTCGGATAACTGGCCGATCTCGTCTTTTGTGGTCACTTCCACCTGCTGGTTCAGGTCACCGGCGGCGATATTTTGCGCTGCCAGGGTTAGCGAACGCAGCGGCCGGGTGAGGGTGCGCGCCAACAGCACGCCGCTCAGCAGCGCCACGGCCAGCGCCCCGGCTACGGCCAGCGCCAGGGCCTGGTTGGTGCGCCGTAAAAACAGAGCCTCTTCGGGGTTAAAGTCGGTCAGACGTTTGGTGGTTAATAATGTGCCCACCTGCGTGTTATTTACCAACACCGGTGTTTCTTCGGCCAGTAAATTCTGGGGCATTGTCGAGCCGACCGGGTAGTCTTTATCCACCTGCACCAGCACCACCCCGGCGGCATCGGCCATTCCAAACAGGTTGCGCGGCCGGCGCCCAAAATCGGGCCGGTTATCTTGCGGTGGGTTCTCCACCTCTGCCTGCATAGCGGGTATGAATGAAGTCCGAAACTCAATCTCCGGCCAGTCTTCGCCGATGCCCTGCCATGACCCTGTGCGGTCATAATAATCTGCCAGCGCTTGCTGTAAAGAGCTGCTTTGCTGTTCGAGAATCAACTTGGTCAGCCGGTCTTCACTGGTCACGCGCACGAATACTGCCATCAGTGCGGCGGTCAATACGGCTGCCAGTACAATGGCCAGAATCAACTTAAACGAAAGTGTCTTTTGAAATTTTTTCATAATGGCTTTTGAAAGCGGTAACCCACGCCAAAGATGGTCTCAATATGCTGCGGTTTGCCGGGTTCTGGCTCGATCTTGCTGCGCAGATTGCGGATATGTACATTTAAGGTGGTGTCCAGCCCGGTGAAGCCGCTGTCTAGCAGCAGGTCCACCAGTTCGGTGCGGGGGAAGACCCGCCCCGGTGAGCGCATCAACACCGCCAGCAGATCAAACTCAATCGGGGTCAAGTTGACCGGGCTGCCCTGCACGGTCACGCTATGGGCGCTCTGGTTCAGTTCTACATCTCCCACTTGCAACACTTCGGCCCTGTCGGGGGCCTCATCAAGCCGGCGCAGTGCTGTGCGAATGCGCGCGGCCAGTTCACGCATGCGAAACGGTTTGATGACATAATCATCTGCGCCCAGGTCCAACCCCAGCACAGCATCGGTTTCTTCTTCTCGGGCAGTGATGATGATGACTGGGGTGTGTTGTTGTTCGGTGCGGTAGGCGCGCAAGAATTGATAGCCATCCATGCGCGGCATCATGATATCCAGCAAAACCAGATCGGGTTTTTCGTGACGCGCAATTTGCAGCGCTGCCTGCCCGTCGTTGGCGGTAACCGTGCGAAAACCCTGTTCGGTCAGATAATCTTGCAATAACTGCCGCACACTGGCCTGGTCATCCACAATCAGAATGGTTTTGTTCATCGTCCCTCTCGCAGGTCTGCTGTGTTCATTGTAGCCCATGCGTGCTTAAGGTACCATACACATATTTAGTTTTGATTTAGAAATGAATTATATTTGCCATAGCCTATTAAATGTGCTGATGATGTGTTCGGGGGACCCATCCCCCGACCCCTTCCCGATTCGGGACGGGGAGCCGCTCTGCAAGACCCTTGCCGCTGCTGCGTGGGTGGGGTGCGCCTTGGCGCACCGTCATCCTATTTTGTCCTGCTCAAAGTGCTGTGCGGGGATGAGTAGGGGGACCTATCCCCCGGCCCCTTCCCGATTCGGGACGGGGAGCCGCTCTGCGCGCCGCTGGTCGTCTTCTTCCATCCTGCAGCAGGCAATTGCCCGGCAAATTTAAATTTCCCCCAAATATAAACCTCTCCTAAACAAAATCTGAATACCTCTTCGGTAGCATTCTGGATGTGAAATTATCTCCATTTTGCTGCCATTGAAGGTGTGAAAACCCCCTGCGGCTGCGGCAGTACGGCCGGGGGGTGGAGGAGCGCTATGCAACTTGAACAACCAAAGGTCAGGCGCGGCATCTGGCATATTAGAACACCGCACCGGCGCCTGGTGCTGGGGGTGCTGTTGGTGGTCGCTGCGGCTTCTACGGTGATCATCTGGTGGGTTGTCCGCAGCCAGACTGCAGCCGCAGCCGTCGAAGCCGCCCCATCCTATCAGACTGCAACGGTGCGGCTGGGCAGTTTGCGCAGCTCAATCACCGGCGCCGGAACGCTGGTGGCGGGTCAGTCGGTGGACCTTAACTTTTCGACCAGCGGTGTGGTTGCCGTATTGAATGTTGCCCCTGGAGATGCCGTTGCGGCCGGAGATGAACTGGCCCGCCTGGGCGGCATGGAGAGCCTTGAGGCCGACGCAGCCAGCGCAGAACTGACCCTGCTGGAAGCCCGGCAGACCCTGAAGACACTGCAAAACAACGGTGATCTTACCCTGGCCCAGGCGTATCAAGACTGGGTGGATGCCCAGTCTGCTTATAACGATGCCAAATTCGATTCGCAGCGCACCGCTTATGCGCGTTGCAGCGATGAGGTCAACAAAAAGAACAGGGCCATCCTTGATCAGGCCGTCGATCGTCTGGCTGATCTATCCAAGGGCAGCGATGCTTACATTGATGCCCAGAGTAACTACGACACAGCGCTCGCCAATTACAACTACTGCATTACCTTTACCGATGACGAAAAGGCCACGGCTGCGGCAAGCATGGAATTAGCCGCCAGCCAATTAAAGGTGGCCGAAGCGGCTTATAACCGTCTCAAAGAAGCCTCTGGGATCGACCCGGACCAACTGGCGGTGGCCGAGGCTGAGAGCGCTGCGGCTGAGGCCAATTTGAAACTGGCACAAAGCGCGCTGGAGGGCGCCTCGTTGATCGCGCCGATGGACGGTGTGATCACTTATCTGGCGGCGCAAAAAGGGTCTTACGTGGAGGATGGTTTGTTTATCACCCTGTCTGATCTTAATCACCCTGAGGTGGAAGTGCAGGTGGATGAGGCCGACCTGGGCCAGTTTGTCCTCCAGTCGCACGCCGAGGTGGTCTTTGATGCGCTGCCCGATCAGGTCTTTGCCGGTGTGTTGACCGAAATTGACCCCCAGTTGAACGCTTCTGACCAATACAGCACCGCCGCGGGTATCGTGCAGCTTGATCCGGGCGCGGCTGAGGCGCTGAGGGCCATGCCGCTGGGTCTGAATGGGACGGTGGAGTTGATTACCGCCGAAACCAGCCAGGCAGTGCTGGTGCCTCTTGAGGCGCTGCGCGACCTGGGAGATGGCGATTACGGGGTATTTGTGCGCGGTGATGATGGCAAGCTGCGCCTGCGCGCCGTTGAAATTGGCGTGAAAGACGACGCTTATGTCGAAATTACCAGCGGAATTCAGGTCGGCGAAATTGTCTCGACCGGAATTGTCTCAACCCGCGCCAGTTCAAACTGATCGGGAGAGAGGTTATGATGGTCTCTTTGATCAATACCTATCGCAAACAATTTATTGTGGCCGCCTACGCCTTTTTGCTACTGCTGGTGGCCGGGTTGGGCTGGCTGGGCTGGCGCTTCACAGCCGCCCGCACCGCGCAGCCAACCGCCAGCCCCTACACCACTGCGCGTGTCCAGTTTGGTGATCTGTATGAAACCATCTCGGGCAGCGCCACGCTGGCGGCGGGTGAGACGGTTGACCTGGCGTTGACCAGCGGCGGTCTGCTGGCTGAAATGAATGTCTTGCCCGGAGACGAGGTGAAGCAGGGCGAAGTGTTGGCCGCGCTTGATAATTATGCTGCGCTGGAACTGACCCTGAAAACCAGAGAAATGGAATTGAAAACAGCCCAGAGCACCCTGGATGAACTGCTCAGCGGCGGGGAAGAAAAGATCGCTTCGGCCCTGGCCGACCTTTCTGCGGCCAAAGAAAGCGCAGCCGAAGCCGAAAAGAACGTGCATTACAAAGGCGACGCGCGCTGCGACCCGGACCTGACCATGACTTATTACATTGAATATCTCACCGCCCAGCAGCGCGTGGAGCAGTGGGAATATTACCTCTCCAGCGGAAAAACGGGCTATGGAACCGATTTCATCCTCTCGACCCTGGCGCCGATGCGCCGGGAGCGCACCCGCGCCTACACCAACATGGTTTACTGTGAGGGATATACCCCCGATGAGATCGAAACTTCGCAGGCCGATGTTCAACTTGCCAGGGCCCAGCTTCAGCAGGCTGAAGCCGCTTATCAGAGCCTGTTAACCAACCAGGGCCTGGACCCCGATGAGGTTGCGCTGGCAGAGGCGCGGGTGAAGAATGCCCGTTTGCAGGTTGAAAAAGCCCGCCGTGAGCTGGGGGGGGCTGTGATCAGGGCGCCTTTTGACGGCGTGGTGCTTGAAATCGCTGCCGGGGCCGGTGAGTTTGTTTCGAGCGGCGTGTTGATAACCCTGGCCGATATGCGTGACCCTGTGGTGGAGGTGATGGTGGATGAATCGGATCTGGTGAACTTTGAAGAGGGCTGCACCGCTGACGTGAGCTTTGATGCCGTTTCAGACCGTACTTTTCAGGGCGTTGTAACCACTGTGTCGCCGGTGTTGACCAGCTCGAACGGGGTTTCGGCCGCATCAGGCACGCTGGATTTAAGCGGGGCGCAGTGGATGCCCGGCCGGGCGCTGCCCATTGGCTTGACCGGCACGGCCGATATCACCTGCAATGATGCCAGCGATGCCCTCTTGATTCCGATCGCTGCTTTATATGAAGAAGAAGACAGCCCGGCTTATGTGTATACGCTGGTCAACGGCGAGCCGGTCAAATATGAGGTTGAAGTTGGCGTGCGCAGCGCGTCTCAGGTGCAAATTCTCAGCGGGCTGCGCGCCGGCGAATGGGTTGTTACCGGGGGAACAGATTTTTTGGAGGCGGAACAATGATGGCAAAACAAAACAGACCCAAGCGGTGGCGCAAGATCATTCTCTTTTCATTGCTCGGTCTGGCCCTGCTGACCGGCGTCGGGTTTGGCTACCGCGCCTGGAGCCAGACCCAGACCGGCAGCAGCCAGGCAACCGCAGAAGCGGTCAACACGGCTACTGTGCGGCGTGGTTCGCTGACCCTCTCGGCCAGCGGCAGCGGCTCTCTTTCGGCTGGCAAGACGGTTGAGCTTGGCTTTCCCATTGCGGGTGTTGTCGCAGAAATGAACGCTGTGCCCGGTGAACCGGTGGACACAGGCCAGGAACTGGCCCGGCTGGAGGATATCACCGCACTGCAAATTGCGCTTACGGCCGCCGAGCTGGACCTGAAAGAGGCCCAAAAAGCGTTGACCGATCTGAAAGATGACGCCAGTTCCAGCCTGGCAACTGCCCGGTTGGCGTTGGCCGAAGCGAAGAAAGCCCATGTTGATGCGCAAGCGGCCCTGAAAACAGCCGACGTTACCCGCTGTGATCAAGACACCATCAATGCCAAATATACGCTGTTTATCCGCGCGCAGGAACAACTGGAATCGTTGGGTGATGGCGGCGGCAGCCAGGATTATTATCTGACCGCCATTTTACCGGCCAAAAATGATGCCGCTTCGGCTTATTCGGCCTATATGTACTGCGCTGGTTATACCGATTATGAGATCGAAGCTTCTCAGGCGAATTTAACCCTGACCCGCACCGCAATGGAAAAGGCGCAAGCGACCTATGCTGCGCTGGTTGAAAACAATGGGGTTGACCCCGATGCGCTGACCACGGCTGAAAATGCCGTCACCGGCGCACAGATCGCTTATGACAGCGCGCTCAGTTCACTGGAAAAAGCAGTGCTTAAGGCGCCATTTGATGCCACCGTGATCCGTGTGGAGGCCGGGGTGGGCGATGAGGTGGGCACCGGTGCGGTCATTACCCTGGCCGACCTGCTGCACCCGCGGGTTGAATTCTCGGTGGATGAGACCGATATGGATAAGGTGGAGGTTGGCAAGGCCGCCGAAGTGACCTTTGACGCCCTGCCCGACCAGACTTTTAAGGGCACGGTTATTCAGGTTAACCCGGCGCTCGAGTCGCTCAGCGGGTATCAGGTCTTGAGCGGGGTGATTGAACTGAATGTGGATGAAACCCAGGCCGGCACGCGTTTTCTTGAGGGGCTTTCGGCCTCGGTGGAGATTATCGGCGGTGAAGCCGAGAACGCACTGTTGGTTCCGGTGGAAGCTGTGCGCGATCTGGAAGATGGCACCTACGGCGTCTTTGTGGTTGAAAGCAATGGAACGATCCGTTTGCACCCGGTTGAGGTGGGCCTGATGGACGCAACTTATGTGGAGATTAAGAGCGGGTTGAACCTGGGCGACAAAGTGACCACCGGTCTGGCGGAGACGCAATCATGAACGAGAAACAGGTCATTATCGAAACCGTCGAACTGAAGAAAACCTACGGTATGGGTGATGTCTCGATCAACGCTCTGGACGGGGTGAATATCAAAATTATGGAAGGTGAGTTTGTTGCCATCATGGGGCCTAGCGGCTCGGGAAAAAGCACCCTGCTCAACATTCTGGCCTGCATGGACCGGCCCAGTGAGGGGCAGTATATTCTGACCGGCGAAGATGTCAGCGCCTATACCCGCACCGAGCTGGCGTTGATCCGCAGCCGGCGGTTGGGGTTTGTTTTTCAATCGTATAACTTGCTGCCCCGTCTGAACGCACTGGAAAACGTGACCCTGCCGATGATGTATTATCGCGAACGGGTGATGAGCCAGAAAGAGCGGGAAGAACGTGCAGTGGAGGCCCTGGCGGCCGTTGGCCTGGGAGAGCGCTCGCACCATCTGCCCAAAGAGCTCTCGGGCGGCCAGCAGCAGCGGGTGGCCATTGCCCGGGCGCTGATCAACGACCCGGTGTTGATTCTGGCCGACGAGCCGACTGGCAATCTGGATACCCGCTCCAGCGAAGAGATTATGGACCTGATGCACCGACTGCACGACCGCGGCAGGACGATTGTGATGGTCACCCATGAGGCCGATATTGCCCGGCACACGGGCCGCATCATTCATATTCGGGATGGCAAGCTTGCTTCGGATGTTGCCAACCATCACCCGGTGCAGACTGCTGTCACCGCAGAAGCCGCAGGAGGTATCGATGAATGTGCGTGAGATCTTAAAAGTAGCCTGGAAAAGCCTGGTTTCAAACAAACTGCGCTCGTTGCTGACCATGCTGGGGGTGATTATCGGTGTGGCTGCGGTGATTGTCATGGTGGCCATCAGCGCCGGAACCGAGGCCACCATTGCAGAATCGATCAATGGTCTGGGTTCAAACCTGGTATTCATCTCATCTGCCATGACCCGCGGCGGACCGGGCGCAGCGCCTGGCAATCAGGGCGGGCTGGTTTATGGCGATGTAACTGCCATCCGCGAGCGCATCAGCGGCATTGCCGGTGTGACGGTGGATCAGCAGGCCAGCGTTACTGTGAAGGCTGGCAATGTTACCCTGGAGGATGTCACTGTTCTTGGCTCTACGCCCGATTATCCCACCGTGCGCGAGGTCAGCGTGGCGACCGGCCGCTTCTTTACCGATCAAGAGCAGGAGCGCACCTCGAAGGTTGTGGTGCTGGGCAGCGCCATTGCCGAAGCGTTGTTTGGCGAGACAGACCCGATTGGGCAAAGCATCAACGTCAACAATACCAAGCTGACGGTCATTGGTGTGTTGGCCCCCCGAGGATTGGTGAGCGGCACCGATTTTGATTCGCTGCTGTATACGCCCATTTCGGTGGTGTTTAAAAAATTCACCCCCTCTTTTATGGGGCGGGTAATGGGCGACCGGGTGCGTCAGATCATTGTATCTGTTGACCCAGACTCGGATATGGATGCCGTCATTCAGCAGGTGAATATTTTGCTCGCCAACCGTCACGATGTCACTCTGGATGCGGCTGATTTCTCCATCATGACCCAGGAAGACATCATCGCAACGCAAGAATCGACCACATCTTCCTTCCGCACGTTGTTGGCCTGGGTGGCGGGGGTCTCGTTGATTGTGGGCGGCATTGGCATTATGAACATCATGCTGGTCAGCGTCACCGAGCGCACCCGAGAGATTGGGCTGCGCCAGGCGGTGGGCGCCACCCCGGCCGATATTCAGGTGCAGTTTCTGTCAGAGGCGTTAATGCTCAGCCTGATCGGCGGTCTGGTGGGGGTGTTGG
>CAZQLE010000020.1:4463-28266 GCA_964593905.1 uncultured Anaerolineaceae bacterium | reverse complement strand
CCCTTTCGGCTACCTATTTCCCCATCGCCGCATCCAACAAAACCGTTATTCTTTCGCATGGCATCACCTACACCCGCCTGGGTATGGCAAAATACATCCCCATTTTTCAAAAACAGGGTTTCAATGTCTTGATTTATGATTTGCGCTATCACGGCAAAAGCGGGGGGGCAAACTGCACATTTGGTTTTTATGAAAAACACGATCTGCAAACTCTGGTCGACTGGTGTTTGAACCGGCTCGGCGGTATCGGCACAATCGGTTCGATGGGTGAATCATTGGGAGCCGCCATCGCTTTGCAACATGGCACCATTGATCCACGCGTGGCATTCATCATTTCCGATTGCTCGTTTTCCAGGCTCTCCATGCAGGTTGCCTACCGGATACGGCAGGAATTCCATCTGCCGGCTTTTCCTTTTATACAGATCGGCAGCTTCTTTTGTCAGCTATTAGCGGGGATGAAGTTCACCGATATTGAACCCATCGGCGCAGTCGCTAAAATCAAGGCGCCCATCCTGTTTGTCCACACCCAGATGGATACCTATATTCCCGCTCAAATGTCAATGGATCTATTCAACGCCAAAAAAACAGGGCCCAGACAGCTTTACCTGGCGCCCAACGGGAACCATATTGAAACCTACTGGCAGAATCGCAAAGCATATGAAGCCCAGGTTGAACAATTTCTTAAGGGAATTATTTAAGTCTTATCTGCTATACTTGGAAAAATCTTCCATTTAACAAAAAAGGTGAATTATGGCTCATTTTCCAATTGATCATTCCGACACCCCGATTCGATTATTTAAATCAGATTTTATGGAATTTTTTACCCATATCAGCCCGTGGGTCGTGGTTATGTTTTGGACCCCAATTGCAGCATGGCTGTTGATACACAGTTTTCAGCTTGCCGATGGGATTAATCTTGTTCGCGTGCCGGCTGGTTTTCTGGCCGGATTATTTGTCTGGACGCTGACCGAATACACCCTGCACCGCTTTTTATTTCACTACCAACCCAAAACGCCCCGCCAGGAGAAAGTCTTTTTCCTCTTTCACGGCGTGCATCATGCCCAGCCACAATGCAAAACCCGCCTGGTGATGCCGCTGGTGGTCAGCATTCCCCTGGCCGCCATTTTCTTCGTCCTCTTTTATTTGCTCTTTGTTACCCTGTTTGGCGCTGAGGTATGGTTTTATGCCACCTTCGCGGGCTTTCTGGTCGGTTATTTGATCTACGATCTAACCCATTATGCCACCCATCATTTTCCTATGCGAAGTGGTTATCTAAAATTCATCAAACGCTATCATATGCAGCACCATTACAAAACGCCCAACCAACGCTACGGGGTCAGCTCACCCCTCTGGGATATTATTTTTCACACCCGCCCGGTAGATTAAGTCATTTATGGAGACCATCGATACCCAGGCAACCCGATATCTCACAGCTCATCACATTCCCCATCGGGTATTTGTCCATCAAAACACAGTCCATTCTTTGCAGCAGGCCGCTGAAGAACGCGCTCAGCAGCCCGCGCAAATTATCCGCAGCCTGCTTTTCCGGCTTTCAGATGGCGTGTTTGTCATGGTCCTGGCCTCTGGCCCCGAACAAATTCCCTGGAAGCGTCTGCGCACGCTGCTGCAAACCTCACGGGTGACGATGGCAACCGATGAAGAAGTCTTACAAATTACCGGCTGCCGGCCGGGTACGGTCACACCGTTTGGGCTGCCGGCAGCGCTCAAGATTTTAATCGACCGGCGCATTGTTCAACACGAAGAAATCTCACTGGGAGCCTGCCGGTCTAACACGGCCATCATTCTTAAAACCAGTGATCTGCTCCAGGCCCTCAATGGCTATACCTTGGTAGATCTCTTTGCGGACTCTTAAAACATGCAATCTCTCCAAAACAGCTCGTCTATAGCCTGGTTTATCTCTTCACACGGCTTTGGCCACGCAGCCCGCTCTTGCGCAATTATGGCTGCCTGGCGCAGGCAAAACCCTCAGCTTCATTTTCATCTGTATACACAGACCCCGCGCTGGTTTTTTGATGAAGCCCTGCAGGATGGCTTTACCTACCACACCTGGCAAAGTGATGTTGGCCTGGTGCAAACCACCCCAATGACACAAAACCTGCCCCTCACCCGGCAGCAGCTTACCGCCTTTTTGCAACAGATCCAAACAGACCAGGTTCAACTGGCCGGGCAGTTGACTCGCTTGGGCATAAAACTGGTGGTGGCAGATGTTTCACCCCTAGGAATCTTAAGCGCCCGGAGGGCTGATATTCCTTCGGTGCTGATCGAAAATTTCACCTGGGATTAGATATACGAAATTTATCAGCCAGAATCCCCTCAGTGGGCCGAACTCATCCACCAGATTCAAACCATCAATACCCTGGCAGATTTCCACATACAGACCGAACCGGTCTGCAACATGGTCCCCAATGCTGCGCTGCTTGCCCCGCCCGCCAGTCGCGAACCGCGCAAATCTGCCGCACAAACCCGCGCTGAGCTGAACATCCCCGCAGATGCCAGGCTGGTGCTGGTGACCATGGGCGGCATCCCCGAGGTTTTTGCACACCTCGACCGCATCCGCGCTCCGCGTGAGGTCTATTATGTCATTCCCGGCGGCAGCCAGACATACGAAAAACATGATCACACCCTGTTGATCCCCCATCATTCCCGTTTTTACCACCCCGATCTAATCCACGCCTGTGATGTTGTCATTGGCAAAGCAGGCTACAGCACCATCGCCGAGGTATATCGCAGCGGGGCGCCGTTCGGCTTTATCGTCCGCTCCAATTTTCGCGAATCGCCCGTGCTGGCAGAATATTTAAACCAACAGCATATGGGAATCCAGATCGATGAAGAGGCTTTTGTTCAGGGAGACTGGGAAGCGCCGGTAATGCGCCTGCTCGATTATCCCCGCCGCCCTCCGGCTGCCGTCAATGGCGCAGATAAAATCGCACAATTCTTGGAGACAAAATGCCTGATCGCAACCTGATTCGTCTTGAACCGTTTACCCGCGCAGACTTTGCCCGCTTAATCCAGTGGGTACCGTCGGCCGAATTCATGGTGCTCTGGTCGGGGGTCTATTTCACATTTCCCCTGACTGAGCTCCAATTGGAAGACAATCTGGCCGGTGCGCTGGGAGACCGCCCCATTCGCAAGATCTATAAAGTTGTGTTGAATGAAAATGACCGCGTGGTGGGGCACATTGAACTGAACAATATCGATTACCGCAATAATGCGGTCATGCTCTCAAAAGTGCTGGTCGGCGAACCAGATCTGCGCGGCAAGGGAATTGGCGAAGCGATGGTTGCCGCAGTGTTGAAAATTGCTTTTGACGAACTGCACCTGCACCGCGTTGAACTGCGCGTGTTTGATTTCAACCTGTCTGCCGTCCATTGCTACCAGCGCTGCGGCTTCCAAATTGAAGGTCATATCCGCGATTTTCGCCGGGTCGGTGAACAGTATTGGAGCAGCTATCTTATGGCAATTCTGGAAGACGAATGGCGCACACTCAACCGCGCATCGATCCCAATGGCATAATCGTATCGGGATGATGCTCCATGATCAGCACCTCAACTGTGCCGCGTGAAAGCTCTGTCAACTCTGCCTGAAATTGTGCAAAACACTCCACCGCAAACTGAATGGTCAGGGTCACATCTGCGCCAAATTCCTCATCCAGAATCTTGCCCTGGTGCGCCGCGCACAACAACCGCACGCGTTCAAACAGGTTATACGGCAGTGTGCTCATCACCGTATAGGTGGGAATGCGTTCGGCGCGTGGTAGAATTTCAAGCACGGCCTTGACCGAATCGGTATAAGCACGCACCAGCCCACCGGTGCCCAGTTTTGTGCCGCCAAAATACCGCGTAATCACCACCACCACATCGCCCAGGCCGCTGCCCTGCAAAACCGCCAGCGCCGGTCGGCCCGCAGTGCCAGATGGCTCGCCGTCATCACTGCAATGGGCGGTAACACTGGCGCCATAACCAACCAGAAACGCCGGCACGTGATGCGTGGCATCCGGGTAGCGCGCGCGAATTTGATGAATAAACTCTTTTGCCATCTCCACCGAAAAGGCCGGCGCCGCGCTGGCAATAAACCGTGAATTAATCACCATCAGCTCGGTCTCGGTCTCTTCAGCCGGTATCGGGTAACGAACATCAGCCATACAGGGATTGTACCAAATGAAACGTGGGATTGATTACATTGGCGTCGGTGTAGGCGCCCTCATCATCGATGAGCAGGGTCGACTTTTTCTTTCCAAACGCGGGCCGCTGGCAAAAAACGAACGCGGGTTGTGGGAATTCCCCGGCGGCGGGGTGGAATTTGGCGAAACACTGGCCCATGCGCTGCAACGCGAAATGCACGAAGAATATGGCATTCAAATTGAAGTCGGCGAACTGCTGGACATTGTCGATCATATCCTGCCGGTCGAAGGCCAGCACTGGGTCTCGCCAACCTATCTTTGCCGCGTCATTTCAGGCAGACCCCAAATTATGGAGCCCGGAAAGTGCGAGGCCATTGGCTGGTTTGCGCTGCAAGACATTCCCGCCGAATTAACCACCATCACCCGCGAAAATCTGGATAACTACCGCAGGAAGATTTTGCAAAGCTGAGCACCCAATAATCACGCGCCCAGTGCCGTGCGAGATTGCTGCACGTACTCCAGCGATTGGTGCCGAAAATAGGTGTTATACAGTTCAGCATAATGTCCACCCTGCGCCAGCAGCGAACGATGGCTGCCTTCTTCAATAATGGAGCCCTGTTTCATCACCAGAATTCGGTCGGCAGAGCGCACCGTAGACAGGCGGTGGGCAATTAAAATGCTCGTAGACTGCGCCAGGATCAATTTTAAAGCCTGCTGGATCTGCCATTCGGTAAATGGATCGATACTGGCTGTCGCCTCGTCCAGAATGAAGATCGCCGGGCGCTGCACCAGCACCCGCATCAACGCCACCAACTGCCGCTGACCCATGGAAAGCTGCGCGCCGCGCTCGCCTGCCTCGGTTTCCAGACCTTGCGGCAGTGTCTCCAACCACTCGCCATTGCCCACCTTGCGCGCCATCGCCAGAATCTCATCGTCGCTGGCTACATTAC
This sequence comes from uncultured Anaerolineaceae bacterium, assembly GCA_964593905.1. Lineage (GTDB taxonomy): Bacteria > Chloroflexota > Anaerolineae > Anaerolineales > Anaerolineaceae > CAZQLE01. The sequence continues at coordinate 23,175 of CAZQLE010000020.1, read as the reverse complement.
GTGCATAGCGAATATTTTCAGCCACAGAGCCAGAGAACAAAAACGGCGTCTGGGTCACAATTCCAAACTGTGAGCGGTAGGCGGTCAAATCAAACTGGCGAATATCCTTGCCATCCACCAGAATCTGGCCGGATTGAAACTCGTAAAAACGCTCGATCAATTTCACGATCGATGATTTGCCCGCCCCGGTATGACCCACCAGGGCAATTGTCTCACCCGGTTGGATATGCAGATTGAAATCCTTCAGGATGACTTCCCGATTGCGGTACCAGAAATTGACATTGCGGAACTCAATCTCGCCTTTGATATTTTCCAGCGTTTCATGCCCATTTTGAACCACACTGTGTGGGGCATCCACCAGAGCAAAAACACGCTCAGCAGCCGACAGCCCACCCTGAATCTGGGTCATAAAGGATGATAAGCTCAACATCGGGTAGAGAAAACTATCCACACTGAGCAAAAATAGATACCACGCCCCCACGCTAACCACCCCGCCCACCACATTCATTCCGCCAACATACAGCAGCAGAGCTACCGCCACCCCACTGATGCCATTTAAAATTGGAAAGACCACCGAAAGCGCAATGCCGCGCCGCACATTCACCCGGTAGGATAACCGGTTGGCAGCTTCAAATTCCTGATAAATTCCGGCTTCCTGGCGAAAGTTTTTAGCCACCGCAATCCCGCTGACCGTCTCTTTGACGGTTGCATTCACGCCTGCCATGGCCTGCATTCCCTCGCGGGTCACTTTGCGCGCAATTTTCCGATACACAATGGCAAAGCCAAAAATGAGCGGCATCAGGGCAAAAATATAGATTGCTAGCCGCCATTGAATATTCACCAAAACCACGCCCAGCACAATCGCTTCAATAAACTGCGAACTCACGTCGGTAACCACCTCGATGAGCCCGCCAAAATCGCGGGTGTCGCTGGTGATGCGAGATTGCAGCTTGCCCGAGGAAAATTCATCATGAAACGACAGGTCATGTTCCATCGAAGCATGGAAAGCGTCCGTCGCCAACCCCAACACCACCCCGGCAATGGCACGCGCCATCCAACGCCGGCGCATCCAGTTGGCAACCCAGCGCAAAACGCCCAGGCTAAAAATCACCAGCGCGAGTTGGTAGGCCGTCTCTGCCTGACGGTTATTCGCCAGCGCATCCACCCCGCGCGATACAATCACCGGAAACAAAGCCGCAATGCCTGAAATGATCAACATCATCACCGCAGAGCCGGCAATTTGAAACCGAAACGAGCGAAAATAATGCAAAATTCGTTTCGCCAGGGCAATTTCAGAATATTTGCGGTCGTATGCCTCAATTTCCAGACCATCAAAAATACTCATTCTTCACCCTGTCCTTCACTAAAAATTCGGCGATACGCCTCAGAAGATTTCATCAACGCTTCATGCGAGCCACTGGCCGCAATGCGCCCCTGCCGCAGCACAACAATCACATCCGCCCAGCGAATCTGCGAGAGGCGGTGGGTGATGATAAACGTGGTTCTGCCTTTGGCCGCAGCATAAATGGCACGCTGGATATTATCCTCGGTGTTGCTGTCGATGGCACTGGTCGAATCGTCCAGAATCAAAATAGCCGGCTGGGTTAAAAAGGCCCGTGCCAGGGCAATCCGCTGGCGCTGCCCGCCCGAAAGCATCACCCCGCGTTCACCGATCACCGTGTCATAGCCGTCTTTAAAATTTAGAATAAATTCCTCGGCCTGCGCCATGCGGGCGGCCTGATAAATTTCCTCGGCCGTGGCTGCCGGGTTGCCAAAGGCAATATTTTCCCGAATCGAACGCGAGAAAAGGAAAATGTCCTGCTCGATGATCGAAACGCTCCTGCGCAGCATTTCCAGATTCCAGTCACGCACATCCACGCCATCCACCCGCACCTGACCCTGAGACACATCATAGGTGCGGTTGATCAGCCGGGTCAGGGTCGTTTTGCCCGAGCCGGTTTGCCCCACCAGGGCCACCGTCTGCCCCGGTTTAACCGTGAAGTTTACTTCACGCAGCGAAGCGTCAGAGTTGGGGTAAGCAAAAGTCACCCCCTCAAACTGCACCCCACCCTTTACGGGCTGCCGATAACCATCCTTGTTTTGATCCAGATTATCTTCACGATTCAAGATCTCCAGAATTCTTCGCGCACCTGCTGTGCCGGAAGCAATTTGCGAATAAGCCCACAAGGAAACAAAAGTCGGGAAATCAAGCAGCAGCAGCAAACCAAAATAGGCCACCACATCGCCCAATTGAATTGCACCCTGAATATATAAAAGTGAAGCATGCAAAAGCCCCACCGCAATCGCAATATTAAACAGCAGCATGGGCCAGTATTTAGCCTCAACATCACCGCGTTTTACTTCAGCAGTGCGATACCGGCCAGCCTTGGTAAAAAAGCGGGTCTTTTCCTGCGCTTCCTGCGCAGTCGCTTTCACCGTTTCAATGCCATCCAGCGCTTCAGATAAGCGGGTGCTCAATCCGCCAAATGCCTGGCGGACTTCATCGGTGATGGGCGATAGCTGTTTGATATACCGCCACAAAGAGAAAAAATACAGGAAGACAAAAATCAGCGGTGTTGCGATTAAGCTGGGGTGGTAGCGCGGAGACAGCAAAACGGGCATTATCAAAAAATTCAACGACCCGATCACCATATTCAAACCGGGGCTGAATAGATAATTAATTTCACGCACATCATTGGTCGCCCGTGCCATTGTGTCACCCACCGGCTGCAGGCTGTGAAAGGTCATGCTTTTACCGATCAGGCTGGTAAAAATCTCATCCCGAATATCGCGCTCAACACGCTGGGCGGTCATTTCAAAACCAATGCCGCGCCCCCACTGCAACACTGCGCGGGTGGCCTGAGTGATCATAATGATCAGTGCAAACCGCCCCAGAAGACGCATATCCGGGGCCTCCCCGCTCAACAGCGTAAAAGCACGGCCAATATAAATCGGGCTGACCGCCGCCAGAATGGCGTTTCCAGCAGCCCCAATCAAGCCCAACAACAGGAAGTGCCAGTTTCGCACGCTGTGCGAAACAATCCACCGCAGTGGGCCACGCCGGTCGGTAACATACCGCCGCGGCGCCACAAATTCTTGATTGGGGCTGCTGATGTTTTCCAAGGTTAATCCTGAACCCAGACTAAAGAAATACGGCCGCGTTCTTTTTCAACGCTCTTAATTTCCACGTCAATGATATCACCCACCTGCAGCACTGTTCCAAATGGCACCTGGGTACGGTGCAACAGACCATCTTGCTTGACGCCGATATCCACAAACGACCCGAAATCCACCACATTGCGCACTGTGCCCTTCAGGCGCATTCCCGGCAGCAGATCATCCATCGAAAGCACATCGCTGCGCAAAATTGGGGCGGGCGCATCTTTGCGCGGGTCGCGGCCGGGCCGCAGCAGTTGTTCAAAGATGTCATTCAACGTCGGCACCCCCACGCCAATTTCTTCGGCAATCTTTTGCACCGGCTGCTGTTTCTTAAGTGCTTCTGTTTGCCTGCGCTTTTCTTCCACGGGCATTTCCATCTGAATACCCGCTTTTTCCATTACCTTAAGCGCTGCGGCATAACTTTCAGGGTGAATCGCGCTGGCATCCAACGGATGATCGCCATTGCGAATCCGTAAAAAGCCGGCCGATTGCTCAAATGCCTTGGCCCCCAGCCCGCTGACCTTTTTCAATGCCTGCCGGTTCTTAAAAGGGCCGTTCTCATCGCGATAGGCCACAATCCGCTCGGCCAGTTTGGGGCCAATGCCAGAAACATGCGTCAACAGAGCCGGTGATGCCGTATTCACCTCGACACCCACGCTGTTGACCACGCTTTCGATCACCGTATCCAGCGCCTGGGTCAACTCGGTCTGGTTGACATCATGCTGGTACATACCCACTCCAATCGACTTGGGATCAATTTTGACCAGTTCAGCCAATGGGTCCTGCACCCGGCGGGCAATCGAAACCGCTCCGCGCAGGCTGACATCCAACTGCGGCATTTCAGCGCGCGCCAGCGGGCTGGCCGAATAAACACTTGCGCCGGCCTCATTGGTGATCAAATATCGCAAATCCCCACCCATGCTGTGAATCAATTCAGCTGCCAGTTGTTCGGTTTCGCGCGATGCAGTGCCATTCCCAATCGAGATCAGGGTGACATGATATTTTTCAACCAGCACACGCAGTTGAGCCAGGGTTTCTTTCCATTTTTTTTGCGGCTCGTGCGGGTAGATCGTGGTCGTATCCAGTAGTTTTCCGGTGGCATCCACAATCGCCACCTTGCAGCCGGTACGGAACCCTGGGTCCAACCCCATGACGACATGCCCTTCCAACGGCGGCTGGCTTAGCAGCGCGCGCAGGTTGGTGGCAAACACGCTGATGGCGTGCTTTTCAGCCTGCCCCGACAGTTCACGGCGCACATCCCGGTCAATGGCCGGCAGCAGCAGCCGTTCAGCCGCATCATCAATCGCCTCAGCCAGGTCATCATGAAAGGGTGAGCGCATATCTGTCGGGAATACCCCCGCAATCACACCCCGCCAGTCGCGTTCCTGCACGGCGGTCTGCACCTTGAGTACCTTCTCTTCTTCACCGCGATTAATCGCCAGCACCTGATGCGGGCGCAGCCGGTCCACCCGGCCCTCATATTGATAATATAGCTGGTAAACGCCACGTTCATCTTTGGCGCCTTCAATCTGACCGCAGGTCAGCGTGCCCCACTGAATGCCCTTCTGACGCGTGCCGCCGCGAATTTCGGGGTGGTCGCTGATGGTTTCGGCCACAATATCGCGCGCTCCGGCCAGGGCATCTTCAATCGCCTCAACCTGTTCGTTCAGATAAGGCGCGGCCAGTTCCTCAGCCGCCTTCTGGCTCTTAACCTGGGTTAGAATCAAATCTGCTAGACCCTGCAACCCTTTTTCACGCGCAATACTGGCGCGCGTCCGCCGCTTGGGTTTATAAGGCAGGTAAAGATCTTCCAAAACCGTCATCGTATCTGCGGCCAAAATTTGCGTCCGCAGCTCATCAGTCATTTTGCCCTGCTCTTCAATTGAGGTCAAAATGGTCTCCCGGCGCTCATCCAGTGCTTTCAGCCGTTCCCATTCGGCCTGCACCTGCCTGATTTGTTCTTCGTCCAGTGTACCGGTGGCTTCTTTTCGATAACGGGCAATAAATGGTACGGTATTCCCACCTTCGAACAGTTCAATGGTCGCTGAGACCTGATGGGTACGAAGGTTTAATGTTTTTGCGATATTCTCGGCATAAAGAGTCATGAATTATTCACCTGTTAATGGGTTTCCTTAAGTTGATTCCAGGCGCCCACCCATGGGGTTCCCAGGTGGTGACGCGCCGGCACATCCACATTCATCATTTTTTGCCCCACCTGCACGGCGGTCATGGCAATTGCCGGCCAGTCTTCCTTCAAAACTGCCTCACGCATTTTTTGCGCACTAAACTGAGTCCATTCCCAATCCATTCTAAAACGGTCAGCCTTCACCCAGTAGCCACGCTTCTCCCAGGCGGCCACCGAGACATCCACCGTGGCATGAATTTCAGCCAGTGCCAGGGCAATGTAGGCGGCCAGGTCACGGCTGGCCTGGTCGGGTTCGCTCTGGCGCATTAATTCACGCAAAGCCAGCACAACCGACTTTGTCAACCGGGTTCGCTCTTTTCCAATACTGTCAGGGTTAATCACGCGGCTCAAAGCTTCCTCCATCACAAGATCAGACTGGGGATCGATTTTTTAACCCCTGCAAGCCAGGATTATAAACCAATCTCTGGTAAAATTGCTTCGAGAACCCTTAAAAAATCGAACATTCGTCCATGAAATCAAAATCTCTTATCCTCGGTTTACGTGCCCTCGCAGCGGCTTTTTTGTTACTGGCCGCCATCGTCGGTTTTGTCACCTATAAACAGTTCGCCGCCGAAACAGGGCCGCTGCCTTCAGGCTCGCAAGTTGGCGATATCCCCGTGGCCGGGTTGACGGTTCAACAGGCTGTTGAACGCGTGACCGCCATCTATACCGCGCCCATCGAATTACACTATCGTGGGGCTATCATCCAGGTTTCGCCTTCCGAACTGGGTTTTAGGCCAGATGCCGAGGCGCTCAAAAACCAGCTCGCGCAGCAGAGCGCCAGGCAGGGCAGCCTGCAACAATTTTGGTGCTATCTCTGGAACCAATCGCAAACCACCCCGGTGCTGATCACGCCCGCCTTTATGCAATCGCCCGAGGGTATCAAACAATATCTGCTCACGCAGATCGCCCCGCGCTATGACCAGCCCGCCACCGCCGCCATACCCGAAGCGGGTGGGGTCGGTTTTAAGCCCGGTCAGGCGGGTTATCGCATGGATGTGGCCGCTTCGGTCTCGTCCATCGTCGCTGCACTGCAATCCACCTCCCAGCGCCAGACCACCCTCACGGTGAGCGACGAAGCCGCACCGCCGCCCGAATGGCAAAACCTTAAGATCCAGTTGCAGCAAAACATCGACCTGCTTGACCGCGAAACGCTGATTGAACTTGTGTTGATCGATCCGCAAACCGGCCAGCAACTGCACTTTGCCCGCCAAAATGGGCAAGACATCCCGACGGATATTGCCTTCACCGCTGCAAGCACGATCAAGATCCCCATTATGATCTCCACCTTTCGCCGCAGCGAAGAACCCGGCAACCCAGATGTCAGCCTCAAACTGGAACAGATGATCTCGGTTTCTGAAAATGACCCCGCCGACTGGCTGATGCAAAATATCATGGGCGGCAACCTGGGCCCGCTGGAAGTCACCGCCGATATGCGCAAACTTGGGTTGGAGAACACCTTTTTGGCCGGTTATTTCTACATGGGCGCACCGCTCTTGCAGAAGATTGAGACCCCGGCCAACCTGCGCAGCGATATCAATTTGCAACCCGACCTGTACAACCAGACCACGCCGGCAGAAATGGCGTTTTTAATGCACGCCATCTATCAGTGCGCCGAATCGGGCAGCGGACCGCTGGCCGCAACCTTCGCAGCAGAAATCACCCCGGCTGAATGCCAGCGCATGGTCGAGCTTTTGGTCAGTGACCGGCTGCCCTACCTGATTACCGCCGGTTTGCCCGATGGCACCCGAGTAGCCCACAAACATGGTTGGATCGAAGAAGCGGATGGGCTGTTGCACACCATGAGCGACACCGCCATCGTTTACGCCCCCGCCCGGCCGTACATTTTGACCATATACACCCACCACCCCATCAACCTGGTGTTCGACAACGGCAACCGCCTTTTGGCGCGCCTTTCACAGGTGGTGTATGGCTTTCTGAACCCGCCCAATCCGTAAAAGATCAACCCTGGTTTTTCTTCCATTCCGATTTAGAATTAGGGCAAACAATCAGAGATCCGTTGCAAATAGCGGAAGGAAAATATTCGTATGGGCATACATGGAAGCGGCTGGTTCAGTTTTATCTCATCGTCAGATGAAAAACCTCAAATAACGCGCTCATTATTGTTGCGCGTCTTATCTCAGGCAAAACCATATCGCGGAAAAATCGCTGCGCTGCTGGCTTTAATTCTAATCACGGCCGGGTTGACATTAATCACCCCGCTTATTTTGCGCCAGTTAATTGACGTGGCCATTCCTCAAAAAGACTTGAAATTGCTCGGTCTGCTGGTGACCGGGCTGCTGGTCATTCCAATCGTCAGCGGACTGCTCAACGTTTTACAGCGCAAGCTCAACGCCACCATTGGTGAAGGCGTGATTTTTGATTTGCGCGTTGCGCTTTACCGCCGGTTGCAGCAAATGTCACTACGCTTTTTCACCCACACCCGCGCCGGCGAATTGATGAGCCGCCTGAATAATGATGTGATCGGCGCCCAAAACGCAATTTCCAATACCATCGTCAACATCATCACCCAGACCATTCAGGGCGTCGTCGTATTAATCGTCATGCTCAACCTCGAATGGCGGTTGACAGTCATCAGCGTGGTGGTCTTGCCGCTGTTTATTGTAGCCGCTAAAAAGTTGGGCTATCGCTTGCGCGAAAATGCGCGCCAACACATGGTCTATAACGCCGAAATGAACGCGCTGATGAACGAGACCCTCAATATCGGCGGCGCATTAATGGTGAAAATTTTTAATCAGAACAACAATGAGGTCGATCGCTTCAAAGACCGTGCGCGAAAAGTTCACGACCTGGGCATCACCCGCGCCCTGACCGGCAGCACCTTTTTGCCATCATCGGGCTGGTGAGCGCGGTCGGCACCGCACTGATTTTCGGGTTGGGTGGATATTTAACCATCCAGGGCGGCTTTACCGTGGGAACAATCGTCAGTTTCGGGTCTTATCTCGCCAGTTTATACGGCTCGTTGCAGGGGTTGGCCAATGCTCCGGTGGAGTTTTCCACCTCGATGGTCAGCTTTGAACGCGTATTTGAAGTAATTGACCTGCCGGTTGAAATTGAAGAAAAACCTGATGCCCTGCCCATCCCCGAAGCCCCGGCCCCAATTGTGTTTGAAAATGTCAGCTTTCATTACGACGATGAGGGCGGTCTCAGTCACGTAGCCCGCTTCGGTCAAATCGATTCTGAAAAGCCCGTATTTTCAGCCAAAAAAGACGCCAACCTGCAGGAAGAACCGGCCAATTTGACCCAGGCCCGCGAAACAACGCTGGAAGAGATCAATTTCACCATCCGCCCGGGCGAACTGGTGGCGCTGGTTGGCCCCAGCGGGGCCGGAAAAACAACCCTCACCTATTTAATTCCCCGACTTTATGACCCCAACCAGGGCCGAATATTGTGGGGTGGCATTGATCTCAGAGATATTCAACTGGAATCTTTGATGGCGTCGATCGGGATGGTCACCCAGGAGACCCATCTCTTCCACGATACCATCCGTATGAATCTGCTCTACGCACATCCCACCGCAACCCAGACCGAGATCGAAAACGCTTGCCGCGCAGCCAACATTCACGATTTCATCAGCGCCCTGCCCGAAGGGTACAACACCATCGTGGGTGAACGGGGCTACCGGCTGAGCGGCGGCGAAAAACAGCGCATCTCCATCGCACGGGTCATCCTCAAAAACCCGCGCGTCATCATTCTGGATGAAGCCACCAGTCATTTGGACAGCGAATCGGAAGCACTGATCCAACAGGCGCTGCAAAACGTCATGCAGGGCCGCACCTCTGTGGTCATCGCCCACCGATTAAGCACCATTCTCAACGCAGATCAAATTCTGGTATTGGATCGGGGCCGAATTGTTGAGCAGGGCAGCCACAACAGCCTGTTAAGCCAGCAGGGGCTTTATGCCAATCTATTTGAAATCCAATTTAACCGCTTTCAAACCAAATCCGATCCCAATCCATGAGTGGTGCAGGGCGTTAAAATTTTTCTTTCTCCATCGCAATTCAAATTTAACCGTTCGTTCGGAACAAAAATGCCGCGTTTGGCGTTAGAATGTTAATATGAAGACTTTTTGCACGGCCAATCTGCAAAGATTCGATTGAGTCCATCAAAGTCAACTTGCACCCTTCAGGAAAAAATGTATACTGAGTGGGTATATGTTATTTTGCCCATGGTGCGAGAACTAAAACTGAATAAGGAGCATCACCATGCATATGAAATATAAAACCTGGGTCATCTTGATTACCCTCCTCACTCTGGCAATTTCCGGCTGTGGGGTACTTCCTGAAGCACAACCCACGCCCGATATTTCGGCAGCCATCACCGCCACCCTCGGCGCGGTACAGACAGAAGCAGCCGCCACAGTTCAGGCTGGCGTTCTCCAAACGCAAATGGCGCTGCCCACCGCTGAGCCAGCCACGGCAACACCGCTGGCGGCTTCACCAACACCCGAGGTGGTGAATACGGCCACACCCGCCACCACAGAGCAGAGCGTGCCGCAGATCATCCCCACCCTGGTTACGCTGGCACCCACAGCCACAATCCGCGCAACGCTTCCACCGGCAGTGACGGTTCCAACAATCTGCAAAATCGCCAGTCAGTCTCCTGCATGGGGATACACCTTCCCCGCCGGCGGTGATTTTGACGGCCGGGTCAAACTGGAAAATATCAGCGGTTCGACCTGGGATAACGACAGCGTCGATTTTCGTTTTGTCAGCGGCACAAAATTCCAGACCAATACCGATGTAATGGATGTGGCAAAAGATGTTAATAATGGCGGCTCGGTCGAATTCGTCATTGATATGCTTGCCCCCCGCGATCCCGGTACCTATGTCTCAACCTGGGCATTAACCTCCGGCTCATCACAGTTATGTCTGGTCACCTGGTCAATTCGAGTCCAATAAATTATCGGAGCAAAAACAAGATTGATTAGCCGTAGTTTAACGCAAATAATCTTTGGTTTTGTTACAGCCTGCCTTTTTTTGGCCGGCTGTAACTTACCGCGTGCAAATTCTACCCCCACAGCAGATGCACAGGTGGCAACAATTGTCGCCCAAACGCTCGAGGCGGTTCCTACACACACGCCAACCGTCCTGCTGCCTTCATCCACTCCGGCTGCACAACCCACGCAAACAACCCAATCCAGCCCAACCGCCACGCCCATCCCCGGCGACCCAGCCCTATCGCTGGGAAACCCGACTGCCAAAGACACTCTGGAAAATGGGAAAGGATTTGGCATTGGGGATGATGGCTACGATGACGGGCAGGTAAAAATATTCATGAATAACGGTATGCTCATGTTTCAAAGCGCGGGCACCGGCGGTTGGCGCAGTTGGCGTGTTCGCCCGCCTTCTCTAACCGATTTTTACCTGGAAGGAAAATTCCAGATCAACTCCTGCAGCGGAAACGACGCCTACGGGTTGGTTATTCGCACACCAGATTATGAAAGCGGAAAGGGCTACTATTACGGCCTTACCTGTGATGCAAAGGTGTTTTTCTCCTCCGCAAATGGGAATGAGACCCCGACCTCGCTTCTTCCACCCACGCAGCTTCCGCCCGAGGTTCTTGCCGCCGGGGCAAACCAGACCTTAAGAATGGGCATTCTGGCCAAAGGCGAAAGTTATAAATTATTTATCAACGGCAAAGAAATTCAAACCATCACAGATGGTTCTTCAAAAAGCGGCTATTTTGGAATGTTCACCGCTGGCTTTTCCGGTGGGTTGAGCGTGGGTTTGGATGAGTTGGCTTATTGGAATAACATACCATAAGATCAGGGAGACAACACGATGGCCATACCCTTAACCAGTCGGCAGCGGGCAGTTCAATCGGCCCGGCTTGCGGTGGACCAAAAACCGGTGTACATTGATACCGAAACCACGGGCACCGACCGCACCGCCGAAATTGTTGAAATCACCATTGTGGATGCAGACGGTGCTATTTTACTGGATACCCTGGTGCGTCCCCGAAAACCCATCCCCGCAGAGGCGATGGCCATCCACCATATCACCAATGAGATGGTCGCCAAAGCCCCGCCCTTTCCAACCCTCTGGCCCACCATCCGCGGCCATCTCTACGGCCGTGTGGTAGCCACCTACAACGCAGATTTTGATTTGCGCATGTTACAGCAGTCCCTCGTCCAGTACGGCTTTCGCTGGCAGGATCAACTGAAGATGTTTTGCATCATGAAATTGTATGCCGAATACCGCGGAGAATCGGGGTCACGCCCCGGATCATACCGCCTGTTTTCGCTGGATAACGCCGGTCGCAGCGCCAAAATCACCATCCCCAATTCTCACCGTGCCAAAGACGATACGCTTTTAGCCCGAGAATTGCTCCATTATATTGCTGCGCAAGCCTAGCCATACCCAGATGAACGAGATGCCTGCCGTGCTAACCGCCGAACAACTGCATACCTGCCGGCCGCCGTTTAATAATCACCTGCTCCTTTTCGGCTTTGCCGGCACCGGCAAAACCACCGCAGCCGCAGCCCGCCTGCAGCAAATGCTGCTCAGCGGCATCCCCGGCGACCAGATCCTGGTGCTGGTTCCGCAGCGAACCCTGGCGGGCCCCTATCATCGCGCCGCCGCCGATCTGTCTCTGCCAGCCGGCAGCCCGATTGATATCGCCACAATGGGCGGTCTGGGGCAGCGCATGATCCGCCTTTTCTGGCCGCTCATTTCCTCCCAGGCTGGTTTCCAGCGCCCCAAAGATCCTCCGGTGTTTTTAACCCTTGAAACTGCCCAGTTCTTTATGGCACGCATCATCGATCCCATGCTGGCCAAAGGTGCCTTTGATACAGTCCGCCTGGATCGCGGCAGGTTGTTGGGCCAAATTTTGGATAACCTCAACAAAGCCGCCAATTCCGGTTTTCCACATACCGAAATTGGGGAGCGGCTCAAAGAAGCCTGGACCGGAGAACCCGCACGGCTGAGGGTGTATGATGATGTGCAAGAGGCTGCCTCGCAGTTTCGCAATAATTGTCTTGAAAACAACCTGCTGGATTACTCGCTGCAAATAGAGCTGTTTTCCCGCTATTTATGGCATACCCTGCTGTGCAAAGAATATCTGATCCACCGCTATCGCCACCTGATTTTTGATAACCTGGAAGAAGATGTTCCCATCATCCACGACATGCTGCAGGAATGGCTGCCCCATTTTGATTCATCCTGTCTCATTGTGGACCAGGCAGGTGGTTTTCGTACCTTTCTGGGCGCCGACCCCGAATCTGCTGCAAAATTCACCGAAACCGGCTCGGAAGTGATTCAGTTCAACGAATCTTTTGTCACTTCACAAGAGTTACTCGATTTCAAGACCGGGCTGGAGCAGGTCATTTCAAGACAGAGTGAGGAAGAAACACCCATTTCGTTCTCTTCCGCTGTCCGAATCCACTTTGAAAAATACACCCCGCAAAGCGTCGACTGGGTATGTGAACAGGTGCGCGCGCTGGTCAGTGAGGCCCACCATGAGCCCGCAGAAATTGTCATTCTGGCCCCTTATCTTTCAGATGCGCTGCGGTTTTCACTGCACAACCGCCTGACCGGTCTCGGCATCCCCGCCCGCACCCACCGCCCTTCACGCAGCCTGCGCGACGAGCCGGCAGCGCGGGCGTTGATCACCCTGGGACTGTTGGCGCACCCGCAGTGGGGCAGTAAACCTTCCCGCTTTGATTTTCGACGCACCCTCACGCAGTGCATTCAAGATATGGATCTGGTCCGCGCCGATTTGCTGGCCCAGATGGTATTCCGTTCCGGCAAAAACGGCATTCAACTAACCCCCTTTGAAACCATTCAGCCTGCTCCGCAGGAGCGCATCACCTACCACTTTGGCGGAGCCTATGACCAACTGCGGCTCTGGTTGGAGGCGTATCGCGAACACGAGCCTGAACCCCTGGATGTCTTTATGAGCCGGATTTTTGGCGAGCTTCTTTCACAGCCCGGTTTTGGATTTCATCAGAATTTTGAAACAGCCTCCATCTGCGCCCGATTGATTGAATCGGTCCAAAAATTCCGCCGGGTTGCCAGCTCTTATGGGGCGTTGGATACACAGCAAACCGGCCGGGAATATGTCGAGCTGTTGGCGCAGGGCATTGTGGCGGCACAATATCTTCAGCCCTGGGAAGATTCGGATGAAAACGCGGTGCTGATCGCCCCGGCCAACACCTTTTTAATGGGCAACCGCAGCGCCAGAGTGCAGTTCTGGTTGGATATCGGCTCTTCCGGCTGGTGGGAGCGGCTGAACCAACCGCTGACCCATCCCTATGTCTTAAGCCGCCGCTGGTTACGGGGTACACGCTGGGGCGATGTGCACGAATACCAGGTCAACCAGCAGTCCTTGATGCGCTTAATCAATGGGCTGGTGCTGCGCTGCCACGAGAAGATCATTCTCACCGGCGTCACGGTCAACGAGGGTGGTGAAGAGCAGCGCGGGCCGCTCCTCATGGCGCTGCAATCGCTCTTGCGGCGCTATCCCCACAACAGCGAGGTGATCCTTGCTTAATTTCCGCCCAGCCCAAAAAGAGATCATGCAATACCAGCGCGGAAAAATGGGCATTGCCGCGGTGCCCGGCAGCGGAAAGACCTTTACCCTTTCGCATCTCGCGGCCAAGCTCATCGCCGAAAACGATTTTCGAGATGACCAGGAAGTGTTGGTGGTTACCCTGGTAAACGCCGCCGTGGATAATTTTTCACAGAAAATCAATCAGTGGATCCAGGAACGGGGGCTCTTGCCCGGCTTTGGCTTTCGGGTCCGCACCCTGCACGGCCTGGCGCATGATATTGTCCGTGAACGGCCCGATCTGGTTGGTCTGCCCAATGAATTCCAGATTATCGATGAGCGCGAAATCAATGAGATTTTGCGCTCGGCGGTCAATTCCTGGCAGCGCAGCCATGCCGAGGTGATTCTAAGCTGGTTCCGCGAAGACAAAGACCCGTTTCGAGACCCCAAAATTGTCAAAGACCTGGCCGATTGGCTGCTTAAAGTTAATGGCGCGTTTATCCGGCAGGCCAAAGATTTGCAGGCCCAGCCCGAAGAAATCCGCCGCCGCCTGGACCAGGGCGATATCCACGACGAACTGCTCGAAATGGGCTGGCAGGTTTATCAAGATTACCAGCGCGCCTTAATTTACCGCAGCGCGGTTGACTTTGACGACCTGATCTCGATGGCGCTGACCGCGCTGCGCATGGACCCGGAATATCTGGCCCGCCTGCAGCACCGCTGGCCGTTTATTCTGGAAGATGAAGCCCAGGATTCCAGCCGGCTGCAGGAAGAGATTTTGCGGCTGCTGGCTGGAGAAAATGGCAACTGGGTGCGCGTGGGCGACCCCAACCAGGCCATTTACGAGACCTTCACCACCGCCAGCCCCAGATACCTGCTCAATTTTATCCGCGAACCGGGTGTTGTTTCACTAACCCTGCCCGAATCAAGCCGCTCCACGCTCAGCATCATGGAAGCCGCCAATTACCTGGTGCAATGGACACGCAGCCACCACCCCAACGTTGCGCTGCGCGATGCGTTGACCCATGCCGAAATTTTGGCGGTTGACCCCAACTCGGGTGAAACCAACCCGCCCGATCAACCTGCCGGGCTGCGGTTTATCGCCAGATCCTACGATGCTGACAAAGAGCTGGACGATATCGTGCGCTCGGTGGAAGCCTGGTTGAAAACCAACCCTGATAAAACCGTAGCCATCTTGCTGCCCCGGCGTGACCGCGCAGACAAATTGATTGCATCTTTTGAAGAGAAGAAGATCTCCTACAAAGAAATGCTCTCCGCCAACCTGGCAGCCAGAGAATCGGCCGACATGCTCGCCAAAATTTTACACGGCCTGATTGAGCCGCATAGCAAGAAGAGTTTGCAAGAAACCTTTCAGGCTATTTTTCTTTCCAAACCCAACCCCGACTGGGCCGCAGCCATTCAAGCGGCGGGTCTGGCACTTAACCACTGCGACCGCCCCGAAGAGTTCCTCTGGCCCCGGCCCGATAATGACTGGCTGCAAAAAATAATCCCCGAAATCAATCAAGAAGGCGCGCAGATATTAACCGATTACCGCACGCTCCTGCGTGAATGGCAGGCTGCGGCCGTCTTGCCGGTCGATCAGTTGATCATCACCATTTCCAACCGTCTGTTTCAAGACCCCACCGATCTGGCATTGGCGCATAAAATTGCCTCGGTTCTGAATCACGCCGGCCGCGTCCATCCCGACTGGCAGCTTCCTGAATTTCTGCTGGAACTGGAAGAAATGGCCCGCACCCAGCGCGGTTTTGACGCGTTTTTGGACGAACGCAGCGGCTATAACCCCGATCAAGATCAAGGCGTGGTCATCCTCAGCACCATGCACAAGGCCAAGGGCCTGGAATGGGACCGGGTCTACCTGACCTCGGTCAGCAATTACGATTTTCCCTCGGCGGTTCCCGGCGATGGTTTCATCTCTGAAAAATATTATCTAAAGAACAACCTCAACCTTCAGGCCGAGATCGTCGGCAAACTCAAAGCCTTGTTTGGCTCTGACCCAACCGCCATGTATCTGGAGACCGGCTTTTATTCACAGCAGGCCCGCGAAGATTACGCGGCCGAACGGCTGCGACTTTTATACGTGGGCATCACCCGCGCCAGGCAGGAACTCACCGTCACCTGGAATACCGGGCGCAGAAAAGAAAATACCGAAGCGCTGCCCCTGGTTGCGCTGCGCACCTATTGGGAGGAAAGACATGCCGCTTCCTGATGGCTTCGCTTTCAGCCAGTCCAGCTTGCAAGATTATCTCGATTGTCCCCGCCGCTTTGAGCTGAAATATCTCTACCGGCTGGCCTACCCCGCGCTGGAGACCGAACCCGCGCTTGAACGCGAGCACCATATGCTCGCCGGGCAGCGCTTTCACACCCTGGTGCAGCAGGCCGCCGCCGGTGTGCCGGCCGACCTGCTGGCAGATGCGGTGGATGATGAAATCCGCCTGTGGTGGGAGCAGTTTATCAGCGCTGGTTGGTTGGAGCAGTTGCCTGCCCGGCGATACGCCGAATACACTTTGAACGCCGCTTTCAACAAATTTCGTCTGACGGCAACCTATGACCTTATCGCCGTTGAGCCGGGTGGCAAAGCCACCATTCTGGACTGGAAAACCAGCCAGCGCCCGCCCCAAAAGTCAGCCTACCGTCGTCGGGTGCAGACCCGCTTGTATTGTTATCTGTTAAGTTTGGCTGGCAGCCATCTGAACCAGGGGCAGACCATCGACCCGACGCATATCCAGATGGTCTACTGGTTCCCCAATTTTCCACAACACACCCTGATATTCGACTATACGCAAAAACTCCTGGATGAGGATGCCCGCTACTTTGAAAAATTAACCACCGAGATCCAGCATTTATCCGAAGGCCAGTTCAGCCTGACCGCCGAGGAAAAACGCTGTCGCTTCTGCAATTACCGCTCCCTGTGCAACCGCGGGTCCAATAGCGGGAACTGGCAGGACCAGGATGAAGACTCCTCCGAAACCGGGCCGGGCGCCTTAAACCTGGACCTGGATCAGATCGGAGAGATCAGCTTTTGAAACCCGCCCGACCGCTCTGGATCGAACCGCAGCCGGTGGAAGTTCCGCCGGAACTACTGGAGGTCACCGGGACGCCTCTGACAGCCGAACTGCTCGCGCGCCGGGGAATCACCTCGCCATCTGACGCCCGGGCGTTTATCAACCCGGCTGTCTATCTCCCTGCCGATCCGCTTAACCTGCCCGATCTTGGGCGCGCCGCAGATGAACTTGAAAAAGCCATCGGCAACGGGCTAAAAATTGGTGTCTGGGGTGATTTTGATGTTGATGGGCAGACCGCCACTGCACTGCTGGTCAGCGCGCTACGCCTGCTCAATGCGAACGTTGCCTATTACATTCCCATCCGCGCCAGAGATTCACACGGCATCGCACTGCCGGCGCTGGAGAACTTTCTCAAGACTGGTGTTCAATTGCTGCTCACCTGTGACACCGGCATCAGCGCGCATGAGTCGGTGACCTTTGCTGCCCGGCGCAGCATTCCCACCATCATCACCGACCACCACACCCTCGCCGAAACGCTGCCCGACGCGCTCGCAGTGGTTAACCCCCAGCGTCTGCCCGAACGACACCCGCTGCGCCCGCTGTGCGGTGTGGGCGCTGCATTTCAACTGGTCAAAGAACTCTTTCGCCGCAAAAAACGCAGCGCTGAACTGGAGCAATTTCTGGATCTGGTGGCTCTGGGAACCGTTGCAGATGTGGCCTTGCTCACTGCCGATAACCGCTGGTTGGTGCAAAACGGGCTGGAGGTTTTGCGCAACAACCGGCGGCTTGGATTCCATGAGCTGTATGCCATTGCCGATCTCAACCCGGCTTTGATATCCGAAGAGCATATCGGGTTTCAAATTGCCCCGCGTCTGAACGCTATTGGCCGCCTGGGTGATGCCAACCCGATGGTCGAACTGTTCACCACCGCAGACACACAGACCGCCCGGCTGCTGGTCACCCAGCTCGAGGCGCTGAACAGCCAGCGCAAATACCTGTGCGACCAGGTCTTTGCCGCCGCACTCAGCCAAATCGAACGCGACCCAACCCTGCTAAACGGCTCGGCCCTGGTGTTGCATCATCCCGAGTGGCCGGCGGGGATTGTGGGTATCGTTGCCAGCCGCCTGGCCGAGCTGTTTCACCACCCGGTGATTTTATTGACCGGCAAACCGGGTGCCGTGCTGCGCGGTTCAGCGCGGTCCATCGAGGGGGTAAACATTACCAGTGCCATCCAGTCTTGCGCTGCCCTGCTGATCAACTTTGGCGGCCACCCGATGGCCGCCGGATTGGGGCTGGCCGATGAAAACCTGAGCGCTTTTCGCGGCGCCCTCAACCGCGCTATTGAGCACCAGACCGGCGGCGAGATCCCCGTGGCAGCACTGCCGGTGGACGCCTGGGTAAAGGTGGAGGACCTGAATTTGGAGTGGGTGGCGCAAATCGGCCAGTTGGCGCCCTTTGGCGCCGGCAACCCTGCGCCGGTCTTTGCCGACCGCAATTTGATCATCCAGAACACCTCGACGATTGGCAAAAACGGCGAACACCTTCAGCTCAGTTTGCAGAGCGAAAGTGGAAAAATCTTTAAAGTCGTCTGGTGGCAGGGAGCAGGCTCACCCCTGCCCGACGCCAAATTTGATCTGGCCTACCAGGTGCGTTCTACCAGCTACCGCGGCCAGCCCGAACTGCAAATTGAATGGGTCGGAGCGCGTCCCCTGGAAGAAAAGGTCATCGACCTGACCACCGGGCTCCCCTTTGCCGTGCTCGATTTTCGCACGGATGCACAAGCCTTTGCTGCGCTGCTCGCCGAGTTGGCCCCCACCACTACCTTGATCTGGAA
>CAZQLE010000020.1:0-4453 GCA_964593905.1 uncultured Anaerolineaceae bacterium | reverse complement strand
GCTGGAGGCGCTGCGCGTGGTCAAACCCTCCCGCGTCATTTTGCTGGCCGAAACAACCACCGAAGATCAGATCGAACTGCTGCTGCGGCAGGTGGCCGGGTTGGTGAAATTTGCGCTGCGCACGCAGGCCGGAAAAATCAACCTCACCCAGACAGCCGCGCGCCTTGGGCAGCGGCCGGTTTGCATTACAACCAGCCTCGAATGGCTGGAAAACAGCGGGGTCATCACCCTTACCGCGCGAAACAGTGAAGAATGGAGCTGCACCGCAGGCGGAACCCTTCAGCCGGATAAAAAAATCTCTGCCGAAACTCAGCTAAAAACCATCCTGAAAGAAACTGTCGCCTTCCGTGAATATTATCGCAATGCGCAGGTCAATCATCTGCTGGCGCAGCCCAGCGCGCAAGACAGTCAAACGCCCAAGAGTCGAAAAAACGCCTAGATACAGCACTCCACGCCGCGGGGATTCTCAAAGTCCATTGCATTTCTTCGAGGTTTGGGGTATGGATGGCGGTTTCCGCCATCCATACCCCAAATTACTGATTTCCCTTCCCGAAAAAACGGGGAAGGGTACGGCGAAGCCGGGGGATAGGGCCAATTTCTTTTTTACTGAACAGTATTCCTACTTTAAGAAAGGCGTGAGTTCCACGCCATTTTTACTTCCCAAGAACTTTATTCTGTGTTAAACTACATTCTCGTGGTAAGCAAGCTAAACTTGCTACCTTTCCGCCCCTGGCAAGACCAACGGTCACTGCCGGGCGCAATCCCAGGGAAAGGAGGAATCCCAAAATGCGTAACTATGAAGTTGTTTTTATTGCACAGCCTGACCTCGACGAAACCACTTTGAAAACTGTGGTCGAAAAGGTAAGCGCCTGGATCACAGAATCCGGCGGCGCTGTTGATAAGGTAGACGTGTGGGGCAAACGCCGCCTCGCTTATCGTATCCGCAAGCAGCGTGAAGGTATCTATGTGCTGTTGAACGCTCAGATGGCCCCTGCATTCACTCGCGATCTGGAACGAAATCTCCAGTTCCTCGAGCCCGTAATGCGGTTCATGGTCACTGTGGCCGCGTAATATCATCGCCTGGAGTTCAATCATCCTATCGGTTGGATAAGGAGAAAAACCAGCATGAGCCGTGGACTAAACAAAGTCATGATCATCGGACATCTCGGACGGGATCCCGAAATGCGGTATACGCCATCTGGCCGGCCGGTAACAACGTTTGCAGTTGCAACCAGCCGCAGTTGGAATACCGCCGATGGAGAACGCCGGACTGAGACCGAATGGTTTAATGTTGTTACCTGGGGGAACCTGGCTGAAATCTGCAAACAGCACCTCACAAAGGGCCAACAGGTCTATATCGAGGGTCGTTTGCAAACTCGCCGCTGGGATGATGCCGAAGGTGTCAAACACACCAGCGTCGAAATTGTAGCCAGCGAAATGATGATCCTTGGCGAACGCCGCGATTCCAACCACCTTCAGGCGAATGAACCCTCGGAACCCGAGGAAATTGAGGACGATTTTCCGTTCTAGTTGGAGAGTAAGACAATGAGCGAAGAAATGATGCAAGAACAAGATCATCGCGGCGGCCGTCGCTACATGGCCCGCCCGAAGATCTGTCAGTTTTGTGCAGACAAAAACGCCAGCATCGACTACAAAATGGTCGATATGTTGCGGCGTTTTGTAACCGAAGAGGGCAAAATTCGCCCTCGCCGTCAGACCGGCACCTGCGCCAAACACCAGCGTGAACTCGCCGGTGCGGTGAAGCGCGCCCGCCATATCGCACTGCTTCCGTTCACCTCTGAACCCCTGGAAGATGCTCTGCGGTAATTTTTAAGTTTGTGAGCAATGGGGCATAGAGACAAAGCAATGGTCTCTGTGCCCCTATTTTCGTATACAAGGTTACGCCATGAATCAAACTGCTCCAAAACCCCTTCATCACAATAAAAAAGCTGTTGCCCGCCTTGAACGTGAACGGCAACAACGGCGCTATCTCATCATTGGCACGGTTGTCGTCGCAGTGCTGATCCTTGCCGTCATTATTTTCGGCATTTTGGATCAGACGGTCTTAAAGATGAACCGCACAGTTGCCACCGTCGATGGTGAAGAAATCACTCTGCGCGAACTTACCGATGCGGTACGCTACCAGCGTTTTCAACTCATCGGCAATTACAACCAGAACCTGCAATTGGCTCAAATGTTTAGTGCAGACCCCAACATGAGCCAGCAATTCAATTCAGCTTTGGAGCAAATTGAGACTCAACTCTCCAAAGATGGCGCAGAGGCACTGGGAAGTTCCGTGCTGGATGGGCTGATCGATGAAAAGATTATCCAACTCGAAGCCCAAAAACGCGGCATCACCGTCACCGATGAAGAAATCGACCTGGGGCTCCAGGAAGCGTTTGGCTTCTACGCAGACGGCACGCCAACCCCGGCCCCCACTTCACCGGGTCTGCCGACTTCAACATTCAGCGCTGTGCAAATGACGCTGGTTCCGCCCACCGCAACACCGGCAGAGCCAACCGCTACCGCAGCCCCAACCGCCACCCTGGAACCGACCCCCACGGTGGATCCTTCACAACCAACCGCAACCGCCTTCCCCACAGCCACACCCTACACGCTTGAAGGCTATCAGGGGCGTCTCAAAGAATTTCAGGACTCCCTGACCGCCGATAAGATTCCCGCAGAATATGTGCGCACCATTTTGCGCAATCAATTGCTGCGCGAAAAACTCGGTGAAATCCTCGCCAAAGATATCCCCACTGAACAAGAACAGGTATGGGCACGTCACATCCTGGTTACAGACGAAACCGCCGCCAAAGTGGTTTTGGATCGCTTGAAGAGTGGCGAAGACTTTACAAAGCTGGCAGCCGAGGTCTCTGAAGATACCAGCAACAAAGACGCCGGCGGCGACCTTGGCTGGTTCAGCAGCGGCGCAATGGTCAAAGAATTCGAAGACGCAGCTTTTGGTCTCGAGGTCGGCGCCACCAGTGAACTGGTAAAAACCGAGTTTGGTTACCACATCATTCAACTGCTTGGCAAAGAAATCCGCCCGTTGGATCAATCGGCCATCGATACCCAGATCAACGCAGCCTTCTCAACCCTGATTTCGACCTATAAAACCGAAGAACGGTTGAAGAAGTTTGACAATTGGCAAACCGATATTCCAATGGAACCCACGCTTTAGTTTTTGATTGAGCCTTAAAAAATCCCTCGGCAGAGAATTCTCTCTGTCCGGGGGATTTTTTATTTTGCGAACGTTGCCCATAAAATGGCCTCGCGCAATTTTAACGCACCATATCCTCGCCAACTTCATCCAGCTTCAGGCTGATCAACTGGCTGGCCGAATCGCGCCCCATGGTGACTCCATAGATCACGTCGGCAGTCTGGACGGTGTTGCGGTTGTGTGTGATCACGACAAACTGCGAATTATTGCTCAACTCTTCCAGCAATTCGCAGAATCGGCCCACATTCGCCTCATCCAGGGCGGCGTCCACTTCATCCATCACACAAAATGGGGTCGGTGAAACCTTCAATAACGCAAAGATCAATGCCACCGCAGTGAGGCTGCGTTCACCACCCGAAAGCAGCGACAGGCCCTGTTCGCGGCGGCCGGGCAGACGGGCTTCGATATCAATGCCGGTTTGGGTAGGATGATCTTCATCCGTCAAAATCAATCTGGCGCTCCCGCCCCCAAACATACGGGTGAACATCTGTTTAAACTCGATTGCCACCGCATCAAAGGTTTTGCGAAACTCGCGCTTCATCAACTCGTCCAACTCGGCAATCACCTGGCGCAGATCCAGATCGGCCTGTTTCAAATCGTCCACCTGGGTCACCAGAAACGCATAACGCTCGCTCACCGACTGATATTCAGCCAGCGCATCCGGGTTAATCGCCCCCATGCGCCGCAGCAGCGAGCGCTGGCGGTTGATATTTTCTTCCAGCTCAACCGGAATTTCGGCCACAACCGGCAGTTGCGAAACCATTTCGCCCAGTGGCAGCGGAGACTGACCCTCAACCTGACCGGTATACTCAAAGGCGACCAGGCCAAAATCATCTTCCACTTTTCGTCGCAAGTTTTCCAGCGCTTCACGCTGACGGGTTAAATCGAGCTGTGCCTGTGAAAGATAACGCTCAGCCACACTCACTGCTTGCTGGGCGGCCAACTGGTTCTCCTGCGTGGCAGAATATTCCAATTCCAGCCGTTCCAGCTCAGTCTCTGCCGGTTCAATTTTTTCCCGCAGCGCTTCAATAACCTGATTCAAGCCATTTTCCTGGACCCGCAGTTCGTTTTTCTCGCGTTCCAGTTCAACCAGGGTCGCACCACTGGTTTCCAGCCGCGAACGCACACTCTGCCGCTGCCGGAAATTATTACCCTGCAACTGCTGGTATTCACTTACCCGGCTCTCAGCATCTTTGGCAGCCCGGGCTGCCAAAGATGCTGAGAGCCGGG
>CAZQLE010000019.1:0-29703 GCA_964593905.1 uncultured Anaerolineaceae bacterium | reverse complement strand
GTATTTAAGCTTAAGGTGAGCTTAAGAAATCTGTCCGGGCGCATTTCTGGGCAGCACAATCACAAACCGGCTGCCTTTGTTGGGTTCAGATGAGAAATCGATCTTGCCGCCGTGAGCCTGCACCAGATCTTGTGCAATGGTTAAACCCAGACCCATGCCTTCTTTCAACCTCCCGGCCGAAGAGCCGCGTTGAAAAGCCAGAAAGATATCTTTCTGTTCACTCTCGGGAACGCCCAGACCGGTATCTTGCACGGCGATGGTGACCTGCTCTGCTCTGGCGGCAACCTCAACCCGAATTTTTTGCCCGGCGGGGGAGTATTTGACGGCATTGCTTAACAGGTTTCCCAGCGCCTGGGCTATGCGGTCAGAATCGATGTTCAAAATAGGAAGTTCAGCGGGGATGTCAACTTCCCAGATTAATTTTTTCTCCAGGGCAGCCTCGCGCCAGGGCACCAGAACCTGTTGCAGCCAGGGCAGCAAAGCAACGTTCTTGCGGTTCAGCTCCAGGCTGCCGACCACCTGATCGTTCAGGCTTGCCAGATCGGCCAGCAGCCGCTCCAAACGGCGCACCTCGCCGCCGATGCCGAGCAGCATCTCGCTGCGCAGCGCTTCATCTTCGGCTGCGCCGTTTTGAAGCGCATCGACCGCAGAACGCATGGCGCCCAGCGGACGGCCAAGCTCGTGGGTCAGATTCGCCAGCAGCCGCCGCCGGCTGTTTTGCAGTGTTTGAAGGCGCCCGGCAAGGGTATTAAAGGCGCGGGTCAACATGCGCAGTTCATCGGGGCCCTCTTCAGCGACTGGTTCAAGGCGCTGCCCGCTGGAAAGATCGGAGAGGGCGCGGGTGGTGCGGTGCAGGGGTCTTTCGATGCTAACCGCCAGGACCCAGCCCAGCCCGGCGCCGAGGATTAAACCACCCACCAACACCCAGATCATCGCGCTGCGGGCGTTCACAATCCTTTCTTGAAAAGAGGCCACCGGGAGGTTTAACCGAATAATTCCCAGAATCTCACCGTTGCTGCCGGTAACCGGGGTGAGCATCTGAACGGTTTCACCGGTGCTTTCGGGCTCGTCAACAATTTCGAGGCTCGCCTGGCCCTTAAGCGCATCGGTCAGACGGGGAAGATCCAGCGCAGCGTTGGGAGACAGCGTGGAAGGGTCGCTGGCCGCCAGCAAATTACCCCGGTTGTCAAACATCATCACCCGCGATTTTAACTGCGGGCTGATGCGGGTGACAAAGGCGCGGGCATTATCGGGGCTGTACCAGAGATCGACCTGCTGACTGGTATATTCAACCAGCAGCACGGCCTGGTTGCGCGCCTCACGGGTGAGCGTATCCAGCAGCACCTGGGTTTGCAATAAATAGGTGAATGCCAGACCAATCAACGGTACGGTGATCATCACTGGCAAAATATGGCTAAAGATGAGACGCGATCGCAGGCTGCGCATATTTAATTTACTCCTCCTGCGGAACAAGCTTGTACCCGACCCCGCGAATGGTGATCAGACGCATTGGCTGTTCGGGGTCTGCTTCTATTTTTTCGCGCAGCCAGCGAATGTGGACATATAACACCTGGGGCTGGCCTTCAAACTCGGCCCCCCAGACCTGATTGAGCAAATCTGCCGCCGGAATCACCTTCCCGGCCTGCAAGGTCAGCGCATGAAGCAGATCAAATTCGCGGGGTGAAAGCTCCAGCGGCTGTCCTTTTCGTTCGGCCACATGGGCAGCCGGGTTAAGGCGCAGATCGCCGACCTGAAGTTCACCGGGTGCGCCGGGTTCCACATGGCGGATCTGGCGGCGCAGAACTACTTTAATGCGTGCCAGCAAGATATCCAGATCGAAAGGCTTGGTGATGTAATCATCGGCGCCCAGCTCCAGGCCAAGCACCTCATCCAGTTCGCGGCGGCGGGCGGTCAGAAAAATTACCGGGGCGGTGATGATCTGTCGCAGGGCGTTCAGCGCTTCCAGGCCGTCCATGCCGGGTAGATTAATATCCAGCAGCACCAGATCAGGGGCGACACGGTTGGCCTGATTAAG
Source organism: uncultured Anaerolineaceae bacterium (assembly GCA_964593905.1). Classification (GTDB taxonomy): domain Bacteria; phylum Chloroflexota; class Anaerolineae; order Anaerolineales; family Anaerolineaceae; genus CAZQLE01. The sequence continues at coordinate 27,668 of CAZQLE010000019.1, read as the reverse complement.
CGCATCTTTGGCTGAAGCGGCTGTGAAGACTTTATAGCCGGAACGTTCCAGGTTATAGGCCAGGCTGCGGCGCAGCAAGGCATCATCATCGACGATTAGAATTTGTTTTGGCATGATATTCTCGCTTCAGACGTAATTGCCCAACCATGCCGGGCAATTATGTTTAGGATGCAATCGCTTTTGGGCAAGGCATCCAGAAGAACATCAACAGCGCGGCCAGAAAAGCGGTTGCGGCGCCAAACAGAAAAGGCGCCGAGGGGCCAAACCCCGACCAGCGACCGGCGCCCTGCCAGAGCAGGCCGGCAATTAAAGAAGCCGGAAAGTCAAGAATTCCGAGTACTGCATTATAGGTGCCATATGCAGTTCCACGCAATTCGGCGGGCACCAGGTCTGCCACCATCGCTTTGGTTGTACCATAAGCCAGACCGTAATAGCAACCATACAGGATGTACAGCGCCCAGATATGCCAGGCAGCCTGGGCCAGCCCAAAACCCAGATAGATGAACCCGTAGACCAGCCAACCCGCCAGGATCATTTTCCGGCGGCCGACGCGATCTGAAAGGGCGCCGGCGGGGGTTGAGATCAATGTGTAGATCAGGTTAAAGATCACCAGCATGACCAGAATTCCGATAACGCTGATGCCCCGTTCCTGCGCGCGCAGCACCAGAAAGGCATCTGATGAGTTGCCGAGGTCAAACAGGCCCACGATCACCATAAAAACAATAAAGGGCTTCCCCAATGATTTAAAGGCAAAACGCGGCATCTCGCGTGTGGTTGTGACCGGAATATCGCGCGCGATGACTGCCAGAGCGATGACCGCCAGAACGGCAGGGATCAGGCTGATGAGCACAATGGTACGGAAAGTGTCGGCTTCGAGCTTAATTGCGCTCGACTGGGTAAGCCAGATGATGAGCAGCGCCACCAGCAGCCCGACCATTGCCCCGGCGGTATCTGCCGCGCGCGCAAAGCCAAAAGCCAGCCCGCGTTGTTCTGGTTGAATTGAATCGGCTACCAGGGCATCACGCGGGGCGGTGCGAATTCCTTTGCCCACCCGGTCTGCCCAGCGAACACCGGCAACCAGGCCCCAGGTGTTGGCGAAATAGAAAAATGGTTTCGAAAGCGCAGATAAGGCATACCCGGCCACCGCCAGCCATTTGCGCCCCCCCAACCGGTCAGAGAGCCAGCCAGAGAACAATTTTAGCAGGCTGGCGGTAGCCTCGGCTACGCCTTCGATGACGCCAATCAGGTTGGTTTTAATGCCAAGTACATTTGAAAGAAAGAGCGGTAAAACATTAATGACCATTTCGCTGGAAATATCCATAAAGAAACTGGTCAGACTGACGGCCCAGACATTGCGCGGCAGGCGTTTTATTTTTTCGGCGGCAGATGAATTCATAGGCGGCGCTGATCCCGGTGAAGTTTTTAATGCAGATGATGAATCATACTGCAATCAAATTTAGACGCAAGAGGGAAAAATCTTAGATAAAGCAATCTGATGTGGAGAAATAGAAACGGGGCGGAGAGATCCGCCCCGTTGAGGGTGCATTTCTTTATCAGAAATTATTTGGCTTCTTCGTCTTCTTCGAAGTCATCTTCGTAGAATTCGATTTCTTCGCCTTCTTCGAAACCTTCAAAATGCACGTGGCCGTGTTCCAGCTCTTCGGCGGTGGCTTCGCGCAGATCGAGGACAGTCACATCAAAGTGCAGGTCTTTGCCGGCCAGCGGATGGTTGAAATCGAGGCGGACGGAATCGTTGGAGACCGATTCGATCACCGCGGTGACGGTTTCGTCATCTTCATTTTCCATCTGAAGCTCCACGCCGACTTCCAGGGGGATATCTTCGGGGAATTCAGAGCGGGGTACATCCATAAAGGCTTCAGGATCGATATCGCCGTAGCCTTCGGCTGCGGGGATATCGACTGAAAGTTTGTCGCCGACTTTCATGCCGTAAATCGCTTTTTCAAGGCCGGTGATGATATTGCCACGACCCTGTAAAAATTCAACCGGGTCGGAATCCTCTGACGAATCGACCACTTCACTGGCCACAGTCAGAACATAATCGAGGGTGACGACCACGTCGTCCGCAATCTTAGCGGGTTTTTCGTTTGGGCTCACAGAACACTCCATTTCACAATCACAAAAAATAACTGGCTTGCCAGTTGCTGACACAATTGGTTGATTATACCATTTAAATGGAATGCTTTTATTTTTTCGGTAGATATATCTGCGCGACGGAGGTGCTAGAAATTGTTCCAGATTGATTCTCAAAGCGGCTGCAAACAGGAACGATTTTCAAGTAAAATTAGAATGTTAAACCGAAAGGATTGTAGGTATGCAGCTTTATCTTATTCGTCACGCACAATCTGCAAACAACCATTTATGGGATGTTACCGGCTCTTCGAAAGGTAGAAATGAAGACCCTGACCTGACCCAGCACGGGCAGATGCAAGCAGAGTATCTGGGCAGGTTCTACCGGGAGGTTTTTCATCAGCGGCAGTCGCATCGTGGGGTTGAAACCTTTACCCATCTCTATACCAGTTTGATGCAGCGGGCAGTGAAAACGGCCTGGATGGTTGCTCAAGCGGTGGGCTGTGACCTGGAGGCCTGGGTTGATTTTCATGAATGCGGCGGGATTTATCTTGAAGAAACGGAAGGAAACCCGCTGGGGCTGCCCGGAAAACCGCGTTCTTTTTTTGAACAAAACTTTCCGAATTTGAAACTGCCTGAAACTTTGACCGAGGCGGGCTGGTGGAATCGGCCTTTTGAAGCGCTTGAAGCGCGCCGGCCAAGGGCTGAACGCGTATTTGCCGAATTGATGCAGCGCCACGGCAATACCCCCGACCGGGTGGCGGTGGTTACACATGGCGCTTTTTATCATCAATTGCTGGGTGTGATTCTGGGTTTGCCAGAATCGCAGGCAAACTGGTTTTTGATGAATAATGTGGGGATCACCCGGATCGATTTTTACCCTGAATTTACCAATGTAGCTTTTCTAAACCGGGTTGATTTTCTGCCCGATACTCTGATTACCTGATAAGGTGAAATGGCAACCTCAAAACAAACTGCGCCTAAGGTAGACCCCGCTGCTGCTGTGGATGAAGAGGGCACGCTCTGGGATCATTTTCGCGAGCTGCGCGTCCGGCTGTTAAAAGCGCTGATCGGGCTGGCTGTGGCAGTGGTGGCCAGCTTTACCCTGACCGAACGCTATTTCATTCGCTGGCTGGCGATGCCGGTGGGCGGGTTGCAAAACCTTCAATCCATCGAGTTGACAGAGAACCTGGGCGTTTTTATGCGCATCGCGCTGCTAAGCGGGTTTATCATTGCGTTCCCTTTTGTGCTCTATCAATTGTTGGCGTTTGTGCTGCCGGGTCTGACCATCCGTGAGAAACGCTGGGTGCTGGGGTCGATCCCGTTTGCGACAATCATGTTTGTGGGCGGGGTGGCTTTTTCCTTTTTTGTGATGTTGCCAGCCGCAATTCCTTTTTTGACCAACTTTTTGGGTGTGCAGACCCGGGTGCGGCTGACGAACTATGTTCAGTTTGTCACCAATTTAATGTTCTGGGTGGGGGTTATTTTTGAAATGCCCCTGGTGGTGTTTATTCTGGCAAAACTCCAGTTGGTCTCGGCCAGTATGCTGTTAAAGCAGTGGCGCATCGCGGTGGTGGTGATTGCGGTGTTGGCTGCGGTGATCACGCCAACCCCCGACCCCGTGAACATGGCCCTGCTAATGGCGCCGCTGCTGGCGTTGTATTTTTTCAGTATCCTGCTGGCGGCAGTCGCCCGACCCAGAGCATAGGCCCGTGATATAATTGAATTGGTCAATGGTTACCCTTTAACCTTCTTGTTTCGAATCGGAGGATGAAATGAATTTCAGTGGTTGGGAAATTATTGTTGTTTTGATTATCGTGGTATTGCTCTTTGGGGTGGGCCGAATCAGCAAGATCGCCGGCGAAATGGGGAGCGGCATCCGCGCTTTTAAGGATGGTCTTAAGAGTGATGAAAAAAAGGATGATGCTGAGTCTTCTGATAACAGCAAGTCTGCACGTTAATCTGAATGCTGGTTTCAGATGGCTCTGATTTAATGGTTATTTCAACTTAAGATGGAAATTTTCAATATTGGCCCATTGGAGTTGATTTTCATCCTGATCCTGGCGCTGGTTGTGCTGGGACCGGAGGGTATGTTAAACTCGGCTCGTAAAATTGGGCAGACGATTGCAAAAGTCGTTCGGTCGCCCATCTGGCGCGATTTTATGCGCACCAGCCAGGAGATTCGCGAAATTCCCACCCGGTTTGCCCGTGAAGCCGGCATTGAAGAGACGATGCGCGAAGTTAATGAAACAAATCGTCAAATTCGGCAAGAAGCGCGCTCGGTGATGAACTCGGTGGGTGAAGAAGCAAGAGCAGTTGCGAAAGAGGTGCATACCGAGGCCAGCATTTTGCCGCCGCCGTTGATGCAGCCCGGGGTGCCAGAAGATTCTGCCAGGTCAGAAAACACAGAACAGCCCTGATCGGGCTGTTTTTATTTGGGTGTGAAACCGGGGTTGGATTAATCCATGGGGGCAATTTCGCAGCGCGCTGCTTTTCCGCTGCCCAATAACTGGCTCATCAGCACCATCAGGTTGTTGGCCGGAATTTCAACAGTGGCATGATCGGGCACCAGGGTTGACCAGCTAAAATTGGATGGCGTCTCGGGTGAGCGGGTATCGCAAAATTCGGTGATAAACCGGGTCTGCTGGAGCAAAATCATCTGAGTTTCGTTGGGGGTCAACGGAATAATTGGCACCAACTCAATCTGCGGTCCGCCGCCGCCATCTCGAATGGCTTTTAATCCCGCGTAATCGATGATCAAATACCCATCCCACTCGATCTTCAGCCGTTCCAGGGTGCGCAAGAAAGCAGGCCCAAGCTGGCGGTTTTCCAAACTAAAGCTGCTTGCAAGATCACGGGCGAAAATGTTTTCGCCCGGAAATAACGCTTTGAAGGTCAGGTTGGTGGGGGTTGTGTCGGTAATAATAACTGCCCAGCTTGATACAAGCTGGGGCTGGGCGGATTGAAAATCGTCAATCACAACGAGCAGAACCTTTTGCTGAAAAGTTGATCCTGTTGTAACAACATCGGCCGGGGCGCTGGGCCCCGGTCGCTTAACAAGCACATTTGCCTGTTCTGCCAGGAAGAAACCAAGCAGTGCACAGGCTGCAAAGAGGATCAGGATCAGAATTAATTTTAGCTTCATGAATTACCGGTTTTTTGCCAGATCAAATCCTTTCGATCTTCCCCGTTTTGCTTGCATGTCATCTGGGGCGTTGAACGCAATCAACTCTCTCAGGCTGGCATAGAAAGGATGATAGTTATTATTGTCTAAAACCAGTGAACCTGCAAGGGGAATAGAGGAGGAGATTTTATCAGGATTCGCCGACTGGTAAAAAACAGCGCCGGCATAAAGCTGGGAGCGGATTTGAGGGTACGCGGCAGCCAGCCAATTGTTTTGGGCGTTCAAATCCAGCCCGGCTGGTGCGGTTAGCCGGGTGACCCAGATGAGCCCGGTTTCATGCTGGTTGCGCAGCATCACCTGGCGGATCTCTTCATAATGGCGAAAAACCCGGTTATTTTCGTCGCCGGGGGCATCCAACGGCTGGCCCTGAAGTTGATTGGCAAGGACGCCGACCACAGGCATTTTGTCTTTCAATCCAAATTGATACAAACCCTGGAGAAAATCCAGATCGGCAATGACATCGGGCAGCAAAGTGTTATTTGCAGGCACCAGCCCGCCCGAGACCAGCAATAATCCAGGGTTCAATTCTTGAAGTTTTGAAAAAAGCGTGGCATATGCGGCCGGATCTGGGGTTGTGCCCCAGCCGGTGAAGGTGTTGGGTGCCGGAAAAAGCTCAAAAGCAATGCTTTCTCCTACATATCGCTGCGTGATCGCGGTGATGAGGCGGTTTACCGCATCAACTGAAGGGCCATACGGGGTCATGGCCCAGTCCGGGGGTTGGGTCAGGCTGATCATTACCCGATATTGCTCGTTTACTGCCTGATCTAAAATATTCAAGAAGGCAGGAGACAGGCTGAAACTGGAGTTGTCGGGTGAATTTGCGGCCCAATCCAGTTCGAGCAACACCCAGTCGACCCCCAGATTGGCGCTCATTTGCAAGGCAAGATCTGCAAAAGGCCCCTCGGGAACAATTTGCAACCCGTAGCCAAATGACCCGCTGCCTGGCAAACCCCGTTCGGCTTGAACGGAGGTGCCCGGCAGCACCAGAAGCGACAGGATGAGGATCACGATCAAGACTTTGATTTGTAATTTCATCATCATACCAGTAGGTGTTTGTGAAGGGTTCAATTTACCCGTGAATTTTTGGGGGACCAAGGGACCGGAGCCGCGGGGCTATTAGATCAATACCGACAGGCAAAACAGGGTGACGCCAAAGATAAAGCCAAAACTGGCAACCAGAACAAACACAGGCAGGTCTTTTTTTAGTTCGCCTTCCCAGAGCAGGCGATAGAGGCTGGCGGCAATTGAGCGAAAGATTCGCGATTTGCTCAATGCATAAATGAGCGCATCCCACAAAGCCAGTTCGACCCGATTGTAAACGCTGAATTGAGGCGCCATTTTGATTCTCCTGTTTGTCTATCGTGAAGTGGATAGCTTAATAATTTTTCCTGATCCATCTGCAACAACCCGGATCAGTTGCGTCAGGTCATGACCGTTGACCGTCTGGCTTTTTGTCTGAAATATCAGTAAAAAATTTCCGCCTTCATGGCCTGAAACCCTGGGGCGCACCCCGCGCAGGCCGGGAAATTTCTGGCTGACTTGTTGACAAACTTTTTCGACAGCGGCCGCATCCATTGAATTCTCCTTGCTCACCGCGAGCGACGGCGCATGAAGGCCGGTACATCCAGATCGTTGATATTTACGCTCATCTCGACTGGTGAGAGCTCACGCACATCCGGTTTTTCAATGGGGAGGGGTCGGGTGTGGTTGACGGGTGTTGAAATGTTTTGGAACGGCGCGGCCTCATATTTTGCCGCCACAGGCTCGCGGACGGGATCTGCCGGCCGGGCGTTTTCTGTGGGCCGCGCAGCGTGTTCAACGGGGGTGGCAGCCAGACCGGTTATGACCAGAATTACCTCCACCCGGTTTTGCAGGTTGTTGTTGGACATGACGCCGGGGATGATATTGGCCTGATAATTGGTGCGCGCTTGCAGGCTTTCAAGGGCTTCGGCGACTTCGATAAAGGTCAGATCGGAACCGCCGGTGAAATTGGCGATGATGCCAGTTGCGTTTTCGAGCGGGATCGATTCGAGCAGCGGATGGTTGAGCGCTTTTTCAACGGCTTTGAGGGCCTTGTTTTCACCTTCTCCGATGCCGATGGAGAGGAAGGAGCCGCCGCCATGCTGCATGAGCTGTTTGATGTGGGCAAAGTCTACGTTGATTAAACCGGGCTGGGTGATTAATTCACTGATGCCCTGGACGCCCTGGCGGAGCACATCATCTGCCATTCGAAATGCAAGGTCCAGTGGCAGATCACGCGGCGCGATTTGCAGCAAGCGGTCATTGGGCACCGTGATGAGGGTATCTACATGCGGGGTCAGTTTGGCCAAACCGTCACGGGCGTTTTTCTGGCGGCGGCCCATCTCAAATGAAAACGGTAGGGTCACAATGGCCACTGTCACCGCACCCAGCGAGCGTGCCACGCGGGCAACGATCGGCACCGAGCCGGTGCCTGTGCCGCCGCCCATTCCGGCGGTGAGAAAAACCATATCGGCGCCGCTGAGGGCCTGGTTGAGCAGTTTGTAACTTTCTTCGGCCGCTGCTTCACCCACTGAGGGGTTGCCGCCGGCGCCCAGACCACGGGTGACCCAGGGCCCCAGATGAATGGTGGTTGGCGCCAGGCTGTTTTTTAATGCCTGTGCATCTGTGTTGGCTGCGATGAAATCCACACCGGTCAACCCCAACTCGATCATCCGGTTGACGGCGTTTGAGCCGCCTCCCCCCAGACCGATCACCTTAATGACCGGCATACGGGCTTCCAATGGAGTATGTGTTACGGGTTTTATCACCTGGGTTCTATTCATGGTTCACCTCTCTGCCAGTGTTGTTGCAATATTCATACCATCCCCGTTAATTCGGTCAACTTCACTGCCTTTTTCACGGAGGGTATTGAGGGTTTCTTCAGAGAACACGGTTTCGTTGCCGATGACCGTAACGTATTTTGCCAGCGATGCTTCTTCCACCGAGAAGCCAATGGTGGGGGTGTGGCGTTTGACAAAGGGACGAATCACATCCAGGTGCCAGTCTGAAACGCCCCAGTCATAAGCGGGCAGGAGCAGGTAATGGGCAATGGGGTGGTCGACCGGTAGGATGGGGGCCGGGAGTACGTCTTCCTCGCAAATCAGATCTCTGTGTTCGGGCATTTCATCGATCATGGGGGTAGATTTGCGAATCTTGTGCGGGGCGGTCAGCCAGCGCCGCCATTCCTGCACCACCGGCAGGATGCGCTCGCCCTGCACCCAGGACTGGAACCGGTAGGGGCTTTGCTCGCTGGTGGATAGAACCCAGAAATTGGCTGCGATCACTTCTTCAGGAAGCGGATCGAGCAGTATATCGGTATCGGCAGGTTCGTGAACTTCTTCATTGGCCAGCAGCTTGCCCACAGCCAACGAGATATGGGCGATGGTTTCGGGTTGAAAATCTTGCGGCTGCACCCGTTCGGAGGAGAATGGCAGGCCGGCCTGGAAGACCAGAATATCGCCTGGCTTACCCAGCACGGCTTTAATTATTGAAGAATACCAATCGCAGGTGCGAAATCCGCGTTGATCTTGCTCGCCCAGCGGGGTGCTGTATGGGCGGGATTGTACCCAGCGCGCCGGTCCGCCGCTGCCCCAGTTCAGGGGGCGATTGTATGTCCAACCATAGGCTGCGTAGGCCATGGTTTCCAACAACGCCGTTTTTTGACGGCTCTCCAGTGTCTCAAGGCTGGCGCGCAGGAAAGTTGTATCCCAGTAATTTCCGCCCGGTTCAAGCGCCGGAAACACCGGAATAAGCTCATGTTCCAGGGCAAGATCGGCCAGGGGGACAAACTGATCGAGAAAGCGCTCCACCAGATTTTGCTGTACCCACGAGTTGCTGTTCCAGGCGGCGCGGGTGTTGGGGCGGTCATGGAATACAAGGTAACGCGCTCCCCAGCGCGCATAGGCCGTGACGAGCGCTTCGAGATCGGCCGGCCGGGCGTTTTCGGTCAGGGAGAGGTTAAACTGAATAATGGGTTCAATTCCGGCGCGCACAATGGGCTGCAAGAAATGCTCGGGGATTGCCCGGTCTACTGGCGATTGCAATACCAGCCAACTGGCGCCCAGGTCTTTCAGGCGCGGCAGCCAGGTTTGCAGATCATATTCGCGGTAATGGATTGTGTCGGGATAGTAATGAAATCCAACCCGGTTCATGCGAAGTGAATTTTCACTGTTGAATGCGTCCATCTTTTTACCCTCTCAACGATCTAGCAGTTTGTCTTTGATGTAGCAAGATGCGTGCCATTTTGTGGGTGGATGAATGGCTTTTGGGCGTCGGTTTTATCGCGAGGCGAATGGACGGCTGTGCAATCTGCTATAATTCCTGGCATGATTCTCGTCACGGGTGGAACAGGTTTTATCGGGCAGGCTTTGATCCGGCAACTGGTATCTTCGGGATATCCGGTGCGGATATTGCTGCGCCCTTCCAGTGAATCTCCACGACTGCCGCGCGGGGTGGCGGTTGAGGTTGCTGTATCCAGTATGCGGGATGAACGGGGTCTGCGGGCGGCAATGAAAGATGTGGATCTTGTTTTTCACCTGGTCGGAACGGAACGGCAAAGTACCCGGGCAAACCTGATGGAGATTGATGTGGAAGGGGCGCGTGCCACCGCTGCGGCGGCTTTGGATGCCGGGGTGGAACGCTTTTTTTATCTAAGTCATCTGGGCGCTGACCGAAACTCGGCTTATCCGGTGCTTAAGACCAAAGCCCTGGCCGAACTGGCTATTCAACAAAGCGGAATTCCGTATTCGATTTTTCGGACAGGGGCTGTATTTGGCGCTGGAGATCAGTTTACTGAGCCGCTGGCACAATTGCTGCGCATGTCGCCGGGGATGTTCTTGATGCCCGGGGATGGCAGCACCCAGTTGCAGCCCCTGTGGGTTGAAGACCTGGTCACCTGTTTGCTGCTTTCACTGGATGACCCCGAGATGGTTAACGCAACCATTGCGATTGGCGGGGTTGAGACGCTTTCAATTCATGATGTGATCCAATTATTAATCAAGCGGTTACAGGTGCGGCGCAAGATTGTGGGCATTTCGCCGGCCTATTTGCGAATGATTGCCGTTTTTATGGAGCATTACATGCCCCATTTTCCAGTTTCAATTTACTGGCTGGATACACTGGCAATTGATCGTACCTGTCCGTTGGATTCGGTGCCGCGTCTGTTCGGTTTGATGCCCTCACGCTTAAATCAGCATCTGGACTATATCCAGCCGGTGGCACAAAAACCGCTCTGGAAAAGAAAATAACCTGTTTGCTCATCAATCCCGATTGGCCGCAGAATAGCTTCCGGGGGGGGTAATCACATAATTCAGGGTCCGTACGGGGAAAATTCCCGGACGGACCCTGTTTGTAATGCTCTTATGAGGGGGGCGATTACTCCAATGCTTTCAAGAGCCTGGAGAGTTGATATTGTGAGTCGGCTGCGGCTTCCTGTAAAACGCTGACAATGTCATAAGCGCCCAGCATATTTTCGACTATGCCGGCCGAACCACCGCGCACATCGGCGGCTGAAGTCAACAGGGTGAGGGTGAGCAGCCAATCACAAAATTCCTCCAGCGCTTGCTGGTTAAACCAGAGAATATCTTGATAGCGGTTAACCCCCAGGAATTGCTGGATCTCGCCGATGGAAAGCCACTGCTCAAGAACTTCGCGCAGCGGGCGGTCGCGCATTTTCTCGAACCAGCCCTGACGGCCGTTTAGCAGATGAACTGTGCGTGACATCTTCCATGCGGTTTCTTCGCTATAGCCCAGTTCCTGATATGTCTTTTGCAGTAAACGGGCCAGCCCCCATTCATCCATCCAGGCCTGTGACTGGTATTCGGGAACAGGCTGCCCAGTTAGCCGTCCCAGTGAACGGGTAAAGACCCAGCCAATCAGGATCGGCCAACGATCCGGGTGCTTTTCAAGACTTTCGCAGATCTGTGCGAGTGCGGTGGGGTAGGTTCGCGAGCCGGGCAGGGGATAGCGCTGTTCAAAAATCGGAATCGAAAGCAGCGCTTCAAGACCGGCGCGCGTTTCGACCAGCACAGCATCGCGGTTGGCGCGGTAGCCGGCAAAGAATTCAATGCCATTGATCAGACCGGCCGTTTTCTCCTGTGCTTCGGGCAGCAGACCGGGGATGATCTGGTCCTGTTCGGGTGAAAGCCGCGCAGCCAGCAGGTAGTTAAAATAGCCTGCGTTTGCAATTTGGCGGAAGGGATTTTGCACCGGTTGAAGCAGGACCTCGCGCAGCGCACCTTCCACACTGGGCACGCCGCGTCCATTTAGCAGTTGGCAAAGATGCTGATAAGACTGGTAGGCGTCTTCCTGCACTTCGCGGAAATCGACAAAGATTTGATATTTGTAGGCCCCCAGATCGAAATGCAATCCCTGTTCGGCCACCTGCCGGGTTGGGTGAATAAACTCCAATCCGCTGATCAGATCGCGAAATACCAGGTAAGTCTCACTGGAAGGGTGCAGTTGAAGCGCCTCGCCCAGGGTCTGCCGGGTCATTCGTTTCTCGCCTTCGGATTTTTTTAGATAGGTGCAGGAGCTTTTTATCCAACCTGCTGTCTGGGCAAATTTGTTGTGATAAACCACCAGGGCAAAATCATCACCGCGCCGGTTCGAGTAGGCGAAAACGTTCTCATCCACCTGGCCCTGCGAAGTGAAGAAATCATAGAGTAAAAAGTTTTCGACCCCGGCAAACAGGGAGCGTTTGTGCAAGAGGGGTGAGATTTCGCGCTCGTGCCGCGACACCAGATAGGGGTCGGCCTGTTCATCCCACATGGCGCGCCGGAATTCCATGCCATATTTTTCAGCAAAGCCTTCAATCTGTCCATGACCGAACATGGGCAGGCCGGGCATGGTTGACATTAATATGCAAATACCAAAATATTTGTCCCCTTTGCCAAACTGATCAACGGCGGTGCGTTCATCAGGGTTGTTCATGAAATTGACATATCGTTTGAGAATTTCAGGGTCAAATTCGAGGGTATTTTTGATCAACTGCCGGTAGCGGTCATTTTCTTCGTTGCGCAGCATGTTCATGAAGGCGCTGTTGTATACGCGATGCATCCCCAGCGTGCGCACAAAGTAGCCTTCCATCATCCAGAAGGCCTCGGCCAGCAGCAGTGTATCGGGGGCCTCGACAGCGCAGCGATCAACCACTTCTCGCCAGAACTCAACCGGCATGGCTTCATCAAACCGGTTGCGCGGCAGCGCATAGTCGGAACGGGAGGGAATGGCGCCGCCGCTGCCGGGTTCGGGGTACCACAGGCGTTGGTAATGCATTTTTGCCAGGGTCATGGCAGCATCGAAACGGATGATGGGGAAACGGCGCGCGACCGAAAGAATGGTCTGAATGACAGCCTCGCGGACTTTCGGATTGAGATAATCCAACTGGGCTGTGTCATTCCAGGGCATACTCGTGCCGTCGTTGCCATGATAAATAAAGCGCGTGTCACCGCTTTGAAAATCGACCCGCTTGAATACCACTGCGGCATCGCTGCGATCAAAATAATGATCTTCCAGATAGAGTCCCAGATGCTCAACCGAAGACAGGTTGGGCCCATTAAACGAATAAGACGGATACGGCGAATAGGGCAGTGAAACAAACCAATCGGGGTGATTAATCACCCACGAAGAATCAACACCCATGTGATTGGGGACCATGTCGCTGGCCAGACGTATTCCCCGGCGCCAGGCGCGGTCGCGCAGGTTTTGATAAGCAGCGTCACCGCCCAGATCGGCTGCGATGCTGTAATCGCTTAATGAATATGCCGAAGCGATGGCATCAGGGTTGCCGCACAACTGCTTAATCCTGGCAGATGCCGCAGAACGCTCCCAGAGACCAATCAACCACAGACCGGTGAAACCGCTGCGCGCCAGCCGGTCCAGCTCTTCATCGGGAATTTGATCCAGACGGCGAATCTCCTGTTGGTAGGTGCGGCTGAGCTGGTCTAACCAGACATAAGTGTTTTTTGCCATGATGACCACATTGGGCATCCAATCGCGGTCGGGGCTAAACGCTTCAACTTCACCCAGAGAAGACTGTTGGGCGCGGTCATAAACGGGGATGGGCACCGGGCCTGGCCCGGTAAACCCCATTTTTGTTTCTTCCTTAATCAAGTCAAGACTGCTCAACAGGCGATACAGATAGCTTCCCAAGAGTTCGGCCCACCGTTCGCGTATAAATTCAAGCTGCCCATTGAGTGAATTGGGCACGGCAACGGCCGGCGCCCGGAGCATATCGATCAGGTTTTGCTGGTCGGGGCCAAAGCGGGGTTGAAGCTGGAAGAAGGAATACAGCTCCTGAAGAATTTTGTGATAGCCGGTTTCGCGCGTCAGGGTTTCATCATTGAATAATTCGCGATAAGGTTCGGCGGCCGGGTTGCGGTTGGTTATCCAGAGGATGATCATCTCTTCGAGGGCGGCCTCACGATTGGCCGTCCCCTCGTTTTCATCGGCCAGGAACTGTTCGGCCGTTAGAGCGCGGCGGTAGACATCTACCGGCGGGAACTGGTTGGTAAACTCAAGCAGGGCTTTGTCAACGATCTCGGGGCCGATTTTTTCATCCAACCAGGCCGCCGCATCGCTTAACAGGTCGGGGCGTTTTTCTTGCAGGTAGAGATGAAGAACAAAATGGAAGATCTCGTCGATTAAGCCCAATGCGTTGATCTGCCCTGCCTGTACGGCACGTTCGGGGTAGTTGACCAGATCACGTTTTTGGTTGATTTTTTGGACGAACAAGCGTACAGCGTGAAAATTGGCGAAAATGATGCTGCCATTGAAAGAGAATAGACTGTCGTCTAATTGATACCGGTCTCGGGCCTGCCTTGAAATGTGAAATTCCATCTGCACCCTCTCTTTGCCGTATTCGCACGATATGCCGGGTTGTTGAAAGCGGCGTCCCCGACATGTGGATATTAAGCTTTTAACCTAGATAGATTATATCAAAGGTGAAGCCGTCCGACGGGTAAACCGGGCATCCAACCTTCTATGGTTTGGCTAGCACTGGCACCTGCAGCGTGGAAAGGTCGGATCCTGGCGACCGTTGGAGCGAGCGCCTGCCGGGTGACGGGGGAGCGGCGTCTTTTTTCGCTTTTCTCAATTTCAGCCAGGCCGGCATGTGCCCCCATACTGATTGTAAGGGTAGTGTCATCCAGCAGGCCGCTAATTAATTGACAAAAAAGATAGCTATTCTATAATTAATCGTATCAGGCAGTGATGCTGCTCATGGGGACTATTTCAGGCGTTTTGTGTGTACCATCCTACCAAAGCCTGCATTGCACCACCGGCCCTGTTGCTCGAAGTTTTCCCCGGCCCATCAATGTTTCAGACATGGATAACGCACCTTCGACAACTGAAACAACCGGTTAACAAGAAAGAGAGGGAAAAAACCGTATGAAGCTCATTCGATTTTTGCTTGTTGGGTTATTGACGGTCGGAATTTTGGTTGTCACCCCGCAATTGGCGTTGGCCAATGGCACAACCCCGCCTGCGGATGGCAGCACTTCATTGCATGTCACCAAAACTGCGACCGGGTTCTGGGAACGAACGCACCGCTGGACGATTGATAAGAGTGTTACCCCTGAGGTATTGGATATTTTGGAGGGGGGCAGCGCTTCGGCAGAATATATGGTCCGTGTTGTCCGCGATGCCGGTGTCGACCGGTTCTATGTCACCGGTCAAATTTGTGTGACCAATACGGGTGCAGCAGCCACGCAGGGATTGACCATTGTGGATGCACTGGAATATAAACTGGACCCAAATGGCGCTGCAACAGTGCTGGCGCAGCAGACCATTACCCCGGGCGAGCTTGGCCCGGGAGAGAGCGCCTGTTATCCATATAATATGGATTTCACGCCGGTGAGTGGCGCCATCTACAAAAATATCGCCAGTGTTTATATTAACAATCTGACCGGTTTTGTGGGCGCTGCTAAAGAAACGGTTGCTCGCGCAGAATTCTTTATCCCCGCAAACCCGACGTTAATCAACGGCACCATTCATGTGGATGATACCAACGGCAGTTCGTGGGAATTCTCCGACAGCGGTTCGGTGTCTTATCCCCGCGTATTCACCTGTGTCGATAAAGGCACCAATGTGAATACGGCCACAATCCGTGAAACTGGCGCCAGCGACAGCGCTACGGTGGTGGTGAATTGCATCCCAGTAAGCGACGGATGTTCGCTGACCATTGGTTACTGGAAGACTCACGCCGGTTTTGGCCCCCAGCCCGATCGCGTGACGCCTCTGCTGCCGCAATATCTGGGCACTTTTGGCGGTTCAAAGACTGTAACGGTTGGTGATGCAGCCACCGCAGTCAATGTTCTCTCGATGAACCTGGGCAGCCCCAGCAACGGCATCACCAAGTTATATGCGCAACTGCTGGGCGCAAAGTTGAGCATTGCCAACGGGGCCAGCAGCAGCGCGGTTGCCACCACCATCGCTCAGGCAGATGCTTTCCTGGCGACATATGATCATACCCATTGGGATTCGCTTTCGCGCACGATGAAAACCAGGTCAACGCCTGGATGTCTACCCTGGATTCTTATAACAATGGCCTCATTGGTCCGGGGCACTGCGACTAAACTCCTCTTTGAACGCACACGGCCCGCTGAAAAGCGGGCCGTGTTGTTTAATATGCATATCGATAGTTAATTTGGACCCACCAGACCTGTGCCCAATCAGCGATCAATTCTTTGTTACGTGATCGTTTAAGACAAAAGTGAGGTCAGGGCCAATAACTTCTCTTCGCTGTTTTCCAACATACAGTCATTCACAATAAAACCCTCCTGGATCAGACTGTGAAGCGCGGGCTCCAGTTCGGGGTTTTTCCAGCGGAAAAATTGGGCAGCCGATTTGCAGCTGGCTGCACCCAGGGCAGAAAAATAGCGTTCCAGCAGATATTTGCGGGCTGCTTTTTCGCTAATGGCCTGCGCCTGGGCCGGAATTTCGGGGGCATGGCGGGCTACGATATCGTAAATAAAGGCGTATTTGAAATGCCCGGCAGGTGCGATGCCAACTGGCATCACGCGCATGGCGATCTGCAAATCGTCCAGTGCGTGGGCAAACCGGCCGGCGCTGGCGCCGTTGGCCAGGTGCGCCGCTTCGCGCAGGGCAATAGAGTCGAGCGGACCCTTCTCGAGCAGGGCTTCGTAGACCTGGCGAGCTTCGGCGATCATAACCCCGCGCTGGTAGTCTTCGAGATAATCATTTTCATAATCGCCATAATTGGGTGAGAGTGCATAAAAATAAGGCGCAGCCTGGAGCGAAACCATCATGTTTTTGCGGCGCAGCAGGCGGGCATAATACCAGACGCGCATCCCCAGGGCTTCGTCCTTCCAGCCCCAGGTAATGTGCCCGGGGTCGTCATGCTCGTTGGGCACCGGACGGTTGCCCGCCGCCGCAACCCACAGGCTGGGAAATTCAATGCCCTGAATGGGCCAGAAGAAAAGATAACCCAGTTGGTTAACGTGTTCCACGGCCCCGGTCAGGGTTTGCAGACGGCGGCCCGGCTGGCTGCGGTAGGTCTGCGCCCGATAAGCAAAAAGGGTCTCTTGTGCGAGCGTATTCATAAGCCTTATTTTAATCCATAGAACATTAATACGCAAACATATTTTCTATTCTCTGGCAGGTTAATAAAAAACTCACCCGCGCATAAAGAGCGGGTGAGAAGGACGCAGGTTTTATGGGCTCAGGACACTGAACCCAGGATATGGGTGATGATGTTGGAACCACTCCCGCCGATGTTTTGCGCCATGCCGATGCGGGCGCCATTCACCTGGGTTTCACCGGCTTCACCGCGCAATTGTTGCACAGTTTCGACCAGTTGATACATGCCGGTTGCCCCAACCGGGTGCCCGCGCGCCTTTAACCCGCCGCGGGTGGCAATGGGAATGCGTCCGGTGGGGGTGATTTCGCCATCCAGCGCCAGACGGGGACCCTGACCGCGCGCTGCAAAACCGCAGGCTTCGAGCGACAGGGTGGCCATGATGGTGAAGGCATCATGCAGCTCAAAAAAGTTGATCTGCTCAGGGCCGATCCCGGCCTGGTGATAGGCCTCGAGCGCGGATTTTTGCGCGGCGAATAAGAGCAGCGGGTCTTTGCGGGCGGCGACGGAGATGGTATCGGTGGCAGCAGCCGAAGCAAGCACCTTGATGATCGGGCGGCGGGTGGAGCGGCGCACCATTTCGGCCGGCACCAGTACCACCGCGGCAGCGCCGTCGCCCATGGGGGCGGCATCCATCATGTTGATCGGGTCAGCGATCATGGGTGCGCGCTGGTAGGTCTTTTGAGAAATTGGCCCCTGAAAGCGCGCATTCGGGTTATGGGCGCCATTGGCATGTGCGTTGATCGAAAAAGGTGCAAAATCATCCTTTTTCCAGCCGGTTTCGTGCATATAACGGCGCATGACCAGCGCATTAAGCGCCACAAACGAGACGCCCATATCGCGTTCATATTCCGAATCGGCAGCGGTAGCCAGTTCGGCCGTCACCTCAGGAGAGGGTGAATCGGTCATTTTCTCAACGCCCACCGCCACTGCGGTATCCACATCGCCCGAGGCGACTGCCATCAGCGCAGTACGAAAAGCAACCGCCCCCGAACTACAGGCGGCTTCAACCCGCAGCCCTTCGGCGTAGCGCAGCCCGACCCAGTCGGCAATGTAGCTGCCCAGATGCTGCTGCTGGTTTGAAGACCCCGACATCATATTGCCGACATAAAGGCTCTCAACCCCGGCCAGGCCAGCATCTGCCAGCGCACCCAGAACAGCATCTCCGGCCAATTCCCGGAGTGATTTATCCCATAATTCTTCAACCCTGGTCTGTCCAATGCCTAAAACGGCCACTTCACGCATGCGGTAATGTCCTTTCGTGGTGATGTGTTATCCATATTATAGGGGTCTTTGCTATCAGGGACTATCAAACTCGGGCATAACGGATCAGGCCGGGGGTAGGGCTATGAGCGTTTTGGCCCCATGCCCCGCAAAGTAAATCATTTTCACAAGTTGGCTGGGTTATAATGGGCTGAGATTTTAACCTGTTATCCAAACGAGTATCATGGTTTCTCTGTCCCGTTTTTTAACTGTAATTCTTCTTCCGGGCCTTCTGACCGGGTGCGTACCCCTGGGGGCCAGTGCGCTGGCAGTGGATGCGCAGAATTCTGCGCCGCTCCAACAACCAACCGGCATTGAACCAACTCGGATTGCTGCCCCACAGTATCTCTGGATCGACCCGGCTGTTCCGGATGCTTTTCTGCGCGGTTGGAACTTGCCGGCAGAATGGGCCCCGACGCACGACGAAGGCGAAGCCGACGCCCGCCTGACGGTGCGGGTACAAACTGAAACCGACAATTTATCTTGCAGCCCCTGGACGTTGGCACTGGCGGCGCCTTTTCCCACGGTGATCGATTCGGTCGGGTTGAAGGCCGTGCAGGACTTCTGGCAAACCGGAAAGGTCGGCTCCGGGTTTCCGGTGGAAACGCTGCTTTTGGATGAAACCACTGAAAAGATGATCGCCGCCGTGTGGGGTGAGCCTGACCAGGCGGCCCCGGTTCGGATTCTGTCGGAAGAGAAACAGGTGGATTTTGCCTGGGGACAGGCCAATGTGTTTGCGCTGATCCCTTTTCAACGGCTGGAGCCGCGCTGGAAGGTGATTCAAATTGGCGGGCGTTCGCCGCTGCGGCGCGATTTAGCCGCAGATTACCCGCTGACCTTCTCCATTTGCCTGACGGTGGTTGACCCGCAAACCCGGTTAACCGATATTGTTCTTCCGGCGGGCAACCGTGATGAAGAAAAAATGAGCCTGGTCGCGCTGACCGGCACCACCGCCCCGGTGCGCGGCACCGCCTTTCAGATGGAAACGGAAGGCATAACTTTTCCTGCTGAAAAAATAGCCGGTTTATTAAGCCGGGCCGATATCACCCACATCAGCAATGAGGTGCCATTTTATGCAGACTGCCCCCCGGCCGTGCCGCTGCGCCGTGAGGCGCGCTTCTGCGGCGAGCCGGAATATGTGGCGCTGCTGCAAAGTGTGGGGGTGGACGTGATTGAACTCACCGGAAACCATGTGATGGACTGGGGCCCCGCAGCGCTGTTGGAGACACTGGCGCTGTATCAGCGTGAGAAGATCCCCTATTATGGGGGC
The DNA here is from genome assembly GCA_964593905.1 of uncultured Anaerolineaceae bacterium. Lineage (GTDB taxonomy): Bacteria > Chloroflexota > Anaerolineae > Anaerolineales > Anaerolineaceae > CAZQLE01. Next base: position 8,249 of record CAZQLE010000019.1, on the reverse strand, counting down.
GGAGCCGATGAGGCTCAGGCCGCCATCCCCTGGCAGGTGACCGATCACGGCAACCGGCTGGTGTTTTTGGGATGTAACTCGGTGGGGCCTGAAACCGCCTGGGCGAAAAAAGATGGCCCCGGCGCGCTCAAATGCGATTTTGAGGAGCTGACCGCCCAGATTCGCAAATTCAAGCAGGAAGGTTATCTCCCGCTTGTCACCCTGCAAGATCTGGAATACGAGCTGATTCCACCGGCCTCAAGCCAACGCGCCAACTTTCGCACCGCTGCGCAAGCGGGGGCGGTGCTGGTCAGCGGCAGTCAGGCACATAACCCGCAGGGTTTCCGGTTTTATGATCAGACCCTGGTGCATTATGGCCTGGGAAACCTGCTTTTTGACCAGACCTTCAAGCTGAACCGGCCTGCCTTTATTGATTTGCATGTTTTTTATGATAACCGCTATCTGGGTGCTGAACTGGTCACCATCACCATGCCCGAAACATTGCAGCCGCGCTTTATGACTGAGACAGAGCGCGAGAAATTTTTAACCACAGTGTTCACGGAGAGCGAATGGAAATGAGGATGGCAAAGCAGTTGGGTCTGTTCGTTATGGTGGTGATGTTGTGTGTGGGTTGTGCACCCGCGGCTGTGCTGCCGGTGGCTGCTGTGACCGGCAAACCCACCCCGCCTGCCGATGTTGAACCGCAGCCGGAGCTAACCGGCTGGGTTGACCCGGCGCTTCCGGCCGACTTGCAGGCTGCCATTTTGCCCTTGCTGCCGCAAACCACCCCGCAGCGAACCGCTGCCAGCATTCAAGTTGCTCTGGCGGTTGGGGCGGGCGCAGATTTGCAGCGTGTGTATGCGCTGGTTGCGCCGTTTCCTACGGTGGAAGATGGAATTGCGGCCGCAGATTTAGCGTCCTTCTGGCGGGGGGAAGGGAACGGTTTGTTTGACGGCCGTCCGCTGCTGATGTCTTCTGAGACACTGACAATCTTCTCGGAATTATGGGGTACACCGGATGAGAATGCGGTGAAACCGCTCCCGGCCGATCAGTTGTTGCAGACCGCCTGGGATGACCGCCCGGCCTGGGCCATCATCCCCTTTGATGCGTTGGAACCCCGGTGGAAGGTGCTGCGAGTGGATGACCGTTCGCCGCTGGATTGGAAACTGGATGTAGATAAATACCCGCTGACGGTGGGCATCCATGTGACCCTGACGGACCCGGCCGCACCCGGTGTGGCTGAATTTCAGGCTGCTTTTGCGCAGATCCCGGCCACCAATCGCGACCCCGATAAGCTGACTGTGCTGGTGATGACCGGCACCACCGCTCTGGTGCGCACGGTGGGCTATAAAATGGAACAGAACGGCATGACCTATCCGGCGCGGGATATCCGTGATTGGCTGGTGGATGCCGATCTGACGCATATCAGTAATGAGGTGTCCTTCGAGCCGACCTGTCCGCCGGCGAATCCTTCACAAAAGAATTTGATGTTCTGTTCGCGACCCGAGTATATTGAACTGCTGGATGATATTGATGCGGATATTATTGAAATGACCGGCAATCATCTGGCAGACTGGCGGATTGATTCGATGATCAAGACGCTTGATTTGTATCGTGAGCATGGGATGTTGTATTATGGAACTGGATTAAACGACCTCGATGCCCGTAAACCGCTGCTGGTGGAGGATCATGGCAACCGGCTGGCGTTTATCGGGTGCAACCCGGCCGGGCCGCCCGGTGTCTGGGCGACCGAAGACCGGGTGGGCGTAGCCCGCTGCGATTACCCCTGGGTGATCGAGCAGATTAAAACACTGCGCACAAAGGGTTATCTCGTAATCGTCACTTTGCAATACAACGAACATTATGCCATTGTCTCCACGCCTTATCAGCAGCGTGACTTTCCGCCGCTCGCACAGGCCGGAGCAGTGATTGTGCAGGGCAGCCAGGCGCACCACCCGGTGACGATGGATTTTGTGGAGGGTAATTTTATCCACTATGGCCTGGGAAATCTGTTTTTTGATCAGATGGACCAGCCCGTGAAAGGCACCCGGCGGGAGTTTATCGACCGGCATGTATTTTATGATGGCAGATATATGGGGGTTGAACTGTTGACCGCCATGCTGGAAGATTACTCGAAGCCGCGCCCGATGACTGCGGAAGAGCGACAAACTTTGTTGGAAGATGCCTTTCGAGCGGCCAGGTGGATTCAATAGCGCAGGCAGTTGTCTGGCAGCCGGGTTGTTGTCAGGTGAAGGAGGATTGTGATGGCGAAAATCCATGATATTACTGTAACCATCTCGGCGCAAATGCCGGTCTGGCCGGGTGACCCGGCGCCAGTGATTGAGCGTAAACGCAAGATCGAAGAGGGTGCAAATTCGAATACTTCACAATTAACGCTGGGGGTCCACTGCGGCACCCATCTCGACTCGCCGTTTCACTTTTTGCCGGATGGAAAGAGCGTTGAGACCCTGTCGTTGGATGTGTTGTATGGCCCGGTGCTGGTGGTGGAGCTGGAGGATGCGGTGGAGGTGATTAATGCGGCGGTGGTGCAGCGCGCCAATCTGCCGACCGGGACGGTGCGGGTGCTGTTCAAGACGCGCAATTCCAGCGCCTGGGTCGCGGGCGAAAGCACCTTTCGGACCGATTTTGTAGGCATCGATCACTCGGGCGCAAAGCTGTTGGTAGAGATGGGCATTTGCCTGGTGGGGGTCGATTATCTTTCAGTTGCACCCTATAAGCAAAGCCGCCCGACGCACGAAGAATTTCTCAAAGCCGGGGTGATCGTGGTGGAAGGCCTGGATCTTTCAAAAGTCACCGGCGGGCATTACACCTTATGCTGTCTGCCGCTGAAACTGCAAGGCTCCGACGGCGCGCCGGCGCGCGTGATTTTAATTGAAGCCTAATTCATCTCGCGGTGAACTCCACCGAAGTTAACAGCTCTGGGTTTAACTCGTTTATCAGCTCTGGACCCAGGCGGGCCAGCTCGTTGGCCACCCGCTGAGAATCGTCACGCAGTTTTTGGACATGCACGCCCTGGCACCATTCGGGGAAGATAGCCAGACGCGCCTTGCTGCGCGCCAGCAGTTTGACTGCGCCGCGATAATTGCCGCGCCGCAGATGATAATATCCTACGCCAACCTGCAAAATGCCCCGGTATAGTTCTCGGGCTGCGCCGCGTTCGGCGCGCCAGGCAAGTTCAAGCGCCTCATGGGCTTCAAAATAATGCTGCTGATTGAATAACTCCAGACCTTTGCGCGCCAGTGCGGGCAAAGGTGAAGTGCAGGTCAACAGGGCCTGGGCCGGGGTAAATTCAGGCAGTTCGGCGGGCGTGAGGTTGCTCATGGGTTGATTCTATACCATAATAAAGATGGTTGGGCTATGATAAGATAGATTTGCATCCACTTCGCATCCGTTTTTATCCCGGTTATATAAAAATCACTGTGAGGCGCTTATGACCCCGATTTCTGATGATCAAATCCTTGGCGAGTCTTTAAAACACAGCTTTTGGACCTGGTCGGCGCAGGGCAAGGTGAACCCGATTCCGGTAAGGCGTGCGGAGGGAGTTTACTTCTGGGATGTGAATGACAGGCGCTACCTGGATTTCAATTCGATGGTGATGAACGTCAATATCGGGCACGGCAACCCGACCGTAATCGCCGAGATGATTCGCCAGATTCAAGATCTGCCGTACGCCGGGCCCGGCATGGCAACCCGGCCCCGGGCCGAACTGGGAGAATTGCTCTCTGAAATCGTTCCCGCCGGTCTGGACTATTTTTTGTATACCCTGGGCGGGGCGGACGCAAACGAGAATGCGGTTAAACTGGCACGGGGCTACACCGGGCGCTTTAAAGTGCTGGCGCGCTATCGCTCTTATCATGGCGCCACCTACGGGGCAGTGGCGCTTAGCGGTGATCCGCGGCGGGTGGCCTGGGAACCGGCTACGATGCCGGGAGTGGTGCATTTTCTCGATCCTTACCGTTACCGCTCAACGTTTCATCGAACAACCCCGGATATTTCTGAGGCCGAGTTTACCCGCGATTATTTAAATCATCTGGAAGAGATCATCCTCTATGAAGGCCCGCAGACGATCGCCGCAGTGTTGATGGAGACGGTAACCGGCACCAACGGGGTCATCATTCCGCCGGCCGGGTATCTGGCCGGGGTGCGGGCATTGTGTGATCGTTACGGCATTCTGCTGATCTGCGATGAGGTGATGAGCGGTTTTGGACGGACGGGAAAATGGTTCGCAGTGGATCATTGGGATGTGAAGCCAGATTTGATGACGATGGCAAAGGGCCTGACTTCGGGCTATGCCCCGTTGGGGGCGGTGGCAATGCGCAAAGAGATTCGCGACGCCTTTGCCGAGCGGGTGTATGAAGGCGGGCTGACCTATAACAGTCACCCGGTTTCACTGGCGGCGGCCATCGGGGTGATTCGCTTTATGCAGAGCCAGCGGATTGTCGAACATGCGGCCGAGATGGGTAAACTGTTTTCAGAGAAGTTGACCTGGCTGCAAGAACGTCATCCATCCATTGGTGAGACGCGCAGTATCGGCCTGTTCGGAATTCTGGAGATCGTTAAAGACCGGGCAACACGGGAACCCGCCGCTGCGTTCAATCAATCCAGCCCGCTAATGGTGCGGCTGCGTCAGCGCTTGCTGGAACGGGGGTTGTATGTCTATACCCACTGGCATACGGTCTTGCTGCTGCCACCGCTTATCATCACCCCAGGGCAGTTGGAAGAGGGTTTTGCGATTTTGGATGAGGTGTTAACCGAGACCGACCAAAATCTGGTCGCGTAACTCCAGGTCTCAAGGAATCAGCATGGTATTCCCCCAGGATAGGGCCCTCCTCACACATCCTCCCAATGCGCTGTAACTTTTTGGGGCGGAAAACATCTATTGATTGGATATCATTATTCAGACAATAAAACCAGGGTGGCCGGGCAGTTGCTGGCTCTGGTGATCCGGGTGTTTGAGCGTATGAATTTTAAATTGACAAATTTATCCTCTGGACAGGAAACTATGGAAAACAACGAAAATCACGTTAAAGTACTGGTTATCGGCGGCGGTCCGGCTGGAATGGCAGCGGCATTATATGCCGCCCGGGCAGAGCTGGCGCCACTGGTGATTACAGGCAATGAACTGGGCGGTCAGGCTGCCATTACACACCTGATTGAAAATTATCCGGGTTTCCCGGAGGGTGTTGGCGGGTCGGAATTGAGCGAGAGTTTTCAAAAACAGGCCGAACGCTTTGGCGCCCGGCTGGTGTTTGACGCAGTGACCGGGGTTGATTTTTCGTCCCGACCGTATCGCGTTAAGACCTATATGACCGAATATACGGCTGATTCGATTGTTATTGCCACCGGCGCCAGCCCGAACAAGCTGAATATCCCCGGCGAGCAGTTGTTGACCGGCCGGGGCGTGTCTTATTGCGGCACCTGTGATGGCTGGTTTTTCCGCGAGAAGCGTGTGGTGGTGGTGGGCGGCGGCGACAGCGCATTGGAAGAAGGCATCTTCCTGACCCGCTATGCCAGCGAAGTGACCATTATTCACCGCCGCGACAGCCTGCGCGCCGGGGCAATTTTGCAGCGCCGTGCGTTTGAAAACCCGAAAATTAAATTTGTCTGGGATACGGTGGTGACCGAGGTGGTCGGTCAGGATAAAGTGACCGATTTGAAACTGAAAAACGTGAAGACCGGCGAAGAAAGCCTGTTTTCCACCGATGGAATTTTCATTTTCATTGGTCACACCCCGAATACGGCTGTCTTTAAAGATTATTTGACCATGGAAAACGGGTATGTTGTGACCGATAAGCTTCAGCGTACCAACCTGCCCGGTGTTTATGCGGCCGGTGAAGCGGCCGATCCGGTTTTTCGCCAGGTGGTGACCTCGGCCGGCATGGGTGCTGCGGCGGCCATTCAGGCGACGCATTATCTGCAAGACCTGGCCAACGAAGAGAAAGAATTACCCGTTTCGGCTTAGGGCCGGGTGGGCCAATGTCTTCTGAAATCAAACAGAGCAGCTTTTGGGCTGCTCTGTTTTTTTGTGGGAATATTTTATCGGGCTAATCGGCTGCAATCGGGGCCGGGTCTTCCATGCTTTCGGCTTCTTCCTTTTCAAGCTGCTGGATCTCATCTGGACGGAGCTTGCGCAGCGCATCACGGATATCGAGGATTCCCAGTCGCTTTTTGAAGGCCATTTCCCGGCCGTTTACATCGGCCAGCGGCCTGGGGACATCAATTTTCTGTGTGGCGAGCGAAACCGCAACCACCAGAATCAGTGAGACCAGGAAGGCCGGCACCGAGCCAATGTAGGTTGCATCCCAGATGGCGCAATCGATATCTCCGGCGCAGGCTTCAAGTGTGGTCGGGTAGAGCACTGCCAGCATAATGAGCCAGGTGACCCAGCCGCCTATAAACCCGGCCAGCGCCCCGGTCTGATTGGCCTTCTTCCAGTACATCCCCAGCGCGAAGCTGGCAAACGTGCCCACCAGGATCACCGTCCAGGCAAACACCGATAGCTCATAAATGGTCTGGGCAAACAGGGCAACCAGCAGGCTGATGACCCCGATAACCAGAACCAGTACACGGGTCCAGAGCAATTGTTCTTTGTCGGTCATCTTTTTCTTGAAATAGGGCAGCAGGTTCTCACTGAAAACGGATGCGCCTGCCAGAATTGAGGAGTCAGAAGTGCTCATCAGCGCCGAGGCCAGGGCGGCAATGAAAATGCCTGTCAGAATAGGGGGCAGGGTATCCATTGCTGCGGTAACCAGCAGCGAATCCAGCCGGTCAACCGGGTAGGCGGGCTGCAAAATGAACATGGCAATGCCGATCAGCGGCGACAGAATGCCAAAGATGATATACAGCGCCGAAGCCATGTAGGTGCCATATACGGCGGTGGCTTCATTGCGGGCCGACATTGAGCGCTGCATTAAATCTTGTGCGGCAATGGATCCGAGGCCAAGGGCCATCCATGCACCCAGCCAGTATGTCCAGCCCATCATCCCGGTATAACCCAGATACCCTTCACCGGCGATGGGCAACAGCGTGAAGGGCCGGGTGATAAACACCTGTTCCGATCCGGCTGTGACTGCGCCGGTGTAGGCATTGGTGGCCTGGGCGATAAAGTTGTCAAAACCGCCGATGGCATTCATAACGCCAAAGAAGATCAGGGTAATTCCGCCGGCAGTCAGGAACATCTGCATGAAGTCGAGCAGCGTATCGGCCCACATGCCGCCCATGATCGTGTAGATGATCACCACCGTGGCGACAAAAACCATTCCGACCTCAACCGGCCAGCCAAGCAACGCATGTACAATGTTCCCACCGGCGACGATCTGGGCAGCCGTCCAGCCGAAATAGGTGATCAGTTGAATGACTGCGCCGGCCACAGCCATCTTTTTGCCATACCGGTTTTCAAAGAAATCGATGATGGTCAAAAATCTTCCGCGGCGCATGAGGCGGATGAAGAAAAAACCGGAGAGGAAAAGGCAGAGCGTTGCCCCGAACGGGTCAAAGACCACCCCCTGAAACCCCCATTGATAGGCTGTGGAACTGGCGCCCATCAAAGTTTCGGCGGCAAACCAGGTCGCCATGATCGATGCCCCGGTGAGATAAATGGGCAAGCGGCGACCGGCCACGATGTAATCGGCGGTGCTGCCTACTTTGCGCGAGGCGTACCATCCGATAAACATCCTGAAGGCAAAAAATACTGCGATGCACAATACCACCAGCCAGGCGTAAGGATAATTCCCCAGTTCCATTTTTGAAACCCTCCTTTGGCAGTTGACCCTGAAAAGGTGGCTCTACTGTCATCGACAATGGAGCCGGAGTTGGATTACACGGTTTCTTGGACAGGTCGTTCTGTTTGAATTTCGCGCAAAGTGTCTTCAAGGCGGTCAAGCATCTGGTTAATCTGGCTGTGGGTAATGATCAGGGGCGGTTCAATGCGGATGGTATGGGCCGAAACCAGCGTGCCGGCCACCAGAACGCCGCGTTTGAACAACCCGGCAGCGACTTTGTAGCCAATGTCTCCATCGTGGAAATGCATTCCGATGAGCAGCCCTTTGCCGGTGATTTTGTCAAAAATCTCGGGAAACTGCACGGCCAGTGTGTTCAGGTGCGAGAGGATGTAATCTCCCTTTTGGGCTGCCGCCTCCCACAGCCGGTCGCGCAGGGTTATGTTGATCGCCGCGATTGCCGCCGAACAGGCCAGTGCCCCGCCGCCGGTGGTGGTGGTGTGGATGAAGGGGTTGGGCTCCATCATCACC
>CAZQLE010000018.1:8675-29968 GCA_964593905.1 uncultured Anaerolineaceae bacterium | reverse complement strand
GTGTTCAGCGGTGTGGCTGTGGAAGATAACGTCGTTACGGTGACGACGAATTTTGATGGGACGTTTGTACTGGCGCTGAAATAAAAGGCCTGAACAGCAAAAAAAAGCGCGGGCGGTGAGAACCCTCACCGCCCGCGCAGCCGTTAAGATTAAGGTTTAAAAGACCAGCCGCATCAATGCGACCAGAACGATGCCGGTCAATACTGTGCCAAAGAAAGAGCGCGTCTTCCAGGCAACCAGCAGGGTGGGCAGCGCGGCGGTCAGGTACAGGTTGTTCCAGTGCAGCGCCAGTTGGTTGTCTTGCAAAACCAGGCTGGGCAGTGTCAGTGCGGCCAGAACGGCAGGGGGAACATAGCTGAGCCAGGTTGACACCGCCGACGGGAGCTTGCGCGAGCTGAGCAGCCAGACCGGTAATTGGCGGGGCAAAATGGTCACCACTGCCATGCCCAGAATCAAGAAGAAGATGGTTTTTTGGTCCATAATTCCAGAAAAACTCCCAGCGTAGCTCCAAAAATTGTCGCGATCATCACATTCCATTGCCCGGCGCCGGCCAGGGCCAGCCCAACCGAGGTAAGGCCGGTGAACACTGCCACCGCAACCTGAATGCGGTTGAAAAGCTGAAGCACCAGCAGGGCGATGAACATTGCCGGCAGGGCGTAATCGAGCCCCAGGGGCTGAATGTCGGTGATTAGCTGCCCGGCCAGCACCCCCAGCAGGGTGCCGCCCACCCAGGCGATCTGGGCTGTGGCGTTGACCGCAAAAGTTTCAGCTTTGCCGGTATCGCCAGATGGAAAACGGCGGGCATGAATGGCAAAAGATTCATCGGTCAGTTGATAGGCAAATGCGGTGATTTCCACTTTTTTCCAACCACGCAAATGGGGCGCCAGGGCGGCCGACATGAGCATGTGGCGCAGGTTGACGATGAAGGTGGTGATGATGATGGAGGCTGCCGGGGCGGCCGCAGCCAGCAGCCCCACCGCGATTAGTTGCGACGAACCGGCATAGACAAAAATGGACATGGCCGCGGCATTCCACAGTGAAAGGCCGCTTTTTTGCGCCAGCACTCCAAATGCAAACCCGACGGGAACATAACCCATCACAATGGGCAGCGCCAGAGCAGCACCACGCAAAATATGTGGCGCGACAGAAGCGCGCGAGATTTTTGTGACCTGCATAATTAATCTTCAACCAGCGAGCGGCGCTGCAGTTCGATCACATTTCCTTCGGGATCATGCAGATAAATGAACTCGATCTGGACACTGCCCACGGTGAGCGCAACCGCCTTACCCACTTTGCCGCCGCCGGCGGCCAGCACAGCGCGCTGGGCTTCGCCGATATCATCGACCAAAAAGGCAATATGCCCAAAACCGGGCCGGTTGATCTGGGTGCCGGGGTGGTCCAGCTTGGGGCTGTATTCGAAGATCTCCAGCGTGGGCCCGTCTTCGCCGAAACCCGGCAGGCGCAGATGTTGGCCGTGGATCTCGGCGTTGCGCAGCCCGGTGCCGTCGCACACCCAGGGGCCCGTGAGATGCCGTTCGGGCGGCACAGGCTGGCAGCCAAATACATCCTCATAAAAGCGAGACAACTTCTGCCAGTCTACGGCAGCGATATTGGTGTGCAGATAGCGGCTGATAATCATGCGAATACTCCTGAGATGAGATTAAAAATTCAAGATTGCGGCACAGCGCCGGAAGAAAGAACAGGTCATGCGGGCTTTGTTTTTATGTGAGCCGTTGATAATCGGCCACCAGCCGGTCGATGAGGGCGTGGATACGTGGATCGACCACTTTTTTTAGCTCGCCGCTGGCGTAGCGGGCGAGTGTGGCGCGAATGCCGACATGGAAGGGAATGTCGCAGTGGAAGCCGGGTACGACGCGCCGGATTTTGCTGTTGTCAAAAAGTTTGCACCATTTTTTGTCACCCAGCAGCGAAGCGCCGGTTTCGGCATCTCGGGCGGCAATAAATTCGGATGGAATATGCACGATATTTGGTTCACGGCCGACGGCCGCCCCCAGGGTGAGGATGATTTCATCCCAGGTGAACACCTCTTGCGAGGTGATGTGAAACGCCTGCCCGATGGATTGCGGATGACCCAGCAGGCCGACCAGCCCCTGTGCAAAATCGGCGGAATGGGTGACGGTCCACAGGGTTGACCCATCGCCATGCACCACCACCGGCAGCCCGCGTTCGATACGGTCGATGATGGTGTAGGTGCGCGAGCCGCCGACCCCGGCCGGGATCCAGGCATCGTAGGTGTGTGAAGGGCGCACAATGGTGATCGGGAAGCCTTCATCTTGATAAGCGCGCACCAGACGCTGTTCGGCGGCAATTTTGTCACGGGCATATTGCCAGTGCGGGTTGCGCAGCGGGGTATCTTCACGATAGGGCAGCACAACCGGCGCGGCATAGGCCGCAGTGGTGCTGATGAACAGATATTGCCCGGTTCGCCCGCGAAAGAGACCAAGGTCGCGTTCGATATCTTCTGCGGTGTAATTGATGTAGTTCACCATGGCGTCGAAACATTCATCACCCAGCGCCGCTGCAACGGTGTCGGGCTGGTGGATATCGGCCTGCACAACACGGGCACCGGGAATTTCGCCGCGCATGATGCCGCGGTTGAGCAGGATAAGCTGGTGCCCGCTGGCTGCGGCCAGTTTTGAAGCCGCCAGGCTGATATTACCGGTGCCGCCGATAAACAAGATCTTCATATTGCCCCTCACCGTTTATGGAGTCCAAAACAAAATTGGATGGTGAGAAAGATTTTAACACTTTGTTTCTTTCTTTGACAGTCAATATTGACCAATTCAATGCTGAACCAGGCCTCTCTAGAATGATAAGCCGGGAGACCTGTTTTATTGGCTATAATAAAGCATGTTGCCATCGCATGAAGAGAGGATCGGATTGGACGGACACCGAAAATATTCATTCAGTTGGAGTTTGATTGGAAACATTGCCACCGGCAGACCCAACCTGGGAAATTCGACGCGCCTGGAAATTTATCGCCTGATGCAGTTCACCCTGCGCGACGTTTTGGAATCTTCATATGGTTCTGATGAAGCTGACCGGTTGTTTTATCAAGCCGGAAAATTGGCCGGCATTGAATACTACCGGCACGTCCTGGGTGAAGTGAACTCTTTTGAGCATTTTATTGTTCAGCTTCAGTCCAGTCTAAAAGAGATGAATATTGGAATTTTTCGGGTGGAAGAATCAGATCTGGAAAATGGCCGTTTTGTGGTGACCATGTCAGAGGACCTGGATTGCTCTGGTCTGCCTGAGCTGGATTATGAAATTTGCACTTATGATGAAGGTTTTATAGCCGGTATTTTGGAAAGCTATATCCACCTGCCTTTTCGGGTAAAAGAAGTGGATTGCTGGTGTACTGGCGACCGTACCTGCCGCTTTGTAGCAGAGGTTATTCCTTCATTAAAATGAGCATACCGAATCACTTGAACGACCCACTCATCGATACTCTAAATCAGATCCTCATGACAGGTGTTTTCCCAGACAGGCTGCCCCCGGACATTTCGGCAGACACTTCTGCGGTGGATCTTTTGCGTCATATTCACCAATTGCAATTATTTACCCTGACACTGGCAAGCGGTGATCTTGAACCGGAGTTGAAGCTAAAAGGCCGGTCAGCCGGGGCTTTGAAAACCCTTCAGGCGAATTTAAGACACCTTACCTGGCAGACCCAGCGAATTGCAGCAGGCGACCTGAACCAGCGGGTGGAATTTATGGGTGAGTTTGCCTCGGCATTCAATACCATGGTGACCCGACTGAAACAGTCGCGGAATGACCTTGAACAGCGCGCCGTTGAACTGGCCGAACAACGCCGGCAAGCAGTTCAATTGATGCATGATGCCCAGATAGCCCGTCAGGAGACTGAAAAAGCGCATAAATTGCTGCAACAGCAGATGGCAGAAATTCAAGTTCTGCAGGAACAACTGCGTGAACAAGCGATCCGTGATCCGCTTACGGGTTGTTTCAACCGCCGTTATCTGGAAGAATCGGTGCAGCGAGAATTTTCTCGGGCAGAACGCGAACAGAATCAAGTCAGCCTGGTGATGATCGATATCGATTTATTCAAAAATGTGAATGATACCTTTGGCCATGACACGGGCGACCGGGTACTGGCAGAGCTGGGCAAGCTCATGAATCAGCACACCCGACAGGAAGATATTGTCTGCCGGTATGGGGGAGAAGAATTTTTGATTGTATTTCCCAACACACCCCTGGAAACCGCCTTTTTCAAGATTGAAGAACTGCGCAAGCAGTTTGCGCAACTTAAGGTTGCCTATCAGCAAAACAGCATTCAATGTACCTTTTCGGCAGGTGTGGCGTTTTTTCCTGCGCATGGAAAAAACGCAGAGGAAGTGCTGCGGTCTGCAGACCTGGCGTTGTATGCGGCCAAAGCAAATGGAAGAAACCGGATAGTATGTGCTGGCTGATATTAGAAGGCATTTAGCCGGCGCTAAATGCCCAGGCAAATACCAGTGAGAACAAGATTACCAGGATAAAAATGATAAAAGCCAGCGCAGTCGAGATTTTTTGACGCATTTTCCACCCTCCTGATCAGACCAGATCAAACCGTTCGGAGTGATAATCTCCAACCGGAAATTTGATTGCGGCGAGCGCGTTTTCAACCGCATCCATCATGGGTGCAGGACCGCAAATAAAGACTTCCTGTACATTCGGCCGGCGGTCAGCGTCCAATTCACGGTCCAAAATTTCAGCGGTGATAAAACCAGAATAGCCTTGCCAGTTTTGTGGGGCTTGTTCCAGCACATGCACCACCTTCAGGTTCATCCGGCTGCGCAATGCTTCCAGCTCATCCCGGAATGGGATATTCTCCCAATCGCGGTTGGCATAAATGAGTGTCACCGGGCGCCGGTCGCCGCGATCGGCAAAGGTTCGCAGGGTGCTTAAGGCAGGCGTAATGCCCACTCCACCGCAGATATAGGCAAATTTCTCTGCGTGGGGGTGATGGTCTGGACTGAAAATTCCGTAAGGGCCCTCAAGATAGACTTTTGTGCCGGGCTGAATATCTTTAATGGTGCGGGTGAAATCGCCCAGTTCACGAATGGTAAATGAGATGTGATTGGGCTGTTCAGCACTGGATGAGATGGAAAATGGATGGTCGCGGTGAGAAAAGGGCGACTGATCCACATAGACCCAGGCAAACTGGCCCGGTTGAAAATTAAGCCCTGCGTGTCCTTCAGGTTTTAACCACAGGCTGTATGTACGCCCACTTTCAGGAACGACCTGATCGACCCGGTAGGGACGGCGATTTAACCACAATGGGCGCAGAATGCGGGTATACGCCAGCAAACCGACCCAGAAGACCGTGTAAAGAACCCAGAAGGTCTGCTTAAAAGGGGTATTAAAATGATAACCGACCAGCACAATGTGCACCATGGCCAGCCCAATTAACACGGTCGCCAGCACACCATGCCAGATCCGCCACGCGTTGTATTCGATTTTCCACTTCTTACGCCAGACAGAGAGGACCACCAACAGGAACATAGCAATGATCGCGATGAGACCAGCCCGCGCCCGCCATGGCGTATTGGGCGAGAGAAAATTAAGCAGTTGCAGAGTGCGCGGATCGAAAAGGAAGAGGATGATCGGGTGCGCCAGGATCAACAGAAAAGAGAGAATGGAGATCTGGCGGTGAAAATAGTAGATGATATCGGTGCCGTAAGGTGCGGTGAGAAAGCGAAAACGCGCAGTGAGGACAAATTGCATCCCGGCCAGTGCCAGACCCGAAAAACCCAATGCCACTGAGAATTCGCGATAAAATTCGCGCGCCGCTGCACGTGGTTCAATCATCAGAAGTACGATGGGGGCCAGTGCCAGCCCGAGAAATAAAAATATCCAGAAGAAACCCTGTATGTATCGTTTGACCATGACCTAATTTTCTCCTGAAATACAGATCGGTGTCAAATCTTTGTATAAAGCCATTGGCTGGTTATTCCCACTCGTCAGAGTTATATCTCCGGGTGCGTTTCAACTCACCGTGTTGGCGCTTATCGCTGACCCGGGCTGCTTTAGATGTGCGGGTGGGACGGGTGGCTTTACGTTCGCGGGGTTTTTCCACTGCCTGTTGAATCAGGCGTACCAGCCGGGCCAGGGCATCGGTGCGGTTTTTCTCCTGGGTGCGGAAGCGCCTGGCCTCGAGCAGCAGCACACCTTCCTCGGTCATGCGGCTGCCGGCCAGCTTGATCAGCCGTTCTTTGACGTCGGGTTGCAGAGCAGGGGAATTGCGTACGTCAAAGCGCAATTGCACCGAGGTGGCGACTTTGTTGACGTTCTGGCCGCCCGGCCCAGACGCGCGGACGAAGTCGAGCTGGATTTCGCTGTCGTCGATGGAGAGAGAGGGGGTTATTTCGATCATGAGTTAAGTATATCAATTGCGGTGCCATCATGTTTCAATTTCTTTAATATATTTCGCAAAGATAACTCCTCAGAGGCAAACCAGCCAATGACGGTTTCTGGAGCGCCGGTACGAATAACGTATGTTGAATTCATGCAAGGTCGGCTGGATGTGACGAAAATCATCAAAATCTCACAGTGTGGGTGGGGAATGTGATTTTGGTCCGATACAAGCACAAAGCGATTGATTAGATTGCAGTGGGAAGGGTTGGCGCACAAAAACAGCCGCAGTAGATTTCGCGGCTGTTTTTATTTGTTGTTATCCTTTTAGCATCGTACCCTGCTGAGCTTGTCACTCGCCAACCGGTTCAGGCTGACGCCGGACTCTGCTGCTTCCAATGCCAACTGCCGGTGAAGGTCAGGAGGGATTCGCACCATGAAGCGGCCGCTGTATTTTTTCACAGCCAGAGGTTCCGGAACCGGTTCGCCGTTCTTTTGTAAGTCAGCCACGACATCGGCAACCACCTGGTGGATTCCCTGGAGCGCCGCTTCCGGTTCGGCGGCCAACCAGCTTAAGCTGGCAAACTCTGCACACAGCCCAATATATTCACCGTCTTCTTCGGACCAGGTAATACGATAGGTGTAATGATCATTTTGTAACATCGTCTTATACCTCCACATCCCCGTCGGGGGCTGTCAATCGCTCAATGGCTTTGAGCACTTGCTTCACCTGATAAGCTTTTGCCATTCCTTTGTCGTTTTGAATGTTCACTCGCGGATCTCCCGGCCAGGGTGTTTTGTGAATCCTGTGGCTGCTGCCCGATTGTCTGGCCTCACCAAAGAAACGGTCGCATACTTTACACAAATCGCTAAAATTGACCCCTTTTGGGTTCCGCCGCATGGTTGCAAGAATGTCTTTGATGGAAGGTGTATCAATATGATACCATTATTGATACTATTGTTAAGAATCTCATAACCGATCACCTTACGAATGCGTTATCTTCATTGCTATGAAGACTTTTGTCATTGGCGATATTCACGGCTGTTTCACCGAACTAGTTTCCTAAGTCTATCGCCTGATGGTCACGGTTTTCACAAAGTCGATAACTCTGGTGCGTGGGCGGCCGAGAAAATTCTTTTTTGGCTTTGAAGCCTCGCAGACCAAAAACCTTGCAGGGGGCAGTCAAGCTTGTGAAACCCATGCGCTTCATCTGCGTGCGGGGGATATGACCTCTTTGGCTTTGTGGGGTAAAATCTAAAGTAACATATCCCATCTTTGGAGGAACCCATGCAGCCTGTTGAGCGTATTTTGCACGCTTTTGAGCAAATTTCTGCTATACCCCGCGGGACTTTTAATGAAGCCGGGATCCGTGCCTGGTTGATCGATTGGGCCGCGAAGCGCAGTCTGCGCACCCGCACTGATGAAACGGGCAACCTGGTCATTTATTTGCCCGCCACAGCCGGCTATGAAAATGCCGCGCCGGTGATCTTGCAGGGGCATCTGGATATGGTCTGCCAGAAGACGCCCGATTCGCAGCATGATTTCACCCGCGACCCGATCCGTCTGGTATATGATGGCGACTGGTTAAAGGCTGACCGCACCACGCTGGGGGCTGATAACGGCATTGCCATTGCGCTGATGATGGCTCTGGCCGAAGACCCGGCCGTGGAACACCCCGCGCTGGAATGTCTGTTGACCATTGAAGAAGAACAGGGCGGGCGCGGGGCCGACTTTTTGGACCCCGACCTGTTAAGCAGTAAGACCCTGATCAACCTCGATTCAGAAGACGAAGGTGTGCTGACGGTGGGCTGTGCCGGTTCGGTGACCAACTTCCTCGATCTGCCGCTCACCCGGGAGCCCCTGGGTCTGGAGCAGGTGTTTGAGTTGAAGGTGAGCGGTTTGCAGGGCGGGCATTCGGGCGCAGAGATCCATGAGCCGCGTGCCAACGCCAACAAGCTGTTGGCGCGTCTGCTGGACCTGGTGCAGCAGGAGGTTCCACTGCGTTTGATCACCCTGCAGGGTGGTTCGGCGCGCAATGCCATCCCGCGGGATGCGGCGGCCGTGTTTGCCTGCGCTGATGATCAGGCTGCGGCCTGCCGGGCAGCTTTTGAGCGGGCCGCACAGGTTCTGGGCCGCGAATATGCACACACTGAGAAGACAATGGAATTGACCCTGACCGCGAAAGATGAAAAACCGGCTCTGGCTGTCACGGCTGCCGATTCGCAGCGCGCAATCTGGCTGCTGCTGGCTGTGCCCAACGGCGTTTTTCGCATGTCTGATGAGATTAAGGGTTTTGTGGAAACTTCAAACAATATCGGCATTGTCGAGCTTAACGCTGAAGGGTTGCAGATCGTCTCCAATCATCGCAGCGCCATACGCTCGCGGCTGGAAGAAATTGCCCGCCGGGTGGAAATTATCGGTTTATTGGCCGGTGCGCGGGTGAGCTTTAATAAGTTCTTTAACCCGTGGGAG
This sequence comes from uncultured Anaerolineaceae bacterium, assembly GCA_964593905.1. Lineage (GTDB taxonomy): Bacteria > Chloroflexota > Anaerolineae > Anaerolineales > Anaerolineaceae > CAZQLE01. Next base: position 21,123 of record CAZQLE010000018.1, on the reverse strand, counting down.
CCGAATTTCGATTCACCACTGTTGGCGGTGTGCAAACAGGTGTACGAAGCCGAGTTCCAGCAGTCGCCAAAAATTGAGCTGATTCATGCCGGGCTGGAATGCGGCACGATCAGCGAGCGCTGCGGTGGTTTTGATACCATTTCGATGGGGCCCACACTGCGCGCGCCGCATTCGCCCGATGAGCGTCTGTATCTGCCTGCGCTGCCCCGGATGTGGACTTACCTGACCGCGATATTAAAAGCGATGAAATAAACTTCTGGCAAAATTTCAAGCCACAAAATTGACAGGTCTTTTTCTCTGGCAAAAAACTTGAAAATTTTTTAAATCTCAGGTATGATAATGACAGTAAACGTCTGGGCGCCCCCCTCGCTCAGGCGTTTACTATTTTTTTGGGTCAGGGGGGGCATCCAGCGCGGCTTGTGGCCGGACCGTGCAGACGGCGCACCCCCTCGCAAAGCCGCCACATCTTTTCACGCAGTGAATGGTTCCCTCTGCGAGGTTTTTGGGCCGTGAGGTGGGTCGGCGCAGTGCTGATTTCGTGCAATCGATCGGGCTTTAGGGTACAATAGGGGGACTTTTGGGAAAGGAATTGCGCGGCATTGTTTGAACTCATCTTCCTCGGCACCTCTGCCTCTGCGCCTTCAGTCCGGCGCAGTTTACCGGCAATGGTCGTGAAACATGATGAACACCGTTTCCTCATCGATTGTGGTGAAGGAACTCAGCGCCAGATTTTGCAATCTGGCATCGGGTTCAAACGCCTTAACCGCATCCTGATCACCCACGGACACCTCGATCATATTCTCGGCCTGGCAGGTTTACTTTCGACCCTGATGCGCTGGGAAACCATGGAAGAAATGGAAATTTTCGGCGGCGCGGATGCGTTGGAGCGCATCCGTGATCTGTTGTTTGGGGTGGTGCTGCGCAATAACCGCACCCCGGTGCCGGTATATTTTCGTCAGCTTGGCGCCGGGCAGTTTTTGGAAGAAGAAGATTTTTCGATCTCGGCCTTCCCGGTTTTTCACCGCGGGTCCGATTCGCTGGGATATGTATTTCAAGAAAAAGGCCGCCGGCCGTTTTTGCCTGAAAAGGCAGAAGAGCTGCTGATTCCGCCCGGCCCCTGGCGGCGTGACCTGGTGGCCGGTTTGCCGGTGACCCTGCCCGATGGGCGTACCATCGCCCCGGATATGGTGCTGGGTGATTTTAAACCGGGCACGCGGCTGGTGATTGTGGGTGACACAGGTGAGACCGAGTCGCTGGTTGAACATGCCAGCGGCGCCGATGCGCTGGTGATCGAATCTACTTATATGGAAGAAGATGGAGAAATGGCCCGCCATTTTTCACATCTAACGGCAAAACGGGCAGCCGAGCTGGCTATCCGTGCCAATGTGCGGCATCTGTATCTGACTCATATCTCGCGCCGTTACCGTGAAAAAGATGTGCTGCAAGAGGCGCAAACGGTATTCCCGAATGTTACGGTAGCCCGAGATTTTGACGCGTTTTCAATCAAACGCGACGAGTAACCCTCGTCGCGTTTTTTTATGCGTGCCGGGGGTTTTGGTTTAATCTCTTTCACATGGTTCTCTGTGGCATTTTCATAAATACTTTACGAAAGGATCTGTCATGTTTGTCGATCTTCCTCTTGAACAATTGCAGCAGTACCAGTCAGCGGTTGAAACGCCGGCCGATTTTGACGCCTTTTGGGAAAGAACCCTGGCCGAGAGCCGGCAGCATGCTCTGGCGGCGCAGTTTGTGCCGGTTGCCTCGCCGTTAAAGCTGGTTGAGATTCTGGATATCACCTTTAACGGGTTTGGCGGGCAGCCGGTGAAGGGCTGGCTGGTGCTGCCTCGTCAGCGCAGCGGCCGTTTGCCGTGTGTGGTGCAGTATCTGGGCTATGGCGGCGGACGGGGCCTGCCGGGTGATTATCTATACTGGGCCAATGCCGGTTTTGCTCACTTTATCATGGATACGCGCGGGCAGGGCAGCGCCTGGTCGGTGGGAGACACCCCCGATCTGGATCCTTCGGGGGGCAGCCCGCAGATGCCGGGTTTTCTCACTCGCGGGGTTACCCACCCTGACCATTATTATTACCGCCGATTGTATACCGATGCAGTACGTGCCGTTGAAGCCGCCCGCGCCCACCCCGCAGTTGACCCGCAGCGGGTGGCGGTGTTTGGGCACAGCCAGGGCGGCGCGTTAGCGTTGGTTGCAGCCGGGCTGGTGCCCGGTCTGGCGGCGGTCATGCCGCGCGAGCCTTTTCTGTGCGACATCCGCACGGCAACCGAGATCACCGATGCCAACCCCTATCACGAGTTGACCCGTTATTGCGCCATCCACCGCGACCAGGTGGAGCAGGTGTTTGCCAACCTGCGCTATTTTGACGGGGTGTCTTTTGCCGCACGCGCCAAAGCGCCGGCGCTGTTCTCAGTCTCTTTAATGGACGATATTTGCCCGCCGCGCACGGTTTTTGCTGCCTACAATCGCTATGCTGCGACGAAGGAAATTTGCGTATGGAAATATAACCGCCATGAAGGCGGTGAAAACTTCATGGCGGCTGAACAATTGGCCTGGCTGGCAGAGCGCGTTTAGCGCACTTTTATTCGATCTCGATATCGGCCACAGACTGGACGATATAAGTCGGGGTGTAGGGGAAGCGCGCCACCATTTCAGAATGAGTGATGCCCGAAAGCACCAGGGTGGTTTCGAGCCCGCTCTGCACCCCGGCGATGATATCGGTATCCATGCGGTCGCCGATCATCATCGTCTCTTCAGAATGCACCTTTAGATAGTTGATCGCTGCGCGCATCATATAGGGGTTGGGCTTGCCAATGAACAACGGGGCCACCCCGGTGGCGCGTTCGATCATGGCTGCAATGGCGCCGCAGGCCGGCACAATGCCGTTTTCGGATGGGCCGGAGGTGTCGGGGTTGGTGGCAATGAACCGTGAGCCATTCGCAATCAGCCGGATGGCGCGGGTGAGCGTGTCGAGGTTGTAATAATCTGTTTCGCCTAAAACAACATAATCGGGGGTATGGTCGGTGATGATATAGCCGATTTCATGGATCGCAGAGGTCAGGCCGCTTTCGCCCAGCACAAAAGCGGTGCCGTTCGGGCGTTGAGAATGCAAAAAGCGCGCAGTGGCCATGGCGGCGGTGAAGATCCGTTCGGCTTCGATGTTGATTCCCAGCCGCTGCAGGTTGTGCGCCAGATCGCGCGGCGTGTAGCGCGGGTTGTTGGTGAGCACCAGAAATTTGGCGCCGGCTCTGTGCAGACGCTCAATAAACAGATCAGCGCCAGGGATCAGCGTGCTGCCGCTGATTAAGACGCCATCCATATCAATGAGATAGTTTTTGGTCATGGATATTTTCCTCCCCAGGGGTGCGATGAATCCGGTTGAGGCCGGTCAAGGCGCATTTGTGTCAATCTCCTTCATATTATACCAATGCTTGTTGCTGCGCGGCGGACCGGCGTTTTTCAGCAGAAGTTTGCGTTTTTTTGCCTGGCGGCCGGGCGGGCCGGCCAGAGCGCAAACAGCGAGATGACAGCGCGCTTACGATTTTTCTTAAGAATTAAAATTTCAACCTTGCAAGTTTCGCCATGCTATAATCATTATGGCAGGTTATTCAGGTTTTATCGGGCAGCAAGGGCCGCATTTTTCAGCGCGTCTTTTGAATGCCCGGTCGGTTTTTTCTGGAGCTTGGCGGTTTATGTCTTTTGCACATCTGCATGTTCATACCGAATATTCGCTGTTGGACGGCTTCTCAAAGATCAAGAAGCTGGTTAAACGCGCCCAGGAAATGCAGATGCCGGCTGTGGCCATCACCGATCATGGCACCATGTTTGGGGTGGTTGAATTTTTTAACACGGCCACCGCAGCGGGGATTAAACCGATCATCGGGCTGGAAGCGTATCTGGCTCCGCGGCGGATGACCGACCGCGACTCGCGGCTGGACAAACAGGCCTCACATCTGCTGCTGCTGGCCGAGAATATGACCGGTTATCTCAACCTGCTCAAAATTGCCAGCGCTTCTCAGTTGGAAGGTTTCTATTACCACCCCCGCATTGACCATGATTACCTGGCGGAGCATTCCGAAGGGCTGATCGCCACCTCGGGCTGCATGGCGGCCGAAATTCCGCGCGCGCTGATGGAAAATAACCTGGAAAGCGCCCGCCAGAAGCTGGACTGGTACTATGAGGTCTTTGGCAAAGAGCGGTTCTTCCTTGAATTGCAAGAACATAACATTAAGGAACTGCCCCAGATTAATAAAGGCCTGATCGAGCTGGGATCACAGTATCAGGCCAACTACATCGCCACCAACGATGTCCATTATGTGGACGCGGAAGATTACAAATACCAGGATATTTTGCTGGCCATTCAGACCGGCGCGCTGCTGAGCGATCAAAACCGCTTCCGAATGACCGACCATTCTTATTACCTGCGCTCTCCGCAAGAGATGCAGCAGCTTTTTGCCAGTGTGCCCGGTGCGTTGAGCAACACTCTGGCCATTGCCGAGCGCTGCAATGTGGATCTGACCGTGAAGGGCTATCATCTGCCTGTCTTCCCGGTTCCTGAAGGTTATACCCCCGAGACATATCTGCGTTCGCTGTGTGAAGATGGGCTGCGCAGCCGGGTGGGCGAACGCGTTAATGACCCCGAGGTGCAAAAACGCCTCGATTATGAGCTGGGTGTCATCCACACCATGGGGTTTGACGCCTATTTTCTCATTGTGTGGGATCTCTGCCGTCATGCGCGCGAGGTGGGCATCTGGTATAACGCACGTGGTTCAGCGGCGGGTTCGCTGGTGGCGTTCACCCTGGATATCACCCTGGTGGAACCGATTCAGTTTGGTTTGATCTTTGAGCGCTTCCTCAACCCCGACCGCGTCTCGATGCCGGATATTGATCTGGATTTTGCCGATGACCGGCGCGCCGAGATGTTGGAATATTGCGCGCACACCTATGGCGATGATAAAGTGGCGCAGATCATCACCTTCAATACCCTGGGGGCCAAAGCCGCCATTCGCGATGTGGGCCGGGTGATGGATATCCCGCTCAGCGAGGTGGACCGGGTGGCCAAGTTGATCCCCAGCATCCCGTCTAAACCGGTGAGCATTAACGAAGCACTTGAGCAGACACCCGAACTGCGTCAACTGGTGGACCAGAGCGACTACATTCGCAACCTGGTGGAGACGGCGCAGCACCTGGAAGGAATTGTGCGCAACGCGGGGACCCATGCCGCGGGTGTGATCATTACCGACAAACCGATTGTGGAATATGCCCCGCTGCACCGCCCGACCAGCGGCGCAGAAGACAGCCCCATTAAGGCAGTGGAGCAGTTTGAGATGTCGCACGTGGATGCGATGGGGCTGCTTAAGGTGGACTTTTTGGGGCTGGCGACACTGACGATTATGCAGCGCGCCTGTGACCTGATCGAAGCGCGGCACGGGATTAAGCTCAATCTTGCCAACATCCCCACCGATGACGCGGATACCTTTAGTTTTCTGGGCGCCGGGCACACCGCGGGCGTCTTCCAACTGGAAGGCAACGGCATGACCCGCTATATGGTCCAGATGAAACCGCGCAATCTGGATAACATCATTGCTATGGTGGCGCTTTACCGGCCGGGTCCGCTGGAATTTATTCCATCTTATATCCGCCGTATGCACGGCGAAGAAGAAGTGACCAACCGCCACCCCAAGCTGGAGCCAATTTTCTGCGAGACCTACGGCATCCCGATTTATCAGGAACAGATCATGTTTGCCGCGATGGGTTTGGCCAGTTACAGCGCTTCGGCGGCAGATGATTTGCGCAAGGCAATCTCCAAGAAAAAAGCCGAAGCCATTGCCAAACACCGCCAGAAGTTTATCAAGGGGGCGGTTGAAAACGGCATTTTGCAGGAAACCGCTGAAGCCATCTTCACCGATTGGGAAAACTTTGCCCGGTACGGGTTTAACAAAAGCCACGCCGCCGTATATGGGGTGATTGCGGTTCAGACGGCGTATCTTAAAACGCATTACACGGTCGAATATATGACGGCCCTGCTTTCGGCCGCGAAAAATGAAAGTGAGAAAGTGGCCCTGTATATTGCCGATGCGCGCAGTATGGGGGTGGAGGTTCTGCCGCCGGACGTAAATCATTCTGCCTGGGATTTTACCGTGGAAGACCGGCCCGACACGAAGGCGGCCATTCGCTTTGGTCTGGGCGCAGTGAAGAACGTTGGCCAGGCGCCGGTGGATTTGATTTTGAAAGCGCGCATTGACGGTGAATTTTCGGATCTGAATGATTTTGCCCGCCGGGTGGATTTGCGCGCGGTGGGGCGGCGTTCGCTGGAATGCATGGTGCGGGTGGGGGCGCTGGATCATTTTGGGCAGCGCCGGTCATTGTTGGACGGTCTGGATACGATTATCGCCGTGAGCAATACCCATTTCCGCGCGGCTGAAAGCGGGCAGCTCAGTTTCTTCGGCTCGATTGCCGGGGTGGAAGAGAACATTACCCTCCCGGTCAGCCCGCTGGTGGATGTGCGCGAACAGTTGGAGTGGGAGCGCGAACTGCTGGGGCTGTATGTTTCTGACCATCCGCTTTCGCCATATTTGCCGGTTATAAAAAGCCGCGTGACCCATTTTTCGGCCCAATTGAGTGAGACCAAAAGCAAAGATCATGTGGTGGTGGCGGGTCTGGTATCGCGTTTTCGCACCCACACCACCAAGAGCGGCAAGGCCATGGCGTTTGCCACCCTGGAAGATATTCAGGGGTTTATCGAGATTGTGATTTTCCCACGCACCTATGAGCAGTTCGGCCAGATGTTGGCGATGGACGCGGTGTTGGTGGTGGATGGCAAGATTGACGCCGAAAATGGCGATCCTAAAGTGCTGGTCGATTCGATCAGCCAGGTGCAGGCCACTGACCTGCCCGACGATCTGGCCGACTTTGCCGACCGTTACGTAATGGATGAAGAATCGCTGCCGCCGGTGGACGAAGTTCGTGAGGATCTGGCAAACCGCGCGGTTGCACCTCAGGCGGTGAAACTTCAGCGGCCTGCGCAGACGATGCGAATTGCCGAGCCGGAACCCTTTATGGAGGAGTGGGAAAACATGCCCCCTCCGCCGGAGCCGCCCGCTGACTGGTTCCCACCGTTGGCGGCCGGGCCGGCCTCTTCACCGGTTCCGCCGGTTGCTGCGCCCGCTCCCGAGCCGGTTCCCCCGGCCCAGGCGGTTGCGGCGCTGGAGCGGGAACCCAAAGCAGCGCAGTCGATGCCTTTTATCGTGCCCCCGCTGCGGGTGGGCTGGCAGGAAGCGGAAGATGAACCCGCCGACCCGCGTATGCTCACCCTGGTGCTGCGGGCCAGCGACGACAAAAATCGGGATACGCGCCGCATTCGTCGTCTGCACAATATTTTGCGTTCTTATCCGGGCAAAGATCATTTTGCCTTTATGATTTTTGAGAAGGGGCATTATTACCTGGTGGAATTCCCCAATTACAGCACCGGTATTCACCCTGATTTGTTGCGAAAACTGGCGCAAGAACTCGGCGAAGACAATGTGAGAGTCGAGCCGATTAAAATTCAATGACAGGTTATTTTTTATGATGAACTCAAAAATTCGAACCATAGCTATTTTAACCTCGGGCGGCGATGCTCCGGGAATGAACCCGTGTATTCGTGCGGTTGTGCGCGCGGCGCTGGCTCAGGATGTGCGCGTGTTGGGCGTTGAGGGTGGGTATGAAGGGCTGATCCACGGTTCTTTCCGCCAGATGGGCCCACGTGATGTGGGGGGCATCTTGCAGCGCGGCGGCACGATTTTGCAAACCGCGCGCAGCGAAGAATTTCGCACCCCCAAGGGTCAACGTGAGGCCATCCGGCAGTTAAACAATGCGGGCGTTGATGCGCTGGTAGTGATCGGCGGCGATGGCTCGCTGATGGGCGCGCAAAAGCTGGCCGAACAGGGCGTGCCGGTGGTGGGTGTGCCGGGCTCGATTGATAATGATATTTATGGCACCGATATGTGCATTGGTGTGGATACCGCGCTGAACACGATTGTCGATTGCATCGACAAGATCCGCGATACGGCTTCGTCACACAGCCGGGCTTTTTTGGTGGAGACGATGGGGCGCATGTCGGGGTATCTGGCGGTGCAGGCCGGTATTATTTGTGGCGCCGAAATGGTGCTGGTGCCCGAGATTAAAACCCCGGTGGAAGAAGTTGGGGCGCTGGTGGAAGATTCATACCGCCGCGGTAAAACCCACTGTATCATCGTGGTGGCCGAAGGGTTTACCCCGTCGACGACCGAACTGGCCCAGCAGTTAGACAGCATGGACCTTGGTTTTACCACCCGGGTGACCATCCTCGGGCACATTCAACGCGGCGGCAAACCAACAGCCTTTGACCGGCTGCTGGCCTCGCGGTTTGGCGTAAAAGCCGTTGAATATCTGATGACCGGACAGTCGAATATTATGGTTGGCCTGAGTGGGCGCGATGTGGTGGGGGTGCCCATTGCCACGGTGGTCAGCCGCACCAAAGACCTGTCTGAAGAATACATTCGCATGGCGCGCATGTTGGCGCGCTAAAAAAAACGATTTTTGGGCTGTGTTTTCCACCTTCCCGGGCTACTTTACCGGGAAGGTGTTTTGTTGCATCGGCCCGGATAAAATACTTACAATATATGTAAGCGTTCTCGCCCACATTATCTGTATAATCTTATACAGGGGTTTTTTACAGAGTTTTTGTTAATCCCAATCTCATTTTCAAGGGACCCTTGGTGCTGTTTCCTCTCAGTTGCTTGCGTCGAAGCCGGTTCTTTAAGCCTGGTTTTCTCAGAAAAGCCAGGTGTTTTTGTTTTGTAGATATTCGGATCTCTTTATTAAACAATCGCAAAGGAACTGCCCTATTCCGTGCTGTACCGTGAAGTCGGATAAGGGCTGTAACGTGTAATCGCCAGTATGCTGTGTAGTTCGCATACTGATTTTGATGGGTCATATATTACATGGTTGTTTACCAAAATCCTTCAGGAGTGGCGTGGTATGCAAAAATCTTTTCGGCTGGTTCTTCTTGGCATCATTTTAATGGGGTTAATGGGTCTGGCACCGACCCTGCCTGCCAAAGCGCAGGGCCTTTCGTTTCAGGCTTCGATTAATAAACGTTTTACCCCCATTTCGATTGTGGCCGGTGAAACATCGCGCCTGCGGGTGACAATTTATAACCCGAACTCATTTCAATTAATCAACGCCGCCTGGAGTGACAATTTGATTGGTGTGCAGCCCGGTCTGCGCATTGCCAACCCGGCCAACCCGTTTAACAACTGCGGCGGTACCTTTGTGCCGGTGGCCGGGACGACCAGCTTTTCATTAAGCGGCGGCACCGTGCCGCCGCAGGTGGGCGCGGCCCCCGGTCAGTGTTATGTGGAATTGGACGTGACCTCCACCACGGGCGGTAACCTGATCAACACCATCCCGGTGAATGGGTTGACGGCCACCAACAGCGCCGGTGATACCATTCGCAACAGCACCCCGGCCAGCGCCACGCTGACCGTGGCTGCGGTGCAACCGCCGTCGTTGAATAAAGGTTTTTCGCCGAACACCATCTATACCGGGCAAGTCAGCACTTTGACGATTAATATTGTCAATAACGACGGGAATAACGCGCTGACCCAGGTGACCTTAACTGACAACCTGCCGGCCAATGTGGTGCTGGCGAACCCGGTAACCCCGGTGATTGGCGCCAACTGTGTTGGTGCAACGCTCACCGGTCCGGGCGGCATTCCACTGGCGCCGGGGGGAACTTCGGTTACTTTAAATAATGCCACCATCGGCACCAGTAGAACCTGTACGATCTCGGTTCGGGTCACCTCCATGGTTCCCAATGCTTATACCAATACCATTCCGATTGGCGGATTGCAAACCAAGCAAGGGGTAACAAATAACAGCGTTGCATCGGCACCGTTGAATGTTCAGGAAATTTCAGTCACCAAGGCGTTCTCACCCACATCCTTCCAGGCCGGGGGAACGAGCACCCTGACTATCACCCTGACCAATCCATCTGCTGCGCCCTATACCAATGTGCGCATTACCGATGTTTTGCCAGCCACCCCCAATACGAATTTGACGGTGGTGGATGGTTCGGCAAGCACCACCTGCGGCGGTTCTGCGTCGACCACTCTGCCGCGTACGGTTGCCTTAACCGGCGGCACCATCCCTGCGAATGGGTCCTGTACGATTTCAGTACAGGTAACCTCTCCTGTCGGCGCTGCGGCCGCCACTTATACCAATACCATCCCTGCTGATTCATTGCGGACTAATGAGGGCGCAACCAACTGGGCCCCGGCTACAGCGCAGGTCAGTATTTATGCGACCGGCACCGGGGCCATAGCCAGCAAAACTTTCAACCCCACCACGATTGATGTAAACGGAAATTCCCGGCTGCGCATCGATTACACTGCCCCGCCGGATGTTGACTTAACCAATTTTTCGATCACAGATGTTTTGCCACCTAATGTGACCATCAGCAATTCGACCGCAGCCTCCAAAACAGCCAATTGCATTGGCGGGACGTTAACTGCCGTAACCGGAACTGATACGATCTCCTGGACCGGCGGCACAATTAATCGTGGCACGATGTGCCGCATTGACGTGTATGTAACCAGCGCTGTGCCCAGTGTGGCGGCCCCGGGATATTACCGCAATACCATTCCATTGGCTAATATTACCAATGCCCAGAACCGCAAGCCGACAAATCCTCTGCAGGCTGATTTAACTGTGCGCGGTACGAATGATCTGCGGGTGACCAAAGCCTTTTACCCGACGACGGTCAATGTAAACGGTCTGTCGACATTAACCATCACCCTGCAAAACAACAATACTTCACCGCTGGTCAATGTCTCGTTGACTGATCTGCTGCCGGGTTCGGCACCAAACAACGTGATCATTGCGCCAACCCCCAATGCCAGCACCACCTGCACCGGGAATCCGTCATTAAGTCTGGTCGCGAATGCAGGTACGCAAACAATCTCCATGACCAACGGCACCATCCCCGCCCTGGTGGGGGCGGTGCCCGGGCTGTGCACCATTCGGGTGGATGTCCAGGGCCGCGGTGCGGCCGGAAACCGGGATAATACCATCCCGGTGGCCAATGTAACCGGAACGATTCAGGGAACGCCCACCACGATCAACCCCCAGTCGCCAGCGACCGCCCGGCTGACCATTGCTTCCATCAGCATCGGGGTGGTCAAAGGTTTTAACCCCGATTCGGTGTTTGGCGGATCTTCCTCCATCTTAAGCGTTCGTTTGAACAACCCCCAAAACACCCCCTTAAGCGGCATCTCCTTTACCGATACCATGCCGGCCGGGATGATCATTGCCAACCCCCCCAACTTTAATGTGGGTACCTGCGGCGGGACCTTGACCGGTGTGCCGCTAACCAATACGTTCACCTTTAGCGGCGGCAGCCTGGCCTCGGCGGCAAATTGTACCCTGACGCTGAGCGCCACCATGACGGTCAATAACAATCTGACCAACACCATTCCAACCAACTCGGTTACTACCTTTAACGGTGCAACCAATCCGCAGCCAGCGCAGGCCTCTTTAACCAACCTGCCCGGCGCCAGCGTCAGTAAGGTGTTTGCGCCCAATCCCACTCTGGCGGGGGCTGCCAATTATTCGCTTTTGACCATCACCATCCAGAACACGGGCAATACCGACCTGGATGGGATGGGCCTGACCGATAGCCTGCCCGGCACACTGCCGGCCGGGTTGGAAATTGCCCCGGCCCCGGCATCGGTAAACAACTGCGGTGGGACATTAACCGCGGATGCTGGATCGCAGACCATCCGGTTGACCAATGGCACCCTGGCAGCCAGTTCCTCCTGCACTATTGTGGTCCCGGTCACCAGTTCTGTGCCCGGATCTTATCTTAATAGCATTCCAGCCGGATCGTTGACCAATGGTCAGGGCGCTACCAATACCCTGCCCGCCGAAGATACCCTGGTGATCCTTGCCTCGGGTTCCATCGGCGACTATGTGTGGTACGACGATAACGGCGACGGACTGCAGGACGCGGGCGAAAGCGGTGTGGATGGCGTGACGGTGGCGCTGTATCGCGACAACAACAACGACGGCGCGGTGGACGCGGGCGACAGCCTGGTGGGGACCGACACCACCGACAGCAGCGGCATCTACGGGTTTACCAACCTGCCCGCCGGCAACTACCTGGTGGAAGTGACCGACACCGCGGATGTACTCAATGGTTACGTGTTAACCGGCGGGAGCGACCCGCACGACGTGACCCTGGCCGCTGGAGAGAACTACCCCGACGCGGACTTTGGCTACCAGCAGCAGACCGCCAGCATCGGCGACTATGTGTGGTACGACGATAACGGCGACGGCTTGCAGGACGCGGGCGAAAGCGGCGTGGATGGCGTGACGGTGGCGCTGTATCGCGACAACAACAACGACGGCGCGGTGG
>CAZQLE010000018.1:0-8575 GCA_964593905.1 uncultured Anaerolineaceae bacterium | reverse complement strand
CGCACGACGTGACCCTGGCCGCTGGAGAGAACTACCCCGACGCGGACTTTGGCTATTTATTGCCAGCGCCTGCGATTGAGCTGTTGAAGACCGGGACGCTGAATTTGGATGTGGTATCCCCGGCGGGTGTGGCCAATGTTGGGGATCAGATTACTTATGAATTCACTGTAACCAACACGGGCAATGTAACTTTGAATGATGTGAGCGTTACAGATCCTGTCATCACCGTCCTGGGCGGACCTACCATTACCCTTGCACCGCTCGCTTCGGACAGCACCACCTTCACCGGAGTTTATACCCTGACTCAGATCGATATCAATAATGGGTCATTCACCAACACTGCTGAAGCTACTGGTACACCATCCACCGGCGGCGAGGATGTGACGGACGATGATGATGACACTCAGACCCTGCCCGCTGTGCCGGAAATGGCGTTGACCAAAACGGCCTCGGCAGTGGATACGGCTGGAAACGGCATCCTTGACCGGGCTAATGAGCTGATCGGCTACACCATCACGGTTGAAAATACCGGCAATATCGCTCTGACCGGTGTCAGTGTCAGCGACCCACTGCTGACTGACCTGGATTGCGATGCGGGTACACCCGGCAGCCAGACCAGCGGTTTTAGCATTGCGGTGGGTGGCACGTTGACCTGCACCGGCTCGTATGCTGTAACACAGACAGATCTGGATGACAACGGCGGCGGGGATGGTGATATCGACAATACGGTCAGCGCAGACAGCGCTGAAACGCCCTCTGAAGACGCTTCGGCAGAGGTTCCATTGGGTCAGAGCCCTCTGATTGGCCTGGCAAAACGGGTGGTCAGTGTCACTGAAATTACTGCCGGAACCTATGATGTGACCTATGAACTGCTGGTGCAGAATTATGGATCGGCGGCTTTGTCGGCCTTGCAAGTGACGGATGATTTGCGTGTGACCTTCCTGCTGCCGACCACTTTTGCGGTGCAGTCGGTCAGCAGTGTTGATTTTGCAGAAAATACCGCCTATGACGGCGCCACCGATCTCAACCTGCTGCTGGGCAGTGATACACTGGCTTTCGGCGCCAGCGGGACCATCACTGTGGTGGTGCGGGTTGTGCCGGCTGAGGCCGGGCCTTTCAACAATACTGCCATCGCCAGCGGAACCAGCCCGGCCAACACGGTGGTGACGGATGATTCGCAGAATGGTGTCACCCCTGACCCCGATGAGAACGATGACCCGACAGATAATGACGACCCGACCCCGGTTGATTTTGGGCCCGGTCTCTTCGACCCCCCGATCGGCTTTAAAGTGGTGGATGGCTCCGGTCTGCCGCTGCTGCGCTGGACCATGACCTGGATCAACAACTCTAATATTGTGGCGGTTAATGCGCGGGTCAGCGACCCGATCCCCGCTGGAACCACCTATTCAGCGGCGGGCGCGCCCAGCGGTTTTGCCTTGCCTGGCGGAGCGCCGGCGGGTTCGACCAATGTGGGGGTCTCGTGCACGTCTCCCGGTGCAACGACCACCAGCCTGTGCTATTACGAAGGCCCAACGGCAACGTATCCGCGCGGCCAGATTGTGTGGGAAGGGAGCCTGGAAGATGATTTTGGGGCGATCGACGCGGCATCAGCGGCCAATGAACTGGTGATTGCTTTCAATTTGCGCGTGCCATCGCAGACCCGGCGGGTGAACAATATTGCCTCGATCGATTCTGACCTGAACGGCGATGGAGACCCCGACGACCCGAATGAAACTGCGGTCGACACGGCCGCGGCCACCTGGAATGCCCCGGCAGATGAAGAACCGACTGCCGCCAAAAAATTGCCCAGCACCGGTTTTGCGCCGGGTGTGATCAGCCAGGTGCCGCCCCAGCCGCAGTCCTCCAGTTACCCGTCTTATCAGGCTGGCGAGCTGCAAATTGAAATTCCGGCTCTGGCGGTTAAGCAGACCATTGTTGGTGTGCCGTATGAGAAGGGCACGTGGAATGTGACCTGGCTGGATAAGCACATCGGTTATCTGAACGGCACGGCCTTCCCGACTTTTGAAGGCAACAGCGCCCTGACCGGGCATGTATACCTGCCCAACGGTAAACCGGGTCCGTTTGTTAACCTGGGCCAGCTTAAGTGGGGCGACCAGATCAATATTTATTCTTATGGACAAAAATTCATCTACGAAGTCCGTAGTAAAGTCTATGTTCAGCCGGATGATACTTCGGTGTTGGGTCATCAAGATCAGCCGTGGCTGACGCTGTTGACCTGCAAGGTGTATGATGAAAAGTCCAACCAGTACTTGCAGCGTGTGGCGGTGCAGGCGGTGTTGGTCAGTGTGGAAGACCTGCCCGCGAAATAAGCCTCGGGTTTTTACAAAAAAACAATGGTCGCCCAAGCGGGCGACCATTGTTTTTATTAGTATGGTTTTGAGCTTTTTATTCTTCGTCCCGTTCGCGCAAATGCGGAAAGAGCAGCACCTCGCGGATGGTCTGGCGGTCGGTGAAGAGCATGACCAGGCGGTCAATGCCCATGCCAAAACCGCCTTGCGGGGGCATGCCATATTTCATCGCACGCAGATAGTCGTCATCCATGGGGTTGTTCTCTTCGTCATCGGCGGCGTAGGCGCGGCCCATCTCAAGGAAGCGCGATTCTTGATCGAGCGGGTCGTTTAGCTCGGTAAAAGCGTTGCACAGTTCCATCCCGCCCACAAAACCTTCAAAGCGCTCCACGGTGGTGGGGTCGCCAGGGTGGCTTTTTGCCAGCGGCGAGATATCGCGCGGGTAATCGTAGAGGAAGGTCGGCTGGATAAAGGTCGGCTCGAGGAAATCGCCCAGCAGGGCATCAATCAATTTGCCGCGCGCCGCGCCCGGTTTGAATTTGATCCCTTTGGCCTGCATGGCGGCGGCCAGGCTTTCGGCGGTGGGGTGCTGGTTGATGTCAATTCCGCAGGCTTCGATCAGCCCCTGGCGCAGGTTGACGCGTTTCCAGGGTTGTCCAAAGTCAATCTCGTGGCCGTTATAGCTCACTTTGGTGGTGCCCAGTGCATTCAGGGCGGCAAAACGGATCATCTCTTCGGTCAACTGCATCACTTTGAGGTAGTCAAAATAGGCACAGTAGAACTCGAGCTGGGTGAATTCGGGGTTGTGTTTAAAAGAGACGCCCTCATTGCGGAAGTCGCGCCCAATTTCATAGACGCGATCAAACATCCCGACCGTCAGGCGTTTAAGATACAGCTCGAATGAAATGCGCAGGAACAGGTCCTGTTTGAGCTGGTTGTGGTGGGTGACAAACGGCCGCGCAGCGGCACCGCCGTAGATGGGCTGCAGAATGGGGGTTTCAACCTCCAGAAAGCCGCGATCATCGAGGAAGGAGCGCAGAGCGCGCACGGTTTTGGCGCGGGTGACAAACACCTCGCGCACTTCGGGGTTGACAGCCAGATCGGCGTACCGCTGGCGGTAGCGCACTTCGGGGTCGGCCAGGGTGGCATGGCGAATGACTTCGCCATCCACAACTTCGTCTTTGGCGGCCGGCAGGGGGGTAAGCGCTTTGGCCAGCATGCGCAGGTCATGCACATGCAGTGAGATCTCACCGGTGCGGGTGCGCATTACAACGCCGCTGACTTCGATGAAGTCACCCAGGTCAAACAACTCGACGAACAATTTCAGCTTTTCTTCGCCCAGTTCGTTGATGCGCAAAAAGAGCTGAATGCGTCCGCTGCCATCTTCGATATGGGCGAAAACCACCTTGCCCATCGAACGAATGGCGCGAATGCGGCCGGCCAGGGTGTGCTGCACCGGGTCCTGGAGGCCTTCCTTTTCTGCTGCCTCAAACTGAGCGCGGGCGTCGGCGATATTGGCGCTGTTATTGGCGCGGGTTGGATAGCCGGGCATGCCCAGGGCTTCCAGTTTTTTCAGTTTCTCAAGGCGAATTTTCTCCAGATCGTTTAATTCCATGCAGTCCTCACAGGCGTTCTTATTAAAAAAATCCCCGCCCCAATGAAACAGGGCGGGGCTGAACCATTTTACCCCAGGTTTACTCGACCTTCAAGATATTCACGGTGAAAGCCCCGGCCGGCGCATTCACTTCCACTTTATCGCCGATTTTGTGGTTGATCAGGGCTTTGCCAAGCGGTGATTCGTTGGAAATGCGGCCCTCATTCGGTTTTGCTTCTGCCGCCCCGACAATGGTATATACCTCGGGTTCTGCATCTTCTTCTTGAACCGTAACATGCGACCCGACTTGAATGATCCCTGCGCCGAGTGCTTTCTCATCCACCACGCGGGCGGTGGCCAGTAAGATCTCCAGCTCTTTAATGCGGCCTTCAACAAATGCCTGTTCGTTTTTGGCTGCCTCATATTCGGCATTTTCGATCAGTTCGCCCCCTTCCATGGCTTCATGAAGCCGTTCGGCGATCTCCTGACGTTTTACGGTACGTAAATTTTCCAGCTCGTCTTGCAGTTTATGATAACCTTCTTGGGTCAGGAAAGAGGTTGGCATGACAGAATTTCCTTTGTCTTTCTTGGTTTGAATTGAACCAGTTGAGTGTCAGCAGCAAATCTCCCCATATCTGGAACCCATCTGCCGCTGAAAATTGAATGGGTTTAAAATAAAGAAAACCACTCCGATAGGAGCGATTTAAGAACTCTGGGTAGTGTGTTCTGTCGTGCGGTAATGGTAACATATTATCCATCAAGATTCAAGGGGTATTCTGGGAATATTCGCACAAAAGTTCGAATTGTTTTTACCTTGACAATCTGTTCAGATATCTTACAATAAGAATATAAACGCGGCAGCGGCCGCCTTTTATTTAGCCGGTTATATCGTGTAATATTTACACTAAGGAGTACCGAGATGAATCTGATCGAAAAAGCACAGCCTTTTCTGAATTACCTGGAAGAGTGGCGGGCCGATTTGCCGGTGGTTGAGGCTCAGCGTTTATTTGCAAGCCCCGAAAATACGGCCCTGATTGTGGTGGATATGATCGAAGGCTTTTGCACGCTTGGCCCGCTTTCTAGCCCCAGGGTGAATGCGCTGCGCGGTGGAATTGCCGGCCTGCTGGAAAAAGCGCACGATGCCGGGGTGCGTGATTTTGTGCTGGCGCAGGATAGTCACGAACCGGATGCGGTGGAGTTTGGCGCCTTTCCGCCGCACTGTGTGCGCGGCACAGCCGAGGCCGAAACCATCGCCGAAATTCGCACGCTGCCATTTTTCGGCCAGATGACGCTGGTGGAGAAGAATGCGATTGCCAGTTATATCGGTACGTCTTTGAACGATTGGTTGAACGAACGGCCACAGTTGGAGACCTTTATTATCCTTGGCAACTGCACCGATCTGTGTGTGTATCAATTTGCCATGCATCTGCGTTTGCAGGCCAACCAACTGCAGCGTCAGCGGCGGGTGATCGTTCCGGCGGAGCTGGTGGCCACTTATGACCGGCCGGTGGCCGCTGCGCGCGAGCAGGGCGGGCTGCCGCATGACGGTGACCTGATTGATGGTGTGTTTTTGTATCATCTGGCGTTGAACGCGGTGGAGGTTGTGGCGGCGATTCGTTAATACCGGCTATTTTTAACAGGCGATTTTATTTCGTATAACCGAAACTGTTTTTCCTGCCGCTGCTTTTGATCGGCCAGCATGGTATACTTTGCAACATTCATTTAAGAAAGCGGGAGTTTTTCTTTTCATGACTTATGCTGCTGATTCATCCTCTGCCTGGCATGATCCGGCTTATGCGCTCTATCGCAGTGAACGCATTCAACACTGGAATCGGGTGGCAGAGAAGTTATCTCATTGGAGCGGCGCCGGTAAGTATTATCAGCGGCGATTGGCGCAGATTTATGGCCATCTGATTCCGCCGGGTAAACGCGTGTTGGAGGTGGGCTGTGGATGCGGCGATTTGCTGGCTGCGTTAAAGCCTGCCCACGGGGTGGGGGTTGATTTTTCGGGTGAGATGATTGCTCTGGCGCGCAGCCGCCACCCGGACCAGAGCTGGGTGGAAGCAGATTTTTATGACCCGACGCTGCAAATTTCGGGGCCGTTTGACTTCATCATCTTCTCAGATTCGCTCAATGATCTGTGGGATGTGCAAAGCGCTTTTCAGCGCGCTCTGGCATATTCGCATGCTGGAACCCGACTGATTGTGAACAGTTACAGCCGTCTGTGGGAGCTGCCGTTGAACCTGGCGCGAGGTTTGGGGCTGGCGGCGCCGGTGTTGTTGCAAAACTGGCTGACCCCCGACGACATGCGCAGTCTGTGCGCCCTTTCAGGGTTTGAGCCGGTCCGCTCGTGGCGCGAGGTATTGCTGCCGCTGCCGTTGTTGGATGGGCTTTTTAACCGCTTTCTGGTCAAGATTGCGCCGTTTGGCTCGCTGGCACTGGCAAACTTTGTCATGGCGCGGCCCATTCCGCTGCCCCCGGCGCAGCCGCCGCTGGTTTCGGTGATTGTGCCGGCGCGCAACGAAGCCGGAAATATCCGCAATATTCTGGAGCGCACCCCCGAGATGGGCGCCGGCACCGAACTGGTGTTTGTGGAGGGCAACTCCACCGATGACACCTACGAGACCCTGGTGCGTGTGCTGCCTGAATATGCCCACCGCCGCACACAGTTGTTGAAGCAAGACGGCAAAGGCAAAGGAGATGCTGTGCGCAAGGGCTATGCCCATGCCAGCGGCGAGGTGTTGATGATTCTGGATGCCGACCTGACCGTGCCGCCTGAAGACCTGCCGCGTTTTTATAACGCGCTGGTGGAAGGGAAGGGTGATTTCATCAACGGCGTTCGCCTGGTGTATCCGATGGAAAAAGAAGCCATGCGGGCCCTGAACTTTTTTGGCAACAAGTTTTTCAGCCTGGTGTTCTCCTGGCTGCTGGGTCAGCCGGTAAAAGATACCCTGTGCGGAACCAAGGTGCTGTGGAAGAAGGATTATGAAGAGATCGCGGCCAACCGGGCCTATTTTGGCGATTTTGACCCGTTTGGCGATTTTGATCTGTTGTTTGGCGCTGCCCGCCTGGGGTTTAAGATTGTCGATTTGCCCATTCGTTATCGCGAGCGCACGTATGGATCGACCAATATTGACCGCTGGCGGCACGGCTGGCTGCTGTTAAAAATGGTCGCATTTGCCGCGCGGCGGATCAAGTTCCGGTAAAATTGAATGATGTTTGATCTGCAGCCCTCCCTGTTTCGCCCTCCTTCGCTGACCGTCAGTGAAATCACCCGTTATCTGCGGGCTTTGCTGGAAGCGGATGAAGTTTTGCAGGATGCCTGGGTGTTTGGCGAGGTTTCCAACCTGGCGCGCCCGGCGTCGGGGCATATTTACTTCACCCTCAAAGACGGGGGCGCGGCGTTAAAATGCGTCATCTGGAAGACCACCGCACAGCGGCTGCGGTTTCCGCTGCAAGACGGCATGGCGGTTGAAGCGCACGGTGCGGTGAGCGTGTATGAACCGGGCGGCCAGTACCAGTTGTATGTGGATGCGCTGCGTCCGGCCGGTGAAGGCGCTTTATATCAAGAGTTTATCCGGCTTAAAGCCCGTCTGGAGGCTGAAGGCCTGTTTGATGAAGAAAAGAAACAGCCGCTTCCGGCCAGGCCGAAAACCATCGGCGTGGTCACCTCAGCCAGCGGCGCCGCGCTGCAAGATGTGCGCAACACGCTGGGGCGGCGTTACCCTCTGGCCAGTGTAATTCTGGCCCCCAGCCCGGTGCAGGGGGTTGAGGCCCCACCGGCATTGGTGCGGGCGCTGCGCACCCTTGAACGATTGAAGGTGGATGTCATCCTCATCGTGCGCGGCGGCGGCTCGTTGGAGGATTTGTGGGCTTTTAATGATGAGCGCGTTGTGCGTGCGGTGGCGAATTGCAGCGTGCCGGTGATCAGTGGGGTGGGGCACGAGACCGATTTCACCCTGGTTGATTTTGCGGCAGATTTGCGCGCCCCCACCCCCACCGGGGCAGCGGTTCTGGCCACCCCGGATATTGCCGATGATCGTCTGGGCCTGTTGGGGCTGGCGCGGCATCTGCACGACCTGGCGCAAGACGAGCTGGAAAGCCGGCGGGATGCGCTGGATGCGCAGGAACGTGCGTTGCTGCGGGTTTCGCCATTGCGCCGGATACAGGCAGACCGGCAGCGGTTGGATGAGCTGGATCTGCGCGCCGGGCGGGCTTTGGTGCAGGACCTGCGTTTGACCCGCGCCCGTCTGGATGGCCTGGACCGCCGTCTGGCGGCCATCAGCCCGCTGGCGGTGCTGGGGCGGGGCTATGCCCTGGTCTCCAATCTGGCCGGTGAGGTAATTCAACGTGTGGGTCAGGTACATTCCGGTGAAAAATTACAGATTCGGGTGCGTGATGGAAAGTTCCATACCCGTGTGGAAGGTGAATGATGACTGAAATGCCTGTGGAAGAATTAAGCTACGAAGCAGCCTTTGAGGAATTGGAACAGGTGATTGCCCGCCTGGAAACCAGCCAGGAAAATCTTGAAGAGGCGATTCGATTGTATGAACGCGGCCGCTTGCTGACCGAACGCTGCAACGCTCTATTGGACCAGGCCGAACTGCGCATTCGCCAGCTTAGCCCGGAGGAAATTGATCCGGGAGTCTGACCTTGGATACCCTCATTGCAC
>CAZQLE010000017.1:0-30138 GCA_964593905.1 uncultured Anaerolineaceae bacterium | reverse complement strand
GCCTGAAGCCACACCCGCCGCGCCCCCCGCACCCGAGAAGATGGATGCCATGCTGCGCGAAGTGGCCGAGTTGGAACAACAGCTAGAGACGCTGCGGCGCGGGCAAACCCCCGCTGCGGCGGCAGAAGAAAATTCGGCCGGTTAGAGAAAATTCCAGAAGGTTGGCGAAAACAAAAATGGAAACAGATCCACCAGCAGCGGGGCCAGAGCGGTAAACCCCCACCCCACCACCAGGCCAAAAACAAAGCCCGCCAGCACATCCGAAAGGTAATGCACCCCCATCAAAACCCGCGCCAGGCTCATTAACGGGGCCCAGAGCAAAATCAACATCGCCAGCCAGGCCGGCCCCAGCCCGGTGGAGAGCATCACCAACAGCCCGGCCCGTGTGGCATGACCCGATGGAAAAGAGTGTGGATCCGTATTCCGATAGATGGATCCCCACTCTCCCGCCGGACGTTCACGGCGGATGAGAAACTTTAAAGCGAATACCAGCAAAGCCTGAACCACAATTGCGGTGGCAAAAACCGCCGCGCGGGTGTGCCATTCGCCCCAGTTGACCAGCCAGATACCCCCCAGAGCCACAACCCAGAACCACGAGTCGCCGGAATGCGCCAGAATAGACGCCGCCCGCCAGAGGCCCTTCTGTTCAGGGTCTAAACGCAGAGCATGAGAGATTTCGGCGTCACGCTGCACAATTTTTTCAAACCACGAAAATTTCGAAACCGGTTCCATATCCGCGCAAAAGTATACCATACCCCCACAGCAGCGCTCTTAAAAACCGGGGGAACAGACCCATTTTTTGAGGACGGTGCCTGCAATCTGGCCCCCGCCGCGATGCAAAACGCACCATTCAGGGGGTCTACCACGGCAATTCCGGAATTACTAGGGAATTTCGTCCTTTTCACCCTTTGACTTAATCATCAAAAATCCTATAATATTCGTATCCTGTTTTAGACTGTCTCTCTTTGAGCGTTTATGGAGGTGGCCTCCTCAAATGGCAGTCGAAGATGGGCTGTTGTCAGAGTACGTTATCGTTTCATCGAGCAAGTATGCACACAATTTCATAAGGAGGAGAAAGTGAAACAACGCAAGTTATTTGTCCTGTTGGCGTTGGTAATGGTGTTTAGTCTCGCCCTGACCGCCTGCCAACCCGCCGCTGCTCCCGCTGAACCGGCTCCTGCCGAACCAGCCCCCGCCGAGCCGACCGCAGCTCCTGTCGAGCCGACTGCTGCGCCTGCAGAACCCGAGGCCCCGGCCGCGGCTTTTGAAGCCATGAAAGTGGCTGCCCCCGATTGCAATTACGGCGGCAACATGCTTTCGATCGAATCGGTTGATGAACTGACCGTCAAATTCACGCTGTGCAACCCCGATCCCGCCTTCCTGGCGAAAATCGCGGTTCCCGCCTTCCCCGTCCTCGATAAAGATTATCTCGATGCCGCCGGCGGCGATGCAGCCAAAATCAACGAAAATCCTGTCGGTACCGGCCCCTATATGGTCAA
The DNA here is from genome assembly GCA_964593905.1 of uncultured Anaerolineaceae bacterium. GTDB lineage: Bacteria > Chloroflexota > Anaerolineae > Anaerolineales > Anaerolineaceae > CAZQLE01. The sequence goes on along the minus strand of CAZQLE010000017.1, from coordinate 28,639 downwards.
AGAATGGGTCCGCGGTGACAGCATTACCTTCGTTCCCAACCCCAACTACTGGGGTGAGGCGCCCACCAATGAGCAGTTCATCCTCAAGTGGAACAAAGAAGCTGCGGCTCGTTTGCTTGATCTGCAGTCTGGCAACGTAGACGGCATCGTCAATGTTGCGACCGATGATATCGCGGCCATTGAAGAAGATGCGAATCTGAAGCTCTATCCCCGCGAATTCAACAACTTCCTGTATTTGGGCATGAACAACCTGCAGGCGCCCTTTGATGACGAACGTGTCCGCCAGGCCTTTGCCATGGCGATCGACAAAGAAGCCATCGTGGCCGACTTCTATCCCGAAGGCGCCACTGCCGCCACCCAGTTCCTGCCTCCCGGTGTGAAGCCCGGCTTCACCGATGGCTACACCGCCCCGGCCTATGATCTCGAAAAAGCCAAGGCTCTGTTGGAAGAAGCTGCCGCTGACGGCAAGTTTGACTTCAACACCCCCATCACCCTGTCGTACGCCGAACGCACCCGCCCCTATTTCCCGCAGCCGACCAAGATCGCCCAGGCCGTTCAACAGCAGTTGACCGAGCTCGGCATCACGGTTAATTTGAACCTGATGGAGTGGGGCGCTTACCTGGAAGATAATCGCGCTGGCAAACACCAGATCTTCTTCCTGGGCTGGTCGGAAGACTTCCCGGATGCCACCAACTGGTACGATGTATTCCTCACCGGCTCTTCCAAGAGCTTTGGCGATCCGTATCCCGATATCCTCGAACTGGTCAAGAAGGGCGCAGCCCTGGGTGATCCTGCCGAACGCCAGAAGGTCTATGACGAACTCAACCCGCTCATCGACCAGCACGTGCCCGCAGTGACCATCGCCAACGGCGCCACCCTGTTCGCCTTCAAAGCCGATGTCGGCGGTGTGGTGATCGGCCCCTACAACGAAAGCTACTCCACCATGACCACCGAGAGCGGCACGCTCGTCTACTCGCAAGACGGCGAACCGGTATCCCTCGACTGCGCGGATGAAACCGACGGCTCGTCGTTCACCGCCTGCTTGCAGATCTTCAACACCCTGTATGATTTCAAATGGGGTTCGGCTGAACTGCAACCCGCCCTGGCTCAGGAATGCAAGGCCAATGAAAATGCCACCGAATGGACCTGCACCCTCAAGTCGGGCATCAAGTTCTCCAATGACGCCACTTTGGACGCCAACGATGTGATCGCCAGCTTTACCCGCATGTTTGACCGCGCAAGCGCCAACAGCAAGGGTAACACCGGTGTATACCAGTACTGGCTTGACTTCTTCGGCCCCAAAGCTTTGAACCAGGCTGAGTAATCTCTTTTTTGCACGACGACAGGATGGGGCCCTGCCCCATCCTGTCTTTTCCCTAAATGTGTTATCACCAACTCACCAATGGTTTTCAGGCTGTACTGCCTGAGATTTTTTGCTAATATCCAGAATTGATTTGGAAGTGTCCTGATCTTCTCGCTCCCGGGCGAGTCTCTCGCATTCCATTCTAAGGTCCAAAAAGAGAAGCCTATGCTAGAATTTACCGCCCGTCGCTTATTGATGATTATCCCGGTGTTGCTTGGTATCCTTCTGGTCACCTTCACCATCACGCGCCTGGTGCCCGGCAACCCGTGTGATGTCATGTTGGGTGAAAAAGCCACCGAAGAAAAATGCAAGATTTTTCTGGAACGCTACGGTTTGGACAAAAGTATTCCCGAACAGTTTGTGCGCTACGCAGCCAACCTGGCTCAGGGTGATTTTGGCACCACCATCCGTGATCGGCGCCCGGTGACCGATGTCGTTGCAGAACGTTTACCCATGACCATGGAATTGACCTTTTTCGCCATGATCTTTGCCTCGGTCTTCGGGATTGGCCTGGGGCTCATTGCAGCGCTCAATCGAAACAGTGTCATCGATACGGCCACCATGTTGTTGGCCAATATCGGGGTTTCAATGCCGGTTTTCTGGCTGGGGTTGCTGCTGGCCTATGTGTTTGCCTTGCTGCTCAAAGGCACCCCCTTCTTCATTCCCCCCTCCAGCCGCTTTTCACCCGGCGTTTCGCTCACGCCGCTGATCAAGGAATGGGGTCTTGAAGATATTACCGGCATCCGTCGGTTTGTGGTGTTGTTGATCTCCAACTCATCCATCCTCAACGGGTTAATCACCGGCAATTTCAAATTGATCAAAGATGCGCTCTGGCATCTCATCCTGCCTTCGGTGGCCGTTGGGACCATTTCGCTAGCCACCATCGCCCGTATGACACGCTCCAGCCTGCTGGATGTTCTGGGGCAAGATTATATCCGCACCGCCCGCGCCAAAGGATTAAAGGAACGCCTGGTAATTTATCGCCATGCGCTGCGCAATGCCCTGATCCCGATTATTACAATCATCGGCGTTCAGACGGGTGGTTTGCTTTCGGGTGCAGTATTGACCGAGACGATTTTCTCTTTACCCGGGGTGGGCACGCGCATGGTTGAAGGGATCCTTTCGCGCGATTATCCCGTGGTACAGGGGTTCTCTGTTTTTATTGCTTTCATCTTCGTGATGACCAATTTAATTGTCGATATCTCTTATGCCTATCTTGATCCTCGAATTCGTCTGGAGTAAACCATGAGCGTTGAAATGAATAAATCCGAAATCGAAACAAACGCCGCTGCTCCAGAAACGAATCAAGAACCCGCAGCAGCCGCCCAGATACTCTCTGCAAAGGCAGATTCTCCCACCAAAGATGCTTTGCGCCGCTTGCTGCGCCATCGCTCTGCGCGGCTGGGCATGGTTCTGCTTTTCATCATGGTCGTCATGGCTATTTTTGCCGAGCAAATTGCCCCCTATGACCCCATTAAGGCCGTTAAAGGCTCAAAGCGGCGCGATACGCCCTGCATTCACCTGCTGGGCTGCCCACAAGAAGAGCCCCAACACCTGATGGGCGTGGATGGCAATTCGCGCGATTTGTTCTCGCGCATTGTCTTTGGCTCGCGCCTTTCACTGCAAATTGGCATCTCAACCATCACCTTTGCCATCATCGTCGGTGGTTTGCTGGGAGCCACAGCCGGCTTCCTGGGCGGTTGGGTTGATGATTTGATCATGCGCTCACTGGATGTATTAATGGCGTTCCCCAGCCTGCTGCTCGCGATTGCAATCGTGGCAGTGCTGGGACCAGGGTTGATTAATGCCCTGCTGGCAATTGCGATCATTGAGATCCCAATTTACGCGCGCGTGGTGCGCGCGGGGGTGGTTTCCATCAAGGAACTCGATTTTGTAACCGCATCGCGGGCTCTTGGCGCTTCAAAAATCCGTATGCTGTTCAAGCGGGTTTTACCCAACGCGCTCACCCCGCTCATCGTGCAGGGTACGCTTGGCATCGCCACCGCCATTCTCAGCGCCGCCGCCCTCAGCTTTCTCGGTCTGGGTGCAGAATTCCCCAAACCCGAATGGGGATTAATGCTGGGCGAAGAGCGCAACAGCGTATTCAACGCCCCGCACCTGGTGTTTTTCCCCGGTCTGGCGATCATGGTCACCGTGATGTCTTTCAATTTACTGGGAGACGGTCTGCGCGATGTACTGGATCCTCGCCTGCGCGGGTCATCTGGCGGGTAAAAGAATTCAAAACCAAAAAAGAGACGATCGCGGTGATCGTCTCTTTTTTTGGCCTCTGTGACCAGACAGGCGGGCTTTCAGCGTAGTCAATCCGCAAACAGGCAATTTTGCGTTTTGCGCTATAATCGAAAGCAACCTTACGCGTATGGCATTCGATAGTGGAGGTTATATGAAGGGAAATCATCAGCGCAGACTCAAGACCATCCCTGTCTGGGCTCTTATCCTGGTTCTCTCCATGCTGGCCAATGCTTGCAGCCTGACTGGCCAACGCACCCCCGCCGCAAACCAGACCCAACCCACCGCTGTGCAGCCTGCCGCGCCGGCCACACCTTCTCCGGCGCCAACCGCCACCCGGCAGCCTCTGCCGCCGGCCCTGATCGAAACCGACCCGCCTTCAGGCAGTCAGTTTGATCCTGCGCTGGGTATTAAACTGTATTTTGACCAGCCGGTTACAGCAGAATCTTTTGAAGCCGCCCTGTCCATCGAACCCACCCTACAGGTGAGTTTAACCTGGAATGACGCGCGCGATCAGGTCACGCTCCGCCCCACCGAGAGCTGGACCCCCGGACAACGCTATGCCCTTACCCTTACCGGCGGGCTGACCTCGGCTGTCAATGCCCTTACCCAGAATGAGAGCGTGCAGTTCTTCTACACTGCACCCCAAGAACTGCGGGTGATCGAGCAAATTCCCGGCGACCTCAGCAGCGAGATTAATCCTTCCGCCGCGGTGGCGGTGACCTTCAATCAGGCAGTGGTTCCCCTCGGGGGTGACCCAACCGGCCAACCGCCGGCGCTGGTTTTAGACCCACCCGTCTCTGGTCGGGGTGAATGGATTAATACAGCCACCTATGTCTTTTATCCCGACCCGCCGCTGGCCGGCGGCATTTCGTATACCGCAAAAATCTCTGAAGCGCTTAAGTCGCCATCCGGTGGGTCGCTTGCGGCCGATTCACCCCGCTCGTGGTCATTCAAAACCCGCCCGCCGCAGTTGTTAAGCATCACGCCCGAGGCCACCCAGAATCTTTTCCTCGAAGAAGATATCCAGCTCACCTTTAACCAGCCCATCGACCGGGCCAGCCTTGAAAAAAACTTCATTCTGGCCGATAGCAACGAAGCCAGAGTGCCGGGCAAATTTACCTGGTCAGATGACAGCACCCAGGTAACCTTTCATCATGCCATCCCCTTTGCCCGCGAAACGGCCTATCTGCTGCGCCTGGATGGCGGAACCCGCTCGGCAGGTGGAACCCCGCTGGGAAAAGACATTTCGCGCAGTTACCGCACCGTCGGGTCGCTGCGGGTAATTGCCACCAACCCCGAACGCGGCAAACCAATTGTGGTTTACGGCGGCGGTTACGGCAGCATCGAGCTCCGCTTCAGCCAGCCGCTGACCAAAGGAGACCTTTCGCGCTGGTTTGAAATTCAACCCAAACCGGGCGATTTTGCAGTCTACCAGGGCGGCGAAGAAAGCAGCGCCTTTATTTCCGGCTTTTTTGAGCCCTCTACCAGTTATCAACTGATCATTAATCCGCGCATAACCGACCGTTGGGGAGGCGCAATCAGCGGCGAAACAAACCTGAACTTCTTCACGGGGCCCGCAATTCCTGAACTGCTCATCCCGGCCATGTATGGGCAGAGCGGGAGTTCATTCCTCCCGGCGGGAAGCTTTGGGCTGAACGCCCGTGCGACCAATGTCACCACCCTTACCACACGTGCCGAAACGCTAACCCTGGAAGCATTCCTGATGCGGCAACAAGCTTATAATGCCGGCGCCGAACAGCCGCTGATCGGAGAGAACGCAAATACCTGGACCCAGCCGCTGAATATTCGTATGAATGAATCCTCCAGCGTCCAGATTCAACTGACCGAAGATGGGCGATCGCCGGCGCCGGGGCTGTATTACTATGAGATCTCTGCCCCCGAATTTGCCCAGGAAGGCAGCAGCTACCCACCGTACTTCTTTACCGTGATCAGCAGTACCGCCCTCGAAATGAAACGCAGCCGCACCGAAATGACCGTCTGGGCCATCAGCCTGGTAAATCAATCTCCGCTGGCCGGTGCAGAAATTTCTGTTTATGATGACCAACAGACCCTCATCCAGACCTGTCAGACAGATGAAAAGGGGTTGTGCAGCGTCCCGGTGGATGGCGGCAATTATGAGCGGCATTATTTTGCGGTCATCGGCCAGCCGGGACAGGCAAATTTTGCATTATCCATGGAAAACTGGACCAGCGGGCTAAGCGTGTGGAGTTCGGGTTACAACTTTGAACTGCAAAGCGACAAACGCCAGCTCTACCTGTATACCGACCGGCCCATTTACCGCCCCGGCCAAACGGTTTCGTACCGGGCCCTGCTGCGCTACAAAGACAATGGGCGTTACCTGCTGCCCGAGGAAGAGGATATCCAACTCCAGATCTTTGGCAGCTATCAGCCCGATACCGGCATTACCCCCCTGTTGAATGATTTAACCCTGCCGCTGAATGAGTTTGGCAGCGCGGCAGGCAGTTTTGTTCTGCCCGAAAATGCAGAGCCTGGCTACTACAACATCCAATCCCCTGACCCCATCCAGGGAGGATATCTGAGTTTTCAGGTGGCCGATTATCGCAAACCGGATATTGAGCTTTCGGTAACGTTTAAACCCGAAGAAGGCCTGCTTTCAGATGTGCGCAGCGCGCTGATTAATGCCAGATATTACTTTGGCGCGCCCGGCAAAGACCTTAACCTGCACTGGACCCTCTACGCCGGCCCCACCCAGGCACGGCTGCCCGAAGGATTCACCAGCGGCGGCAGTATCGCGCGAATGTTCAGCCGCTACCCGCGCTTTAATTCCAGCCTGGGGGTCTATATCACCGAAGGGACTGGCAAGACCGGCCCCGGCGGTCAGTTTGAACTCAGCCTCCCGCTGGATCAAATACAAAGACAGATCGAAGATCCCGGTCAGCCGGTTCAGTTAACCCTGGAAGTAACCGTGGAAGACGCGGGCGGCAGACCCGTCAGTGCACGGCAGACTGCGCGAATCCATCTATCGCCGATTTATGCCGGGTTAAAGCTGGATAGCTGGATGGCAGCGGCAAACCAGGCCTTTGGAGCCGCCGTGCTCAGTGTGGACTGGCAGGGAAATGTCACCGGCAACCAGCCGGTTAAGGTTGCTTTTGACCACGTTGCCTGGAAAATTGATGAAAACGGGCTTGAAACCGACCCGATTCTCACCTCCGAACCGGTCAGCTCCATTGATCTGGTCACCGACGCACGGGGCAGGGCGCGGGTTGAATTCACCCCGCCCGAACCGGGCATGTATCGCCTGCAACTGATCAGCGGAACCGCCGTGACCGAAAAACTGATCTGGGCAGCAGGCGAAGGAGCAGCTTTCTGGCCGCAGTTGACCGAACGGCGCATTCAGCTTACCGCTGATGCAGGCAGTTACCAGCCCGGTCAGACAGCCCAGGTATTTGTCCCCAACCCCTTCCCGGGCGAAGTGACCGCACTGGTGACCATTGAGCGAGAAAAGGTAATGCGTTCGCGCATTGAAAAATTCTCCGGGGCCGGAAAAACCCTCGACATCCCGCTGGAAGAAATGGATGCGCCCAATGTCTATGTGACCGTTACCCTGGTGGGCAAACGCGCCGACGGCCGCGCCGACTTTCGGCACGGAATATTGAAATTAAAGGTCGCACCGGCGGCTTTACAATTGAATGTGCAGCTCACCCCCAGTACAGACCGCGCCCTGCCCGGTTCAACAGTGAAATACACCCTGCAAGTGACTGATCAAAACGGACAACCCGTGCAGGGTGAATTTTCAGTCGCAATTGTTGACAAGGCAGCGCTGGCGCTGGCCGACCCCAACAGCGTCAGCATTATGGATGCCTACTACGGAGAACAACCTCTGGGTGTTCAGAGCAGCTTTTCTCTGGCCGCCTATAGTGATGGCCCGGTTCGCCGCCCAATCGGCGGGGGCGGCGGCGGCGGCGATACGCAGCAAATCAGTCAGGTACGCGATCGGTTCCTCGATACCGCGCTCTGGCAGGGAGACCTGCGCACAGACGCCGAAGGGAAAGCGACGGTTGAGATCACCTTACCCGATAATCTCACCACCTGGACAGCCTGGGTGCGGGGGCTGGATAAAGACACCCGCGTCGGCGAAGCCACCGTGGATATTGAAGCCGCCAAAGATTTAATCATCCGGCCGCTTACACCGCGCTATTTCACCGCCGGAGATCATGTTCAGCTGCGCGCCGAAGTGCATAACAACACCACCACCGCGCAAAAGACCAATGTGCGCTTGGACGCGCTGGGTTTCACTCTGGATGATGCGGCGCAGATGGCGCAAAATATTCAACTGGAAGCGGGCGCAATGCAGGTTGTCACCTGGTGGGGCACCGTGCAAGACAGCGACAGCGTTGACCTGGTCTTTTCGGCCCGCACCGACAGCCTCGAAGACGCCGCACGGCCAGAAGACAGCCCACTGCCCGTGCTGCATTACATCACCCCCGAAACCTTCCGCACCAGCGGCATACTGGCAAGCGAATCTTCAAGATTCGAAACGATCCATTTGCCCCGTTCATTCACCCCACAGGGCGGCAAAGTGAGCGTGGAATTGGCGCCATCGCTGGCTGCTGTGGCAATCAACGGCCTGAGCACATTGGAGGATGGTGAAAATGATTACACCGAGGCCATCCTCAACCGTCTGCTGCCGCGTCTGAGCGTATACAACGCCGTTCGCACAGCCGGCTGGCAGCAGCCCGGTCTTGAAGAGCAATTGCGCGGCGCAGTGCAAAACGGGTTGGATCGGCTTATGCGGTTGCAAAAGACCGATGGAAGTTGGGGCTGGGGAACCGGGCCCAACGGCGACCTCAAGATCACAGCCGCTGCGCTGTCGGTGATGGGGCAGGCCCGCCAGAGCGGTTTTGACATCGCCGAACCCAATCTGATCCGCGCCCGCGATTTTCTATCCGCCGGATATTTACCGGCCAACCAGCTCGCCGGCCGTGTGGAATTGGAACGCGCGGTATGGATGGTGTATGGCTTGCAGCGGGCCGGTTTTGCCGACTTTTCACCGCTGCCGCTGGTTAGCCGCGCCCAAGAGATGGACCCCTGGGCCAGGGCATTGCTGGCGGCAAGTGTGCAAATCTCCGACCCGTCCGACCCGGCGGCGCGCGATCTGGTGGAGCAGTTAAAAACCAGCGCAGTGCGCAGCGCCAACGGCGCACACTGGGAAGGCACCGGCAGAGAGTATTCACTGATCTTTAACACCGCAGTGGTGTTGAACACACTGGCGCAGATTGACCCGGCCTCTCCGTTGGCGGCCGAAGCAGCCCAGTATCTGGCCGTCAGCCGCCGTGGAAAAGGCAGTTGGGGCGGATGGCGCGACACCGCCTGGAGCATTACCGCCCTGACCGCCGCGGCCCAGGGCGTGGGCGGATGGCAGGCCGATTACAGTTATTCGGCCAGCTTAAATGGGCAAAACCTGGCCGCCGGAGACACCGCAGAACCGCTCACGCTCACCACGGTGACCGCGTTTGCCCCGCTTTCACAGCTCGCGGCTGACCGCGCCAATATTCTGGCGGTGGAGCGCAGCGCGGGAACCGGAAATTTGTTTTACACCCTAGGGTTGGAGATTTATCGCCCGGTGGATGAAGCCCGGCCCATCCAGCGCGGGTTGACCCTGACCCGCAGCTATCGCATCGCCGGAAAAGATTGCAGCCGGGAAGAGTGTCCATCCATCAACACCCTGGCATTGAACGGCAATGCCGCCGTTCAGGTGCGCATAAACCTCACCGTGCCCGAAAGCCAGGGCACAGTCGTGGTTGAAGATTTTATTCCGGCCGGGCTGGAAGCCTTGAACCCGTCATTAAAAACCAGCCAGCAGGGGCAGCCGGTTGAATTTCAGCGCGATTTATACCATGACGGCTGGGGTTGGTGGTATTTTGGCGCCCCGGTAATGTATGGCGATCGGGTGCGCTGGACGGCAGAACGACTGCCGGCCGGGACCTATCAACTGGTCTATACCCTCGCGCCCGTGCAGGCCGGTGAATATCACGTTCTGCCGGCGCGTGCCTACGCGCTCGATTTCCCCGAAATCCAGGGGTCGAGTGCCGGCGGAATGATCAAGATTACGCCGTAACAGACCAATTCGGATACGAAATTCGCAGCACCGCCAGAATTCTGGCGGCGCTGCGGGTTATGACACTTTAATTTCTCGCACAGGGCGCACTCTCAGCCTCAGTCCGAAACAGTTACATGCGCCAACTGCTCCAAAATTCCGAGCACGGCCGAGTTATCCAGGTTTTCCATCCCACACTGCAACATGGCGTTATAAAGCTGCGCATCCACCGCACAGCTGGGCAGCGGTGCGCCATATTCGCGCGCGGTTTCCATCACAATATTCAAATCTTTGGCCTGCATATAGGCCTTAAACCCCGGCTGGCGGTTGCCGCTAAAGATGCGCGGCGGCTTCACATCCAGCGTCCAACACTGCGCCGCCCCGCCGCGAATGGCCTCAACCACCTTTTGCGGGTCCGCGCCGGCCTTTCGAGCAAAGACCATCAGCTCACTCATCGCCACCATCTGCGCCGCAACCATAATCTGGTTGGCCGCTTTGGCAATCTGTCCTGCGCCGGCATCTCCCACATGGGTAATCGTCTTGCCCATTGCCTCAAATACCGGACGCACCGCTTCCAGCACCTCGGCCGACCCGCCCACCATAATCGCCAGCGTGCCGTTGCGCGCGCCGATATCCCCCCCGCTGACCGGGGCATCCAGCCAGTGAATTCCCTTCTCAGCCAGCGCCGCGGCAATCTTGCGCGCCGTGGCCGGTTTGATGGTCGAATTATCCACCACAATCAACCCCGGCCGGGCACCTTCGAGAATGCCGCCCGGGCCCAGCACCACTTTTTCCACATCCGGCGAATCGGGTAAATTGGTAAACACAATATCCACCCGGGCAGCCATCTCGGCCGGCGATGCAGCGCTATCGGCGCCTTCAGCAACCAGCTCATCCACCGCTGCCTGGCTGCGGTTATGCACCACCACCGCGAAACCGGCTTTAAGGATATTGCGCGCAATCGATTTGCCCATCAGACCCAGACCGATATAACCGATTTTTTTCATAAGAGCTCCTTGGAAGTTAAGTAGTGGATGCCGGTCAGTGAACAGTGAACCGCAATCGGTGAAAAGAAATTTTTTCAACCAGCGTGTCACAACGCACTGCGCTTATTTTACTTCATCATCTGATAGACCCACGGGCCAAGCACACCTTTGATCGTTCGTCCGCGCAGCGCCTGGTCAAGGTCGGCCATGAGATCGTCGGGGTCTTCAAGCCCCACGCTCAACCGCACCAGGCCCCTGCCCACCCACGGCCGCAAATTTTCACGTTGTGCAGCGGTGTAGTAGGGCGCTGCATCCAGAAAGATATCCGCCGGGTAATAAAACATCAGGCTTTGCGGGTGCCCCAGCGAGGTGGCATAGGTTACCAGACGAATCTTCTCGGCCAGGCTGATGGCCGCGCCCAGACCACCTTTGAGTTGAAAGCTCAGCATACCGCCATAATCTTGCATCTGCCGGGCCGCCAGCGCCTGCTGCGGATGGCTTGCCAGACCAGGATAAAACACCCGCTCCACCGCTGGATGCGCCTCCAGAAAGCTGGCAATGCGCAGCGCACTGGTGCAGTGCTTTTGCAGCCGCAGCGCCAGCGTTTCTAACCCGCGCAAGATCAACCAGGCATGATGCGGGCTGAGCGCCCCGCCCAGATGCACCAGCATCTCTTTACGGATTTTAAGGATATCTGCGTCGCGCCCCAGCACCACCCCGCCCAGCGCATCCACGTGTCCATTGGCGTATTTGGTCAGGCTGTGCACCACATAATCTGCGCCCAGGGCCAGCGGATGCTGCAAGAGCAGACCGGCAAAAGTCGAATCCACCGCCAGCGGAACCCCGCCAGCATGGGCAATCTCAGCAACTGCCTGAATATCGGTCAAACGCAAAATGGGGTTGGCGGGCGTTTCCACATAGACCAGTTTTGTGTTGGGCCGCAGCGCCGCCCGGATCTGTTCGGGTTGGCTGGTATCCACCAGGGTCACTTCAATTCCAAAACGCGGCAGGGTGAGCGCCATCAGCTCCAGCGCGCCGGCATAACACACCTCCGCCGCCACCAGATGGTCGCCGCTGCTCAACACCGTCAACAGCAGAGCCGATACTGCCGCCATCCCGCTCGAAAAGACCAGTCCAGCTTCGGCGCCTTCCAGTTCGGCCAGCCGTTTTTCCAACGTGCGCAGGGTGGGGTTTGTCCAACGCGAATACAGGTGCGGGGCGCGATTGGAAGCCAGGTTGACCGCCTCGAGCAGTTTGCTGCCAAACCCCGGCAGACGAAACGCGGTGGACATTTGAATGGGGCTGCTCAGTGCGCCGTTTTCAGGGTCGGGCCAGTCTTCACCATGCAAGAGCCGGGTTTCAGCAGCCTGAGATGGCTTTTTAAGCGGCTTCATCTTTCCAGGCTCCAGTTCTGATTTTCGGGCAGCTCTGCCCCGTAGAATTCCTCCAGAGTGCGCCCGGCCACCATCGCGCGATAGCTTTCCAACGCCGCTGCTATGGCGGGGTCCAGCGCCAGCGGCTGATGTTTTGCCAGCAGCGCCTCTGCGCGCTGCGCTGCCAGATCCAGCGCGTTCAGCCCGCCTTTTTCCAGCCAGGCTTCATAGGGCTCGCGCGACATTAAGCGCGGCAAATAATGCTCTTTGCGATAATTTCGCACGGTCTGGTCTTCGGCAAGATAGTTGGCCTTCACCCCCAACTGGCGAATTAAATCAACCGACAGCGTACTCCCGGTCACCTCGATGCCCCGCTTAAAGCGCAGCAGCGCCCCAGCCAGGTCATCATCCAACAAGAGCAGGGCCTCGCTTTCCATCATCGTGCTGTCCAGCGTCCCAGCGCAGGTGATGTAATTGACCCCCGCCTGCACCGCAGCCATCAGGGTATAGGTGCGTTCGATCCCGGCCTGAACATCTTCCGCTTTCGATTCGGTCGCGCCGCCCACACTGCGGCAGGGCAGCCCATAATAACGGGCCAACTGCGCCGAGGCGGCGGTGATGAGCCCTGTCTCAACCGAACCCAGGGCCACCGTGCCGTGGCGCATATTGGCAATGGTGGATACCGTGCCATACAACACCGGCGTGCCGGGGCGATAAAGCTGTGCCAGAACAATATGGGCCAGAATATTGGCGTTTTCCTGCACCAGCAGCCCGGCCAGGGTCACCGGCGAGGTGGCCCCTGCGATCCCTTCGGGTGAAATCGCCAGCGGTTGACCATATTCAGCGCATAACAGCAGGCCCTCAGCCTGCACCTGCGCCATTTGCAGCGGGCTGAACACCGAGCAAATGGCCATAAAACGCGGCTGCGCGCGCAGTGCTTCTTTGCTGCCGGCAACGATCTCCATCATTTTCATCATATCCAGGGTGGGCAGATACCCGTAGCAGCCCATCCCAAATGATTTTCGGCTGTGCGCTGCCCAGGCGCAAATGGCCTCGGCGTGAATGGTCGTCATCGGGATATCGTTGGGCCACACATCCATCTGTGAGCCAAAAAGCTGATCACAGGCATTGATCAACTGAATATGCCGGACCATATCGTTCAAGGTCGTTGGGCGCACTGCCCTGCTGAACGGGTCAACCATCCGCGTGGGGGTGCCCAAGCCGGCAAACACAATGGCATCTCCGCCAATTTCCACCGATAGGCTGCCGTCTGAGCCATATAACCGGAACGAAGCAGGCGCCTGCGCCAGCGCACTGCGCACCAGCGTCTCAGACAGGCGCACCATCTGTGCTGCGTCATCAACCACGGCTCCGGCGCGGCGGTAGATCTCGCGCGCCACCGGGTAATCGACCTTGATCCCCACTTCGGCCAGAATTTGCAGCGAAGCAGCATCGATCTGTCTCAATTCCTCAACACTCAGAACCTCCAGCAGTGGAAGTTTCATGCCTGCACCTCTTTCGGAAAGCGTTGTTCCCATTCCGGCCGCAAGATACCCATCATCAGACGGTCCACCCGCACCCCATCACGACACACCGCGGCGCGCATGGCGCCTTCGTGTCGAAAACCGGCCTTCTCATACGCCCGCACCGCGCGCGCATTGGAAGCGATGACATCCAACCCAACCCGAAACAGATTCAGTTCGGAAAAAGCATAATTCAGGCCCTGGCGCAATGCATCGCTGCCATACCCTTTGCCCCGGTAATCTGCTTCGCCGATGCCCATCGAAAGAAACGCCGCACCGTTATTCCATTCAATCGAGTGCAGTGCCAAAAAACCGATCAGACGGTCTTCGGCCAGCGTACGCAGATGAAACAACACTTCACCCGGCCCCGGCTGTAAAAAGCGTTCTTCAATGTATTTCGCACTCTGCGGGCGGGCATAATCAGTATCCAACTGTCGTTGATACTCGGGGTCTTCGCTCCAACGCGCCAGCAGGTCTGCATCACCCGGCGCAGGCGCACAAAGGCGCACCAGCCGTCCGCAGAAAAGATTTATTTGGGTCATGGTGTGCTCCTATAAGGGGGTTCAACACATTATACTATTATCCATGACGTGCTAAAATAATTTCACCGGGTCGTTCGATCGCTCCCGATGGATCACAATTAAATATCGTTCATCATCTGTGCGATGCAAAAAAATCGCGTCGTCCGAGTCCCCAAGACCCAACCCTTTCTGCGAGGTGAAATGGAACGCAAAGTACCCAGCACGGCATCCGAAGAAATCGAACTGTATCTGCGCACCATCTATTCTTTGCTGCGCTCAACCACCGAAGTACAGATTCGCACCCTTGAGGAAGTCCATGCCGGAACGAACTCGTTGCTGCACCCCGAAGCGCGCAACGAAGCGCCCGACACATCGGCCTTTGTGTATGTCACCCAGCGCCTTCCGCCTTGCATGCCGCTGGTCCGCTCGGTCATCCTGGGGCAGAGCACAACCGTCTTTGCCGCGCACGGCTTTGCAGATGTGGAAAGCTGGCAAGAAGTGACCGCGCGCGCCAGACGCCGGCGCTGCATGTTTAACCAGCGTGATACGCTGGCCTGCTTCATTGCCAGCCGCTCAGATATTGAAGATGTCATCCCGGCGCTCACCGCCTACCAGATTGAATGGAATAAACTGCATTTATTGCTGCGGCGCTGTCCTTCCGATTGCATCGCCCAGGCCACGCCCCAACAGCCCGAGGCATTTGCCCGGCTGGCCGAAATCCTCAATATTCCAGAAGACGATCTGCAGCGTCTGTGGGTGATCTGGGGGAATGATTTTACCGCCACACTGCTGCTCATGCGCGAGCGGCGCTGTGATCTGCGTGTCTTGCTGCTGGATGGCTCGCTTACTGAATACTGGCGCGCCACACGCAACTGGCTGGATAACATCGCCCGGCACGTGCCTGATCTGTCGGAACGACCGGTATATTTTGTGTCTTCCAACCCGCACAGTTCGACCAACCTGCTGGGCGGGTTTGCGCTGCAAAATGAGGCCCCCCTGATCGCCTATCTGCACCAGGTTGGCAATCAAGATTTGCTGGAAGAATGGTTTGGCATTGAGAACCGCGAACTGCCCTCCAACCGCGCCAATTTTCTCTATTACATCCTCAAAAAATTTCAGGCCACCCCTGAAGGGCAGGTGCTGGCCGATGCCCAGCGCCAGGCCGAACAAGAACTGGGCATTACCCGCATTTTTCCGGCTCACTCATTTGATATCGAAGCCCAGGTGATCGAACTCAACCGGCTGGACCCCCATCTGCTGGACCCGCGCCTGAAAGATGGTGATCTCAATTTTCTGCGCCGCTCAGACGCCCTGATTCTGAATATTGATTACCCGCTGGGCCTGGCCGCTTATAACATTCTGGCCCGCGTGGCCGAACACACCGGCCGGGTGCTGGGGGTATACATCATGGGCAAAGCGGCCACACTTAACGGCGTGCGCGGAGATGTGATGATCCCCAATGTGGTGCAGGATGAACACTCCGAAAACACCTATCTCTTCCAAAACGCCTTTTCTGCCGCCGATGTGCAGCCTTACCTGGCATACGGCACGGTGATGGATAATCAGAAAGCCGTTACCGTACTGGGGACTTTCTTGCAAAATGCGCGCATCATGGATGTGATGTACCGCGAGGGCTACACCGATATCGAGATGGAAGCCGGGCCCTACCTGAGCGCCATCTATGAAATGACCCGCCCCAAGCGCCACCCGGTTAATGAGATCATCAATCTATATGGCATCCGCTTTGATCTCGGAATTTTGCACTATGCCTCAGACACCCCGTTGAGTAAGGGCAAAAATCTGGGCGCAGGCACGCTCTCCTACCTGGGCATGGATTCCACCTATGCCTGCACCGCAGCAATTCTGCGCCAGATTTTCACAAAAGAAAAGCAGCGACTGGGTTAAGCCTTTATCTCAAATGATAGGGCACATCAATGATGATGCGCTGAAAACCACTCTTTCGCCGTTGAAAGAGCAGTGCTTTTTTAATTTCATCGGCAGACTGGTTATGCAAAATTTCCTGCCAGCTTGAACCGGGAATCAACTCGGGCAAAATCAACACTGCCTGCTTGCCATCTTTGCGCGCCTGATCGGTCTGGTCAAGAAAAGACAACAGCGGTTCCACCACAGACCGGTAAGGCGAGGGAACGGCCACAAAGCTCACATCGGGGAACCAATCCTTCCACCGCTTACGCAGCTCTTCTTCATCGGGCCCCGGCTCAATCTTAATGTAAACCGCGGTAATATCATCGGATATCGCTCGCGCAAAGTTGACCGCGCCCACCATGCCACGGTGAACCCCCGAAACCGGCATCACAACCCGCGGCTTTGGAAAAGGTTTTAAGTCGGGCGGCAGGCCGCGCATCGAAAGCTGTTCGGCCACATGCTGGTAGTGGCGGTTGACTTTCAAAAACACATACACCAACAGCGGAATCACCAGCACCGAGATCCAGGCCCCTTCCAAAAACTTGCTTACGCCGATCACCCCCAGCGTAACGGCCGTCACCAGCGCCCCCAGGCCATTAATCACAGCTTTCAGTTGCCAGTAGGGCTGTTTCAGACGCACCCAGTGCAGCACCATGCCCAGTTGAGACAGGGTGAACGCAGAGAACGCCCCCACTGCAAATAACGGCACCAGCGCATGTGAGTTGCCGTTGAATGTCACAATCAAAACTGCGGTCAGGGTTGAAAGCAGGATAATGCCATTATGAAACACCAACCGGTCGCCCACGTTATAGAGCTGGCGCGGCATAAATTTATCGCTGGCTAAAATTGCCGCCACGCGTGGAAAACCGGCAAAACTGGTGTTGGCGGCCACCGCCAGCACAGACAGGGTGGCAAACTGAACCACATAATAAGGCAGACCGTTTCCCAACAAACGCCGCGCCAGCGCAGAAAGTATCGTCTCTTGCGGCCCGGCAATCACCCCGAAGAACTGGGTTAACCCCATGCTGCCCAAAAAGAGAAACGCCATCAGCAGCGCCATCACCACCAGGGTCTTGCGTGCGTTTAACCACTCGGGGGGTTTAAATGCCGGCACCCCATTGCTGATCGATTCAATTCCGGTCAGCGCGGTGCAGCCGGCTGAAAAGGCATGCATGATCAAAAAAATGGAGAGCGGGCTTGTCGCCGCCGGTGCAGGGCGCGATACTTCGACCGGCGCACCCAGCACCGCACGAATGATCCCAAAGACCAGCATGCCCATAAAGGATGCCAGAAACAGATAGACCGGAACCATCATCACCGTGCCCGATTCACGCAGCCCGCGCAGATTTAACAGCATAATCAGACCCAGCAGCGCCAACGCCAGCCAGACCCGATAGGCCCACAGCTCCGGGAAGGCCGAGGCAATTGCCTCCACCCCGGCCGTCAGGCTGACCGCGGCGGTGAGGATATAATCCAGCAGCAGCGCTGCCCCTGCCACCAGTCCGGGGTACTTTCCCAGGTTCTCTCGCGCCACCACATACGATCCGCCCCCCGATGGATACCCGCGGATCGTCTGGGCATACGAAAGCGCCACCACCCCCAGCAAAATGGTGATGGTCAGCGCAATGGGAAATTGAAGCGACAAACCGGCCGTGCCGGCAACCGCCAACCCCAGAAAAATTTCTTGATTTGCGTAAGCGATGGAAGACAACGCATCCGGTGAAAAAGCAGCCAATGCCCGAATTTTATTCAGGCGTTTTTCAAACAGCATTTCGCTTGGAAGTGGAGAACCAATGATCAGATATTTGATTCGATTGATCATAAAATCCTTGAGTGGACTGTCTCCAAAACGTTGTTTATTCAGTTATTGCACTTATTGTAGCATTCCCGTGCAGATTAATTGCACCATTTTTATGTGAGATTTTTCCCCCCGAAAATTCTTGACAAAAAAACACCCCCATGAGAAAATAACGTCGTCCGGCATTGGGTGCCCCCCTCACCCAATGCCGGACATTTTTGTTGTCTATTATTTCAAGCTGTCACGCTGACCGCTCTGGCTCAAAGGCGGCAACTGGTTATAGATTCGCCAGTTGCTCTTTGATCTTCTGCGCAGTGTCTTGATAGGTTGCCAGTTTTTCGCGCTCTTTATCCACCACAGCCGCCGGCGCTTTCTGGGCAAAGGGGCTGTTCAACAGGCCCTCCAGGCGCTGAATATGAGATTGCGCTTCAGCCAGTTCCTTCTCCAGGCGCGCTTTTTCAGCCACGCTGTCCACAGTCCCGGCCAAAGGCAAATATATCTCCACACCCAACACCACCAGCCCGGCTGCTCCCTGCGGCTTTTCGGTCAGTTCGGCGGTTAACGTGAACTGCGCCGGGTCAAGATAAGCCAGCGCGGCAATGGCGCTCTTTTGCGCTTCCAGAATGGAGAGACGGTCTCCGGCAGCAATGATGGCCGGAATGCGCTTGCCAGGCTCGATCTTCTTCTCGATGCGCAGGTTGCGCAGTGAGCGCACAATTTCCTGCACCAGGCCAAAATCGGCTGTGGTGCCCGCTTCCCAGTCTTCTTCGCTGCGCGGCTCGGGCCAGCGCGCGGTGATCAACGCTTCTTCCCAACCGGTCTGGGGCGCCAGGTGATCGGAATGTGCCGCGGCCGCGCGCTTCAAATGCTGCCACAGTTCTTCGGTCACAAACGGCGTAAAGGGGTGCAGCAGCCGCAAACAGGTATCCAACACCCGCGTCAGGGTATAAGCCGTGTAATAAGCCCGGTCGCCGCCCTGGTTGAGCTGCAGCTTGGCAATCTCCACGTACCAGTCGGCAAACTCGCCCCAGAAGAAATCATAAATCTGGCGGCCGGCCTCACCAAACTGATAATTCTCAAACAAACGGTTAGCGTCGCGGATTAAACTTTGTAACCGCGCCCAGATCCATGAATCGGCCATCGTCCATTCGGGGGCGGCCAGCGGCGCGGCGGGAGCATTTTGCAGCGCGCCAATCACAAACCGGCCGGCATTCCACAGCTTGTTGGCAAAGTTGCGATTGGCTTCCACCTTCTTCACGCTCAGGCTGGTATCGTTGCCCGGTGTCGAACCCACCAACAGGGTGAAGCGCAGCGCATCGGTGCCCAGCTCATTCATCACCACCAGCGGGTTAATAACGTTGCCCTTGGTTTTGCTCATCTTGTGGCCGTGTTCGTCGCGCACCAGGCCATGCAGATAAACCGTATGGAAGGGTGATTTTCCGGTGAACTCCAGCCCCATCATAATCATGCGCGCCACCCAGAAGAACAGAATGTCGTAGCCTGTCTCCATCACCGCGGTGGGGTAGAAATATTTCAGGTCGGGGGTTTCTTCCGGCCAACCCAGGGTTGAGAACGGCCACAACCCCGAAGAAAACCAGGTATCCAGCACATCAGGGTCTTGCTCGATCTTGCTCGAACCGCAGTGCGCGCAGGCGCTCGGGTCTTCGCGCTCCACCGTCATCTTGCCGCAGTCAGCGCAATACCACACCGGAATGCGGTGACCCCACCAGAGCTGGCGGCTGATGCACCAGTCCTGAATGTTTTCCAGCCAGTTGTAATAGGTCTTGGTGAAACGCTCAGGCACAATGCGGATATCACCGCTGCGCACCGCATCCAGCGCCTTATCGGCCAGGGGTTGAATCTTCACAAACCACTGGGTCGAGATCATGGGTTCCACAATTTCGCCGCCGCGCTGCGAACGCGGCACGCTCATTTGATACGGTTCCTCTTTAATCACCAGGTCGGCGGCGCGCATATCTTCCCACAGCTTTTTGCGCGCTTTAAAACGGTCCAGGCCGGCATAAGCCCCGCCGTTTTCATTGATATGCGCGGTCGTATCCAGCACATTGATCATTTCGAGACCAAATTTCAACCCGATCTGATAATCGTTCGGGTCGTGCGCCGGGGTAATCTTCAATGCGCCGGTGCCAAACTCGCGGTCCACATATTCATCGGCAATCACCGGAATCTCGCGCCCCAGCATGGGCACGACGACCGTTTTGCCAATATAGCGCTGGTAACGCTCATCTTCGGGGTGCACCGCCACGGCCGTATCGCCCAGAATGGTCTCGGGGCGGGTGGTCGCCACCGGAATATACTCATCTGAATCTGCCAGGCGGTATTTGAAGAAATACAGCTTGCCCGGCTCCTGAACATATTCCACTTCCAGGTCTGAGACAGCCGTCTTCAACCCCGGCGACCAGTTGATCATGCGCGGTCCGCGATAGATCAGCCCCTTTTCATACAGGCGCACAAATGCCTCGCGCACCGCATGAGAGAGCATGGCATCCATGGTAAAGTGTTCGCGGTCCCAATCACAAGAAGCGCCCATCCGGCGAATTTGCATACTGATCAGCCCGCCGTATTTTTCTTTCCAGGCCCAGGTGCGGCGCAAAAATTCTTCACGCCCCAGCTCTTCCCGTTTCAGTCCCTGCTCATTCAATGAGCGTTCCACCAGCATCTGCGTGGCAATTCCGGCATGATCGACCCCCGGCACCCACAGCGTGTTCTCACCCTTCATGCGGTGATAGCGAATCATCAGGTCTTCCATCGAAACAAACATGGCATGACCCAGGTGCAGTTCGCCGGTCACATTTGCCGGAGGAATTGAAATGACAAAAGGCCTGGCATCCGGCGCCTGACCGCCGTTGTTGGGGTCATAAGCTGGTTTAAAATAACCCCGCTCCGACCACCATTCATAGAGCCGCTGTTCGGTGGCTGCAAAATCATAGGTCTTGGGTAATGTGGTTTCGCTCACGCTTCCTCCAGAAAAAGATCAAAAACTGCTGATTTAAACAAAAAACTCTTCCGCCTCGCTGAGGACGAAAGAGGGTTCTTCCGCGGTACCACCTCGCTTCACCGGCACAATCCGGCGCGCTCATCCCGGACCAACATCCGGTGTTCGCGATAACGGGCTCACCCGTGCCGTTCTACTAACTTTTACAAGCGTTCTTCGGCAAGTTGGGCTAAACGACTTCGGATCGGGCAATCTGCAAGAGGCTTTCAGCCGCGGCCTCGTTTTCTGTCAGGCGCCAGAGATCCTACTACTTTTAGCAACATTATTCGATTATGTCTGAATTATACCGGGGCTGGTTGGGCGTGTCAACGGGTGAATTGCGTACTTGACTTTAACAGGCCGATACCGCCCGCTGAGCACAAGCACGCAGCCTCACATCTGCTGTGTTTGTTTAGCGGCCAAAGCGCTGTGCGCTGCGCACCTGCGCGCGTGCAGCTTCTTCGCTGCGGTTCCGCGCGGGCGCATTTGTCTCCAGTTGATTGAGCAGCGTGTGCGAGATGGCCGCAATCGCCTCCACCGCGGCCTGAAAAGCAGCCTCATTTGCCCTGGAAGGCTTTGTAAAGCCGCTAATCTTGCGCACATACTGCAAAGCGGCCGCCTGAATTTCTTCATCGCTTACCGGTGGTTCAAAATTAAACAGCGTTTTGATATTCCTGCACATCAAACACACCTCCTTACAGCCTTACAGTCTCTTTAGCAGGTCCGCCAACCGCAGCATCGATTCCACCGCTCCGCTTTCCATCCCCGCTGCCACCATCGCATCACGGTCTGCAACGCTCTGAAACACAGTGGTATCGATCAATCTTGTTTTACCATTGTTTTCTTCAAACACCACCGTCTCCAATAAGACATGCCCGGGTTCTCCTTCAAATTCAAAGGTATAAACCAGGCATTCCGGCGGCACCACGGCGTGAAACACGCCGTGAAAAGCATATTCATGGCCCTGCGAATCATGCTGCACAAAGCGCCAGATCCCGCCTGGCTTTGCCTCCAACCGGTCAACTGTGGTGGTATAGATTTGAGGCCCCCACCATTGCACGATCAGATCAGGCTCGGTGAAGGCTTTAAACAAACGCTCCGGGGGTGCATCAAACAGGCTCTCCATAACCGTTTCCTGTTTCCCTGGCTCAATGACAATTCGAGTCTCATGCATGGCCAATACTCCTATAATATCTTCCCTGCTTCAGCTGGCAGAGACTGCTTCTTTTTGCGCTGCGCTTGCCAGCAGCGCCCCGCCCACAATCAGCGCCAGTGCAACCCCGGCGGCAGGGGTGATCTGCCCCACCCCAGACACCGCCAACACCAGGGTGGATAATAACGGAGTCAGATAAGACAGCGCACCAATCGTGCGTGGGTCGCCGCGTTTCATGGCTGCATCCCAGGCGATAAACGCCAACCCCAGCGGGCCTACCCCCAGCAGAAAAATCGTGCTCAGCGCCGTCAGCGGGATTTCTGTCAACGGTTGCAGCCCGCCCTGTGAGCTCAAAAACACCGCCACGGCGGCCATCCCCGAAGCCAGGCAGAACCCGCTGACCGCGATGGATGGAAAAGGCGGCAGCTTTTTGGTGGCCAGTGAATAATTGGACCAGATCAACGCTGCGATTGCGGCCAACACATACCCCGGTAAATGGGTAGCCTCAATCTTCACCCCGCCGCCTGTCATAATCACCACCGCGCCAGCCAGCCCCATCAGCGCCCCCAGAATATGCTGCGGACGCAACGCAAAATGACGAAAATACAGCGGGGTGAAAAGCACAATCAACAGCGGCCACAGGTAATTGACCAGGTTGGTCTCCACTGCCGGGCTAAATCGAAAAGCAGAAAAATACACGAAATGATACCCAAAAATCCCGGCACAGCCCACCCAAAAGGTCCGCCAGGGCACCTTCCACTGCCGGATAAACGGCAGGCCGATCAGGCCGCCCACAATCAGCCCCAGCCCGGTTAAGAGCAGAGAGGGCATCATATTCAAACGATTGGCAAATAAGGCCAGAGAGCTCCAGAGCAAAATCGCAGCGAGGGCGTAGAAGATGGCAGTCATAAGCAGGTTTACGGATCTCCCCATTCAATTACCAGCGTCGGCCGGCCTTCGGCATTCCAATCGCCCACGTCACTGGTGGAAAAATATTTGCCGCTGTGATAATCAAAGTCGGCGCTGTACAAAGCCAGCCGCAGCGGGTCGTTGGCCTGATAAGCCTCGGCCGCAGCGCGCGAAACATCCCATTCATATGCAATTCCCGGCCAGGCAGGCCGGTCTTGCAACACCTGCACCCACGCGCCGCCAACATTTTGCTGCGCCTGCGGGGCATTATTCCAGTTAATCATCTTTTCAGCCCAGGCGCGGGCAACCTGAAACACCTGAATATAAGAAGGTTTGGCCTCTGTGGGGCGCGCATTGCCAAATTGGTGCAAGATCAACCGCGCTGAACGGATCACCTTGCCCTGTGGAATACGGTCCAGGGGAAAAGCGATATAAAATTTTGAATAACAGGGCCAGTCCGCCACATCGGCCTGATTTTGAACATTAAACTGCGTTCCTCCGGCATAATTGGCCGTCGAATGCAGAGTCCAGATGCGCTCATCACCCGGCCCACAGTTCCCCATGCCGCCCACACCGGCATCATTAACGGTCACCCCCGCCAGCCCCTGGCGCAAGGTGAGGGTTTGCACATTTTTGGCAGGCGGCGGGTTGTAGGTGGGCATTCCAAACTGAATCGTTCCCCAGGAAGACGGGTCATTGGGCTGCCCGGAGGTCACCCAGCGGGTTGCCGCGATCGGGGGGCCGCTCTCACTGTCACGGTCATTAACCTGCACCTGAAAACGCCAGCGAGTACCCTCTTCAGGCGGGCCCGCCAACCCCAGGCTGGCAAAGGGAATCTCCATCCGCATCGACCAGCCCTTATCGTTGCCGTCATTATTCAGCCCGTCGCCGCGCCAGCCAGGCTGGGTGGTAAACGGTATGCTGGCGGGTTTCCAGTCGGCGCCATCTCCCACAGCACTGGCAGAGAACACCCCCTCATCCATCCCTCTGGCAGAAGCCATCGCGGTAAAGCGAAAAGTCTGCGCAGTCAATTGCTTTTGTACAGTTGAATCTTGCACAGCCAGGCTTACCTCCACCGAATCGCCGCGTTCCAGGGCCTCTCCCTGGCTTTGCGGGTCATTCCAGATTCGGCGGTCAACCGTGTTGGTAAAAATCAGCAGTCCGGTGCGGTTATAGCCAATCCGCAAATCGGTATAGTTGACATCTGGGGTGGCCATGCCAAACCAGGCCACAGCCATTTCACCAAAACGATCCATCACCGGCTGGTCTTTAAAATTCGGCAGATACATCAGCGGGGCTTTGCCGGGTGAAAGCGGGGCTTCTTCGACGATCATCTGATCGGCAGGTTTCACCCCCGCGGTGGCCGGCGGGGGAGCTGCATCCAGCAAGGCGGTCAGGTTTTGCAAATAGGCCAGATCACCGCGTAGAAAAGCCGGCGCATCAAGATAGGCTGCAAGCTTCTCATAGGGTTCTTTCAAAATCCACGCCCGCGCCAGAAAAACCGCCCAGGCATCATAAATTGGCTGCGAAACGCCCTCGGCGTAGGTCTGGTCAAAATGCGCCGCCATCCAGTAAGGCACATCCCGGTTAATTTCGGCCAACGAGGCCGTC
Organism: uncultured Anaerolineaceae bacterium; assembly: GCA_964593905.1. Taxonomy (GTDB): domain Bacteria; phylum Chloroflexota; class Anaerolineae; order Anaerolineales; family Anaerolineaceae; genus CAZQLE01. Next base: position 4,152 of record CAZQLE010000017.1, on the reverse strand, counting down.
ACTTCGGGCAAGGCGTGTTGGTTCAGGTAGTCGCCCAGTTCGGGGGTCAGGTAAAGATAATTGCGCGACGCGCTCATGACTTTGCAATAACACATAAAGTCAATGGAATCAGGCGCGCAAACCTTGGTGCCAAACGGCGAGTCTTTCGAGAAAAAGTCGGCGCGCAGCTTAAGCATCCGCTCCAGTTCCTGGCGGGTTAAAGCGCTCTCCTGCTGACCGGCCATTTTTTCCAGTTCAAGATAACCCCAATACCCGGCAATAAAAGAATTCAGCAGATAAGGCTCGCGCAGCAGGTCAGCATCATCGGGTGGAGGATCCAAACGCCCGCCCAGACGGTCGAACAATGCCTCTGCACCGCCAAATTCTTTTGCATACAACCACAGCGTGTAATAACGGTGCGGCGGCAGATCCCAGGTAAACCATGACCGCCGCGGGCCATATTGCGCCCGCTGGGCCTCCAGATCGGGCGGCAGCAGAAAGCCCTCGCGAGCGGTCCCGTCTTTCCATCCCAGGCTGGCAAACTGATCCAACGGGAAGGCTTCAAACTCTTCGCGGATGTACACCCGCGTTTTTTCACGCAGCGGGTCAGAAAGATGAGGCAGCGCACGCAGCAAAGTGACCAGGGTATCCGACGGATCGTGCCAGTAATCCATCAGGTTTTCACCGCAGGCTTTCACCCCGGCGCGGTCAAAGTTCCCCGAGCTGGCAAAGGCCGGGCGCAAATGCCCTGCTGCAATCATTTTGGAAACCTCTTCTTCCAACCGAAGCTGCAAATCAGAGACCCGCGGCGCCGGAAGCGCTTCTGTTGCCGGTTGAATTTTGGCATCCGGCAGCCGCACTGCCGCAGCCTCGGAATAGGGGGCCAGCGCAATTAACGTATTGCTGCGGTGAAGATACACCCTGCCGCGATAGGGAATGGGAGGGTTCTGGTCACCATGCTGACCATACACCCCATTGGGGCCGCCAAAGACCGCATCGATATCGGTGGAAGTATAGCCCTGGTCATAACCGGGGATTCTTTCAGCCAGGTTATAAGAGAAATAAGTCCACTGTTTTCCATCTGCACCAACCCCGCGCCCATCACCGGGCAGCGCAAACGCCCCCGCGCTGCGGTCACAACACTGGTTCCAGTACAGGTTGTTTCCACCGCCGGCATAGGCCACCGGCTCATCCACCGCATTCACCGAATTGGTCGGGGTGCTGATATAGGGTGTGCCATACTGCCACCCCGAGACATGCCCGCGGGGGATGAAACCCCCGTTGGCATAGCTGTTGGTCTGATAAAGATTGCCATCCGGCCCAACCACCGGTGGGTAGCGCATTCCAGAGTGCGTCCCATAGAAAAGGATGGGCGCGTAATCAGGCTTGCCGTTCTTGTTCAAGTCAAACGAAATTTCTTTTCCGGTGTTCACATCCAAAATCAGATAGGTTCGGTTCTCCGGGTTTGTCTCTAGATAATCAACGATCGTAGAAGCATCCACCCACCCGTTTTCGGCACGCGGCCCAACCAGCGACCCCCGTTCCAGTTGGCGAAAATCTTCAAACACCACATCGCGTTCAATTTCAACAATGTAACGGTTGTCTCCCAGCGGAGGAATGGCACGGTAGGCCGAACTGGCCGCCAGAATCAACTTATCGCGAAAAACCACCGGCCACCACGAACGAAAGCCCATTCCGGGCAGCACACCCGATTGCCACACCAGTCTGCCGGTCTCGACGTTCAACGCATAAGCCCGATTATCATCAGCCGCAAAGTAGACCACCCCATTTCGGTACGCCGCAGAAAAATGGATCCCGGCCGGGGCGCGAAACGTCCATTGCACCCGTCCCGCCTGGGCGCCGCTTACCCCCAGCGCATAAAAGACCCCGCCGCGGCTGCCAATGAACAACTGACCATCCATCACCAGCGGCGATGTATCGAACCCGGAATCGGCTTCAAAGATCCACTTGCGCTGACCGGTTTGCACATTCACCGCATGGACGCGCCGGTCCTGCCCGGCCACATAAGCCGTATCCCCGATAACGGTGGGTGAATTCCCCAGCGGCAGTTCGGTGGGATACACCCAGCGCTCTGCTCCGCTTTCGGCATCCAGGGCATATAAACCGCGCGCCGTGGCAATGTAAAGCAGCCCGCCGGTGGCAATCACCTGCACTCTGGCAGGAATAAACGCTTCAAAGGTTTTATACCAGGCCGGAGAGAGCCTTCCGACAACCCCCTCAGAGGTCCAGGAGGTGCGCGCCTGGTTGGCGCCGGCCATATACCAGCCATCGGGGGCGGCCAGGGGAATAATTTCAGCGCCGGGGGTTAAAAGCGGCGCGGCTCCGGGAAAATTAAACAATAATCCCGGCAACAATACAATCCCCATCAGGTTCATCCATCTGCGAGCGCTCATACCACCTCAGGAGAATGACATTTGCCAGACCCGGCCGGTTCAAACCCGGCCATGCAATGCAGAGTGCAATGATTAACGTCGGTTGGTAATTTCAGCCGTTGTGGCATCCAGAATGGTCAAAATTTCTGGAATTTGCTCCGCTCTGGTATTGGTTTGAAACAATTGCCAGGCCGAATCTTGCAGCACCATGCGCGCCTGCCGCCAGGTGGGCTGCTCGGGCGCAGAGATGGATTGTGGAATCCAGAGCTGGGTCTGCCCCCAGAGTATATTTTGCTGGCGATAATCACTCAGCAAATCATTGGCCGAATTGCGCACCGGCCAGGTGGATGAAGCCGCGACAAAATCAGCGTCCACTTTTGGGCTGCTCAACCAGCGAATCAACAACCACGCGGCAAGCTGTTGTTCCATGCTGGCGGCCAGAATGCCATAAGAGAGTCCGCTGGTCACCAACACAGGTTCACCATCCTGCCCCGGATACGGAATTACCGTCCACCGGTCGGGTGATTCAGCGCGTGCATTGGCCGACTGCTGCATCATCAACTCTTCAATCGTGCCTGAATAAAACAACGCCTGACGGTTGGCGAAATAGTCATAGGGGGCTGGCAAACGGCTCACCCAGGCACAACCATCATCCACCATCTGGCGCAAATAGCCAAATGCGGCCTGCGTTTCAGAGGTGTTAAAAGCGAACCCTTCTTCATCACCGCCGTCATACGGCCCCGCCCCAAAGGCTTCCATCCAGCTCAAAATTGCCACCGGATCGGTCGAGACGATCCAGCCGCCGGTGCCATTATTCGCCTTGTCTTCATCCTGGTTCACCGCATCTGCCGCAGCGCAGGCCTGCCGGGCAAATTCCTGCGGGGTGGCGGGCGGGGTGACAAAGCCCAGGTCTTGCGCCCAGCTCAGGTTGTAAAACAACATGTGGGCGCTGCGCACCGCCGGCAGCCCCAGACGACGCCCGGCGAATACATCCTGTGTCCAAAACGCCGGGTTAAAATCATTTAGATCTTCGGCCGAAAGTCCCCAGCGGGCATCCTGAATATAATCATCCAGGTTAATCATCCAGTTATTTGTGTTCTGCCAATCTCTTAGCTGTTCTGAAGAAGCCAACACCACCTGCGGCAGATCAGCATCGGATTGCAGGGTTTGAATACCCTCATGCAACCCGCCCGTGCTGCCCCAGTTGGAGACTTCCACCTGAATTCCCCACTCATTTTTGCGGTTAAAATTTTTCACTTCAGCCGTCAAGGCATCAGCCACGGTGCCATTTAACGAGTGCCAGAAATGGATCTTCACACCCTTTAATTGGGCCGGGGCAACCTGCAAATGCGGCAAAACGGTCACAGTCGGGGTTCCCAGCGGGGCCAGAGTCGGCAGAACGGTCGGGGCGGTCGCCACGGTTGCGGTCACCGCAGGTTGGGGTGCGGGCACAGTTGACACCGGGGTACAGGCGCCAGGCAAAATTGCCGCCAGAAGGATGAGATGAAGAAAACGGCCTTTTTTCACAGACATGGCATTAGTGTAACAAAAGTCCGGCCATCCGGCAAACAAATTGGGCTTTTATCTGGCCGGGGGGCCATCAACCGTCTTTCATCTCACCCGAAGAATGGGTACAATAATCATTGATGATTCCTCAACACACCGGGGCAAAGTCGGCAACTTTTCAAAGACCGTTGAACAGGAGGGAAGATGAAAACGTTTTCAGTGCAATCTCGCGGGGGCAGCAAGTTAATTGGCCTTATTCTGGTGCTCGCAGCCC
>CAZQLE010000016.1:0-30636 GCA_964593905.1 uncultured Anaerolineaceae bacterium | reverse complement strand
CAGATATACATTTCATTTTGCATGGAGTTATTATACAGTTTTTCGAATGTCGAACCAGTTTCAATTGCCCCAACCGGGTAAACCGCGAACGTCGATTCGGCGTAAATTCAGCCTGAAATGCAAAAATGGGAAGCGCTCTCCATGCTTGCGCAGAAGGGCGCTTTTTACCCTTTTTTGAATACCGGAGAAGTGATCTGCCATCAACTTCCAGGGATGTTTGTGCATATTCCGATGAACCTGTTTATGGCATTACCGGGCAACTTGCAAGACAATCTTGCCGCGGGTGTGCCGGCTTTCGATCATGCCATGTGCTTTTTGAATTTCCTCCAGCGGAAAGACTGCCGAAATGTGGGTTTTGAGCTTACCGCTGTCTACCAACCCGGCAACGGTCGTTAATGTCTCACCAATGGGCGGCGATGTAAAAACGTAGGCCTGACGAACACCATGCGCCGCGGCCGTTTCTTCTGAAGGGGACTGAATGGTTGAGACAAGGATTCCGCCCGGCTTCAACACACCCCAGGAGCGCTCCTGGGTATCTCCTCCGATGGTATCCAGGACGACATCCACATCTTTGACCCCATTTTCAAAAGGAGCGGCAGAGTAATCAATGGCCTGCTCCACGCCGAGTTCACGCACGAAATCGAGATTGCGCGAGCCGGTTCCAATGACCTTGAGCCCATGCAGTCTGGCAAGCTGCACGGCAACATGCCCTACCCCGCCGGCTGCTCCATGAACGAGAAGGGTTTGCCCTTTTTTAATCTGGGCCAGCTCAATAAGCGCCTGCCAGGCGGTCAGAATCACATGTGGAATGGCGGCCGAATTTTTGTGGTCCAGCGTTTTGGGTTTGGCCGCGATATCGGTCGCCGGCACCACCACGTATTCGGCATTGGCCCCATCCCGGGTTACCCCGGCGCGGCCGTATACCGCATCGCCGGGCGCAAATGTGCCAACGCCGGGCCCCACTTCTTCAACAACCCCCGACACATCCGTCCCGATGATGAGCGGTAGATTGTGGTTGAAATAGGATGCCATATAACCGGCCCGAACTGCGACATCAAAAGGATTCACCGATGATGCGAAAACACGGATGAGCACCTCACCAGCGCCGGGTGTTGGGCGAGGTGCATCTTCATAGACCAGTTCCTGAACGCCGCCATAGGTATGAATGCGGACTGCCTTCATATTAGACATTGTTTACCTCCTTGGTAATAATAAGTAAAATCAGTATACGTCCATTTCACTTAAATGAGTCATGCAAATGCATCCAACAAAAGCGCCCTCCCCACTTGCAGGGAGGGCGCTTTTGGATGGCTTTGACCGGGTCAGCCCGCCAGAGATTTACTCAATTGCCTGTCCGGCGCTTTTCATCAACCAGACATAACCGTCTTCCAGCCCCGGTTGGACGTTTTGCGCCTGGGGGTAGCCTTCAATGCTCTCACCCACCAGCCGATACTGTGTGCCTTCGGCCAGATGCAACATCGAGACGATGGTCAGGCCGTGGTTGGGCTTTTCCAGCGCTGTGGTTGTTAACGTCCACACATGCCCGGCAGCGGCCTGCATCAATTGGGCCGGGCTGCCCCTGAAGAGCACCTGTCCGCGCGAGATCACCGCCAGGTCGCGGCAGGTCTGGCCGATATCTTCCACAATGTGGGTCGAAAGCAGCACGGTGCGGTCGGCGGCCAGGTTGACCAGCAAATTGCGAAACCGGATGCGCTCTTCGGGGTCAAGCCCGGCGGTAGGCTCGTCGACGATTAACAGCCGGGGGTCGTTGACCAGCGCCTGGGCAATGCCCACCCGCCGCTTCATCCCGCCTGAAAAGCTTTTGATCTTTCGCCCGGCCGCTTCGCTCAACCCCACCAGCCCCATCGCTTTTTCAACGCGCTCTTTGCGCAGCCGCGGATCATCCAGGCCTTTGAGGATCGCCATGTAATCGACAAATTGCATGGCGCTCAACTCGGGGTACATGCCCAGTTCCTGGGGCAGGTATCCCAGGCTTGCTTTTATGGCTTGCCGGCCGTGCGGGGTGGCTACATCCTGCCCATTGACGCGCACCGAGCCGCCGCTGCTGTTGACGATTCCGGCCAAAATGCGCATGAAGGTGGTTTTGCCCGCCCCGTTGGGGCCCAGCAGGCCAAACATTCCCCCGCCGATTTTCAGGTCAATGCCGTTGAGTGCATGGACGGCTTTTGCGCCGGAGCCATAGGTTTTGGAAAGAGAGGTGATTTCGATCATGAGAGTATCCTTTAGATGTAACGCTCCTGGCGGTGAAACAGGCGCCAGCCGAGGGTGAAAAATACGCCGGAAAGCAGCAGCAGGGTGATCTGATTGGCGCGCAGGGCGGGGTGATCGCTCATCAGCGGGCTCATAAAGACCAGCAAATACTGCCCGAGCGGGTTGGCGGCAAACCAGCCGCGTGCCACAAGCTGTACGATCCACACCAGACCGGTAAATATGGCCCCGCTGTTGCTCTGCGCAGCGAGGAAGGCCGTCAGGCTGCCCAACGCCATCAGCGCCAGCGTGGGCACCAGCCAGGCCAATTGCACATCTCCCCAACTGCCATATAGCGAGAAATCTGCTCCCAGCAGCAGGGCAAAGCCCTGAAAGGTGAGCGCCGAAAAGGCCTGAATGACAAAGTTCGGCATAAGACGTTCCAGCAGGGTTTGCAGCTCAGCGATGGGGGTGGCAAAGCGCAGCTCCAGCGCCGGGTCGTCCAACACGGCATAGGCCGCCATGATGCCCCCGATCAGCGGGATCACCGCCCCCAGGTAAGCGCGGGATGTATCCAGAATATATTCGGGGCCGCGGATGACACCGATAATGATAAACAACGCCCAGAAGGCCAGTGGAAACCAGACCTGGTCAAGACGGGAGGTCAGCAGACTATAACGCAGTGAAAAGCGTTTCATGGCGGCTCCTAAGCGCGGCGTTCCTGCCAGCGCAGGTAGCGGTCGAGGCTGAACAGGGCCAGGGTGATGCAGCCCAGCAGCACGAACAGATTCAACACCGCCTGGGCGGGGGTATAACCGCTGGTGACTTTATCGGTCGAATCGACGATCACCCCGAAATAGGCTTGCAGCGGATACTGCCCGATGGCGTTCAAGACTGTATCGCTGATGGTCGGGAAAGCCTTTGGACTGAGCATATTGCCCCAAAACCAGTAGCCGGTGAACAACACCTGGTAGACGCGCAGCGGCATCACCAGCGGACAGGCCAGTGAAAAGGCCACCACAAACATGTGCGACGGGACGGCAATGGCGAAAAACGCCACCAGAATCGGCCACAAGATTTTCAGCGGGGCGATCCCCACGGCCGTCATCACCAGCCCGCTGCACACCCCCAGCAGGAGTATGGGCAGCAGCACTGAAGCCAGTACCCCCAGATATTTTGCCAGGATGTAGACCGGAATGGGCAGCGGCGCACTGCGTTGCAGCTCGCGCACCCCATTGCGCACGTCACGCTGCATCCGGTCGGCCGAAAGGATGCCCGCCAGCAGCGCCAGGAAAATGTTGTACATAAAGACGAGATGTCCCGCCCCGCTCCAGATCTGCCCGGGGCGCAGGATATCCTCCGAACCATCCATGGATGGGATTAAGATCGAGACAATATAAAACAGGGTGAGCAGGGTGTAGGTGACCCAGAAACCAGGACGGCGCACCGACATCTTGAACTCGTGCAGGGTGATACCCAAAAATTGAGACACGTTTTTTCTCCTTAACCACGCCCCTGGCCCAGCCGCAAAACCGGACGGTTGGCTGAGAACAGGGCAGTTGCAAGCATGAGTGCCGAGAGTAGCAGCAAAAGCTGAGCGTTCTGCCAGAACTGTTGATAAGCAGCGATGACAGGCGTCCAGGCGGGCGAAATCATCCACGGGCCGATGGTCTGGAGGGGTATATACTGCGCGACCCACAGGGCATATGAAATTACAATGGCCTTACCGGTGCCAAACCACAGCGAGAGCAGCAGCGCCAGGGTGGAAAGAAAAGCCATTGGCGCCAGCCAGGCCAGCGCCAGCGTCCCCAGCAGACCCGGAGGGGTGAAGAACAATAACACCAGCAGAACCCCCAGCGTCAGCAGCAGGTTATAGGCCGAGACCATGCTCATGCGCGCCAGCAGCACCTTCCAGGGCGAGGTGGGTGTGGCGGCGGTCAGCTCGTAGGCGGGGTCGTTATCTTCACCTGAGAGCATGGCCAGCGCAGCGGCGGCCACCAGTGGCGCAATAAAATAGATAATTTCGACATGCTTCGACAGCAGGGCCACGATCAGCCCCAGCGCCATCACAGCGGCGGCGGCCGGCCACATTTCGCGCTGCACAAGAAAAGCCTGGGCGCGCAGCAATTGTCCGGCGCGCAGAAAGGCCAGACCAAAGCGGCCGGGTGCATGGATCTGTTCGAGCGCGCGCTCGGCCAGCAGCGGCGGGGCGGGCAGGGCGCGGTTGGATGTTTTAATCTCTCTGCCCAGCGCCTGCCAGAGTTTTAGATCGTTTCGACATTCATCGCAGACCGCCAGATGCATTTCGATTTCGGCATGTTCGGCCCCGTTTAATTGCCCGGCGGCATAAAGCGGCAGGAGTGTTTCAAAATGCTCGTGATTCATCGCCATTCCTCCACATTCTGGCGGCTGAGCACGCGCCGCAGGTGCTGGCGGGCATAACTCAGGCGGCTTTTGACCGTTCCCAGCGGGCAGTCACACACCCCGGCGGCCTCTTCCAGGCTGAGGCCCTGATAAAAAACCAGTTCGAGCACGGCGCGGTGTTCGGGGCTGAGGCTTTGCAGGCCGTCGCGTACCCAGGCGCTTTGCTGACCGCTCTGGGCCTGTTCTTCGGGCAGCGCGCCGGCGGCGGGCAGGGCGGCTTCCATCTCGTCTGAGATGGGCAGATGCCGCTGGCGCAGGGTCTTGAGCGCCAGGTTGTGAACGATGCCCAGCAGCCAGGCCTGCACACGGCCCTCGCCGCGGTACTTGCCGGCCGTGCGCCAGACTGTGATCAGCGCATTTTGCACCGCATCTTCGGCCAGCGCGGGTTCGTCAACCAGGCGCAGGGCATAGGCATACAGCCGCTGACCGTAAGCCGCGTAAAGTTCACGCAAGGCGAGTTCTTCTCCGGCTGCGATACGCTGCACCAGTTCGCTGTCAGATTCGGGTTGGATCATTGCTGCGCGCCGGGTGTCCTTTTTGGAGATTGCGTAAGAAATCATGCTTCTGCCTTCTCTCGGTTCTGTATATATGTACCCCGACACCGCGAAAAGGTTCAAAATTGAGGACGGAAATATTCAACTGCTTAGATTATAGAAAGAATTTGGGAAGTCTGGCAGTTTTTAAGGCGTGCGTTTGCCCCGAAACCCAATAGCAGGTACGAGCGGTACCCGTTGGGTTTCGGGGGGATGGGCATTATTGGTGGGTGGTTCGGGTGTGCTCCCCCTCAACCCAACCTGCCACTTAGCTTGACACGGCCACAAGCGCATGTCATTTCGAATCGGTGCGCAGCGTAGGCGGAGAATCCTGGATCTGGTTTGACTCACACCTGCCCCGGCACAAATAAATCAGAAACGAGACCACAACGCCGGCCAGCAGCCCCACCACCAGATCGGTGGCCAGGGTGACCGCGATGGTGGCCAGATAAACCAGAACGGCCGGTTGGAAGGGCCGGGTAAAATAACCGCGGATGGCGCCCCATTTGTTCATCCGCCAGGCGGTAACCATCAACACCCCGGCCAGGGCGGCCAGCGGCACCCGGCTCATCACCGGCGCGAACAGAAACATCGACAGCAGCAGACTGACCCCTTTGGCCAGCCCCGCCACACGGGTCTGCCCGCCTGATTTAACCATCACACTCGAGCGCACCAGGGTTGAGACGGCCGGGATGCCGCCCACGAAAGGCAGCAGCAGGTTGCCCACCCCCTGCGAGATCAGCTCCTGGTTGGCGCGCAGGGGAATGCCGCTGACGTTGCTCATCACCGCCCCGCACAACAGGCTTTCCATGGCGATCAACATTGCAATGCTGACCGCCGACGAAAGAATGGGCGCAAGCGCATCCCACGTGATCAGGCCCGGGGTCAGGCGCTCGGGCAGCAGCAACGTTTGCGGAATGGCCCCGATCTGCGCCACCGGCCACCCCGCCAGCAGGTTAAAGCCGGTGGCAATCACCAGCCCGGCCAGTGAAGCCGGAAAACGCCTGTCCCAACTTTTTGGCCAGCAGGCCACAACAGCGACCACCAGCAGCCCGATCGCCACGGCATACCCGTTAGGGGTGAAGCTGAAATCAAAATACCCCAGAAATTTGCCCAGTGTGGTGTTGGCGCCGGGGGTGCGAGCGCCCAGAAAATTATCGGCCTGGCCGATGATTAGAATCAGTGAAACACTGGAGGTGAACCCGGTGATGACCGGGGCAGGGATGAAGGAAATGAGCCGGCCCAGTTTTAGCACACCCATCAGCACCAGCATGAAGCCGGCCAGCAGACCGGCCAGCCAGATGCCCTGAATGCCGCTGCGCTGCGCCACCACCGCCAGCACCCCCACCAGCCCCGCGGTTGGCCCCGCAACCTGATACGGCGCACCGGCCAGCAGACCCATCGCCAGCGAGGCGACAATGGAAGTTACCAGCCCGACCGCTGCGGTGGCACCCGAGGCAATGCCAAAAGCCAGCGCCAGCGGCAGCGCCACCGCTGCCACGGTCAACCCGGCCAGCACATCCTGGCGAAACTTGACCCACGAATAGCCTGAAAATTCGTTTTTATAGGCTTGAAATAGAGAAACGACTGCCATGCACACCTTTAATCAAGCAAGAGAAGATTTGCGCGCCTGCACCCCGCGCGCAACTATCATAACACCGTCGGCTCAATGCATTGCAGGTGTTCGGGCTGTGTTTCGGGTGTCGGTGTGACAGTTTCAAAACAGGGTCAGCCTCGATATCAAGGAAGGTGCAACTCCTCCCCTAGCGGTGCTGGTCTGCGTACTTCCACCACAGGTAGGTCACCAGCATCCCAATCAGCCCGGTCAGAACGACCAGCCAATAACTGAGCGGGGTCAGCGGGTCTTTTCCCATTGCATACAGCGCCGGCACGGCCCAGGGCAAAAATTCACCCCAGCCCAGAACTTGCGCCAGGTTGACCACCATCATCATCAGAATGGCCAGCCCGATGGGCAGCAGATAACCGCGCCCCATGCTGGCAAAGAGCGCAAATGGCAACACAACCGCAATGGTCAGCAGCGATGTGATGAACACCCGCCCGCTCCCCGCCAGCAGCACCCCGCTCGAGCCGCCGGGGAGGCCCATCAGCGCGCCCAGAATCAGGCCTGCGGCAAAGATCACCGCGCTCATGGCTGCCGACCAGACGGCCAGCACAGCATATTTTGCCAGAACAATGCTCCCGCGCTGAACCGGAACCGCCAGCAGCTCTTTGACGGTGCCGTCACTAAATTCGCGGCCAAAGATCCAACTGGTGATCAGGATGAATAAAATCAGCCCGCCGACAGCGATGATCTCGCTGTACACTTGCAGATAGATGGGCCAATCGGTGGCGGCATAGGCCACAATATTGGCTTTGGCACTTACCAGGCCAAGCTGCTGTGAAATTTGCGGATTGCGGGCCACAAAAATCAGAAAGGTGATCCCCAGCGGCATAAACAGCGAACCCAGGGCGGTCCACAATGGCATTCGCGAGCGGAGCGCTTTGCGCAGTTCGACCCAGATCATGGCAGACAGATCATTCATGCGCTGTTTCCCCTTCCATCCCGACCAGGCGCAGGAAATAGGGCTCCAGTTCTTCCTCTTCGACCATCAAAAAAGTGGGCGGCGCTCCGGCATTAACCAGCAGGCGGTTAAGCTCATCTGGGCGCTCGATCAATGCTTCGCTTTTGAGTTCAAGCGTGCCATCTCCAAGAACCTGAACCGGCAGCCCGGCTGCGCTCAACACCCCCTGCGCCGCTTCAAGATCGCGTACGCGCACCAAAAGCCGGCGGCGGCGGTTGCGTTCCAGCCCGGCAATGCTCAGTTCCTGGATCAACCGCCCCGCGTGGATGATCCCGATGCGCTGCGCCAGCCGCGCTACTTCGGCCAGAATGTGGCTGGACATAAAGACCGTCACACCCTGTTCGCGGGTCAGCTCCAGCAGCAGCTCGCGGATCTCGACAATCCCGGCCGGGTCCAGCCCGTTGGCCGGCTCATCCAGAATCAGCAGTCTGGGGCGGTGCAGCAGGGCTTTGGCCAGCCCCAGCCGCTGCGCATTCCCCTGCGACAGGTTGCCCGTGCGCCGGGCCGCATATGCGCCCAGCCCCATGCGCTCAATGATCTGGCCGATGGCTTTCTGCGGGGTGCCGGGGTGCAGGCGCCGGGCCACTTCCAGATTTTCATAGACGCTTAATTCCGGGTAGCTGCGCGGCGTCTCCACCAGATACCCAACCTCTCGCCAGGGTTCCCGGCTGCCCGGCCGCACCCGTGTGTGCAGCACCGTGGCAGACCCCGCAGTGGGTCGGATCATCCCCAGCAGCATCCGAATGGTGGTGGTTTTTCCGGCGCCGTTCAGGCCCAGAAAAGCGTAAATTTCGCCCTCGGCCACGCGCAAAGAGAGCTGATCGACCGCTCTAACCTGGCCGTAATCTTTTCGCAGGTTCTCAGTTTCAATCATCAGGTTCATATTACCCATTATGACACAATATTAAAAAAGCGCTTCCCATTGCTGAGAAGCGCTTCGGTTTGATTCGGCGTGCCGTTATGTGTGCCCTAAACGACGACGGTAGGAACTCCCAGATAAAGCACCAGACCATAGATCAGCGCGATGATGCTGAACACGGCAAAAAACAGGCGAATCTTGCTCTCGTCTTTTAAGAGCGATGCCCAGGCCGCGAAGGCCAGGCCGAGGGCCATGATCAGCATCACCAGTTGCAGCTTGTCGCCGCGCTCATTAAATTCTTCTGCCAGAGCAAAGAGCCGGTCGGCTTCTTCAAACGCGGCCGTGGGGTCGGCGTACATGGCCTCGTAATAGGCATCGCTAAAAGCCTCTTCTTCATTGACGGCAATGGCGGCTTGCAGTTCTTCTGAAAAACTGGAATGGTAGTATTCGGCTTTTTCGTCGGTCTCGGCGGTGAACCAGCCATCATACAGGTTGTAATCGTAGACAATGAGCTGGTTGGCGGTCAGATAATCGGCGTTAGCGTCGGTTAGCTGCTGTTGACCCTGCACGTTGTACTTGGTCTGGTCGGAATCGGACATGGAGCCCTGATAGCCGGCGACAGCCGTGAGGACGCTGAGGACCGCAACGAGTGTGCCCAGCACCAGTTCAGAGCCAATGATGCGCAAGCGGTCGAGGAATGAAGATTGGGTCATGATGTTACTCTCCTGTAAGATGGTTTGATGTGGTTTTCAAGCGCCGTCAGGCCGCCAGGCCGTCAGCACATACTTGCCTCGAATGTGCATTTCAATTTTCTTGCGCCGCCATTCTACCCGGCCAGCGTAAAGGGCGCGTACTGGCGGGTGTGCTTCCCGTCCAGGTCTTGAATGAGCAGGCCGGCCAGATAAGCCCCTGGCAGCGGTGACGCGCTTAGCCAGCGCAAGGGTTGGTCGCGCACGACCAGGGTTGTGGAAAGGCCCTTTTTCACCTGCCAGGCCGAATGTTCGCCGGCCGGCGGGGTAAGGATTTGCACAAAGGGGCTAAACTGATCCTGCTCTTTAAACGTCAGCGCATGTGGGGCCGAACGGCCGCTGCGCCCTCTGAAAACCAGCGCCTTTTTAAGCTCACCCTTGTCGTCGAAGGTCAGCAGGGCGCGCCGCGGGCCGGCCCCGTCGGCGGGCGTATACAACCCCTCCACCTGATCATTGGATTTGCCATAGCCCTCAGGGAGCAGAAAGGCAAAGGCCGAATTAACGCCATCGGTCAAAAGACGCAGGCCGGGGGTGAGCGTTAATGTCAGCTCAAAAGCAGCCGCCCAGACGGGGCGGCTGACGCCCAGGGTTTCGCGGCTCTGTTCGGCGGGCACAAATTCCCGCGCCACCGGCCCATAATACTGCTCCAGGTGTGGGTCGCGGAACAAAATTTCGCTGAATACATAGCCAATCTTATCCCCGCTGATGTGCGTCTTCAGTGTGAGAGATTCTCCTGGCGCAATTTTTTCAGCCGAGAGACTGAGCGGGCCAGACACAAACTGCCCCGCACCCGGCGCGCTGACGGCAGCCCGCGCAGCATACGGTTTCAGCGGCAGTTCATCTTCAAACGTCGCAAGTTGCAAAACCTTGCCCCAGTGTTCAAATGTCCGAAAGATTTCCATAATTGTTTTCCTTCGAAAGAGTTTTCATGCCCTGTTGTGACACGTCGTCCCGCCAGCAGGTCTACCATCATACCCTCTGCGGGACGTTTTTGCAAAAAACTGCCTATTCGGTAACCGTCACTTCCACAAACGATTCCGTCCTGTTGCCGTTCAAGTCTTCCACAATGACACCCAGCACGTAGTTTCCAGAATAGGCATAATAGGGGGTCATTTCAAAACCCTGCTTGCCAAAGGTCATTGTTCCGCCCTGATAATCTACAAATTCGCCGTCGGGGTTTACGTCAAAATCTAACCATTGCTCGGTGATGGTGAAGGTGTCGCCGGGTTTGGGGGTGATTTCACGCGGGGCGCCCGCGCCGTTTTGGCCGTTGAAGCCAAAGATGTTGCGCATCTTCCCATCGCCGCCAAAGCGAATGACGGCATCGATTTCTGAACCGTCTTGGGCAGATTTATACACGCCGTAGACAATATAGGTGGTGCTGGCGTCGTCCACGCCGTACACTTCCGGCTCAAAAAAGGCAAACTGGTCGTTCTCTTCGTTTCCGTCGCTCATGTAATACAGGGTCGGTTCCCAGTCGAACGCAAGCGCAAGCTCGCCTTCATCGCCCCAGTCGGGGTAATAGATGCCGCCGCTTTCTCTGGTTTCATCTGCGTTGATAAAATCCATGTCGGCGGTCAAATAAGAATCATCTTCTTCGCTGTAATAGCTGACGTAATAGTAGATATAGCCAATATTGCTGCCGGTGATGGTGGTTGACAGGGTAAGGCTGTCATCGGGGCCAATTTCGTCGGCCGAAACGCTGAGTTCAGCGATGGTGATCTCACCCGCGCCAGGGGCGGCCACTTCCACATCGGCCGCCGGGGCCGATTCAGCCGCGGCCGCGGCAAAGTCTGTCTGGGTCATTTCGGCCGGGGTCAAGACCGCCAGGTCGGCCGTGGCAGGATCGAAGGCATCTCCGGTGTAATGGAAGGTCAGGAAATCATCCCACAGGGAGGCAGTGGCAAAGCGCCCGATATAAGCGGTGTATTGCGGGTCGGTCCCTTCTCCGAAGGTGGCCTGGTAGAGGTCGGAGTTGGGAAAATAGAGTGTCAGCCCGGTGGAGCCGCTTTTTTCAGCGCCGTGCATTTCAGCGGTGACGCTATTCTGCAACGCGTCTTTCACCTGTTGGGTGGTGCGGGTTACATTTTCGTCGTCAACGCTTTCGATCAGCAAATCGAGGAAGTGCCCCAGGTCGATATACGAGGGCGGCACATCATCGCCAAAGATGCTGGTGTACGATTGCGCATAGGCGCGCGCTTCGGCCACCACGCTCTGGTCCACCGCCATCAAAGCCACGGCCAGTTCGTTGAGCGCAGCATTCAGATCTTGAATGGTGGTCAGGTCGATGGCCGACAGCGTGGTTTCTTGAATGAGCCCGGCCGCCACCGATTCGGCATCATAATCACCTTCGGCAAAGACCTCGCGGGCTGCGTCGTCGGTGATGCGGAAATCTTGCTGGATATAACTGTTGACGATTGCCGCGCCCAGCTCTTTGCCGGTCATGCCGGGCTGATCATTCAACGCCTGCAAGAAACTGGCATAGGCCCAACCCAGCGAGGGTTCGGTCTCTTCAGAGGCGACAGAATAGCGGGCGTGCGGGGCAATGGCGCTCATCACTTCCAACTGTCCCATCAGGCAGGCGTCAAACCCGACCAGTTCAAAAGCGCCGATCGCAGTGTTGGTGATGATCTCGCCCAGGGCGTTATCAATATCTTGCATCCGAAACGCGCTTTCTTCCACCGGGTCGTTATCGTTCCAACCGCCATCCCAGCCGGCGCCGTGGTCTGAGAGGATTAACACATAGTGGTCGGCCGGATAGTTCTCAATGGCCCAGGTGGCAAAATCGACCAGGGTTTGAGCATCGCCGCTGTCTATCTCACCCAGGTCTTCCAGCTCTTCCGAGTGGATGGTCTCAAGATCATCATCCTGGGTTACCCGGTAGCGCTTTGTTGAGGTCCAGTCGCCATCGCCCTCATAAGCCCCGTCGTAGCGGTCCAACTGTGAAACAATGGTCACCTGGTCGGTCGAACCGATGATTTCGGCCTCGTTGAGGTCGATAAAAATATCCTCTTCCAATACTTCGTCATCGGCGTTCTGATAAAGCATGACCAGCCAGGTGCCCGGTTCACCGGCCGGTGTTTCGGCAGTGGCATCTTCCGGCGCTTCTTCGGCTTCTTCCGGCGCCGCTTCAGCCGCCGGGGCGGTTTCACTGTCTGGGGCAGCCTCATCGGTCATTTCAATTTCATCGCCGCCGCAGGCGGTCAACATGCCCAGCGATAATACCAGAACAAGAATAAGCGCAAAAAAACGGTAAGCTTTTGTTTTCACTGTAAAGTCCTTTAAATTGAAGAAGATAAACCCGAATGGCCTAGCTGCTCTTCTGGGGCACCTGCGGAATAATCCAGTTAATCAGCGCCTGCGGCGAACGCGACTGGATAAAGACCCGGCCTGGTCCGCTCATTTCAACCACAAATCCTTCGCCCGAAAGCAGGGTTGACTTTAACCCGCCAACGCTTTTGGTTTGAACTTCGATGCTGCTGTCAAAAGCGACCAGATGGGAGGAATCGACCAGATACTTTTCACCCGTTCCCAGGATCTTTTCATAAATTGCGCCATACGAAGAAACCAGCAGCTTGCCGGTTCCTGCGGCTTCGAGCATCGAAATACCCTCGCCGGCCTTGAAGGCTTTGCTGCTAAATTTGGTCGAGAGTTCGATCCCCGTTTCAGAGGCCAGATACGAACCCGACTGCACCATCAACGACTGACCGGTCATCTCGATCAGGATAATATCCCCTGGCAGATCAGGGGCCAGCGCCACCTCGCCGCCCTGCGGCCCGGCCTTCCAAAAATTCTGAAAGAAAGACTCACCGCCCAGAACAGAGCGGCCCAGTGATTTTAAGAAACCGCCCTCGGCTTTGGTCTCTACCTCAACGGCGGCTGAGTGGCTGACCATCGCGCCGGAATCGGCGCGAATGCGCTCGTTTGGGGTCAGGGCAACCACTGCCAGCGAATACGACGGTCGAAATTGGATTGTGACTTCCATGTGAGTGTCTCCTTTTCTCCCAATGTTGTTTGAAGAACCCGCAAGAGTTTTTTCTTGCGGGTGGCTTTGAAATTGCTGCGGGTGCGCCGGTGTTTGTGCTTGATGATGTGTTGCGAAACACAGCCAATACCGCGAAACAACCCCTCCATTAATATATGACGGACGTCCAGTATAAACCATCTGTGATTATAGCGCTCACAAAATGAAAGAAACTCATCGCAAGGGATGAATAATTTGCGTGTTAAGCAAGTGTAAGCTTTGCGTGCTGCCATCTGCTGCACGGCTGTTTGCAAATTTGCCTGACAGAAATGGGTTTGGGGGTGAAGGGCGGGGTGTCAGGGTGAAGCGCTGCCTAGCGATACCCTTCGGCCTGCAAATTGAACAGGCGCGCATAGGCGCCATCCAGTTGGATCAGATCGGCGTGACTGCCCAGCTCGAGGATCTTGCCCCCCGATAACACCACAATCCGGTCGGCCATGCGCACCGTTGAAAAGCGATGCGAGATGAGCACGGCTATGCGGTCTTCAATCAGCTCACCAAAGCGCCGGAACACCTCATATTCGGCCTCAGCATCCAGCGCCGAAGTTGGCTCATCCAGTACCAGCACCTCGGCTGTGCGCATGAACGCGCGGGCCAGCGCGATCTTTTGCCATTGCCCGCCCGACAACTCCTGGCCCTTCTCCCAGCGCCGCCCCAGCATGGTGTCGTAGCCCTGCGGCATGTTGGCGATGATCGGGCCGGCGCCGCCGCGGTCGGCTGCGTCTTTGATGCGGTCTAGATCTTCAAGCGCATCCACCTGGCCAAAGCCAATGTTTTCTTGCACGGTGAACTGGTAGCGGACAAAATCTTGAAAGATGACCCCGAAACGCTGGTGCAGACTCTTCAGGTCGTACTCGCGCAGGTCCACGCCATCGAGCAGCACCTGCCCTTCGGTGGGGTCATAAAGCCGGGTGAGCAGCTTGATCAATGTTGTTTTGCCGGCCCCGTTGAGGCCCACCAGCGCAATGCGCTCGCCGGGGCGAATGTGAAGATTGATGTCGTGCAGCGCATGGGTCTCAGAACCGGGGTAACGAAAGGAGACATTTCTGAACTCGATCCCCTGGCGAATGGGGGCAGGGGCGGTCCGGCCGTTGACCGGCGCGACCAGTTGTGGCTCCAGTTTTAGGTAGGTGATCAAATTATCAAGAAACAGGTTACTCTCATAAAGGCGGTTCAGGCTGTCGAGCAGGGCGCGGATTGCGCTTTGCGATTGGCGGAAGATGGCCAGAAACATGGTCATATCGCCCAGGGTGATGAGACCGGCGATGGTACGCAGCACGATCCAGGCATAGCTGCCGTAGTAGGTCAGGGTGGATAACATCCCCCAGCCCATCCCGGCCAGGGTGCGCCGCTCGGCAATCGCGCGGTCTTCGAGATAGAACTGCGTGAACAGCGTTTGATAGCGTTTTAGCAGCGGTTCGCCCAGCCCAAAAAGTTTGATCTCTTTAACCGTGTCGTTGCCGGTGAGCAGCGTTTCAAGATAGTTTAACAGGCGGGCCTCCGGCGCGCGGCGGGTGACAGCCCGAAAAGCACGCTCGGCATACTGTGATTGTGAGAGAAAAGATGGAATGGCAGAGACAAAGACGATCACCGCCAGCCACGGGCTGAAGCGCAGGAGCAAGACAACCAGTGAAATAATGGTCAGCCCCTGCTGCACCATTTGCAAGGTGGAATTGACAATATTGAGCGCGCTGACATCTGCCTGGCGGCGCGCATTCTGCAGGGTGTCGTAAAAGATGGGGTTTTCGAAGAATTGCAGGTCGAGGCTGATTGCCTTGCGAATGATCAGGCTGTTGACGTGGTTGGTCAGTTGCGACTGGATGATGCGGTCAAACAGCGAACGCACCTGCCCGGACAGCGAACCGATCAGCACCAGGGCAAACTCCAGGGCAAGATAAGGCCCCACATGGCGAAGCCCGGCGGCCGGTTCCATGCCCTGGCCGGCTGCGCTCACAATGGCATCGATAATCAGCTTGCCGGCCCAGGCCTGCGCGGCTGGCAGAAAGGCTGAAACCAGTGTCAGACCCATGCCCATCAGCGCCGCCAGACGGCTGGCTGACCACACAAGACGAAATGCTTCGGGCGTGTTGCGCAGCGCCTCCCAGAATTCACGGACCTGATGAATCCATGAAACCGGGCGCTGGCCGGGCGGGGTGGAATGATTTGAATTCATCGCTGTGCCCCAGGTTGTTGCAAGCGGGGTTGCAGGGTGTGACGCGCTCTACAACACCTTATTTTTAATAAACAGATGATTGCCATGTTGCAATTATAGCGTTATAACCGCAATGCGTATTTTGATCAACGGCAGCCGCTTTGGCGATATACTGATGGAGGGCCTGTATTTTTGGGCCGATAAAGCGGATGGCTTTCTGTTTGCGGGTTTGACAGCAGTAAGTTTCTTGCGGATCGGCTGATTATGGCGGGCAGCCTGGTTTTGGCAAACCCGCCGGTTCACAAGAGGAGGGTAGTTCAAATGCAAATGGGTGTTGCCGGTTTGTTGTTTGTGGGCACCTTCTTTTTTGGGTTTTGGTTAAGCCGCTCAGGCAAGCCCTACCCGGTGGTCCTGTTTAATTTGCATAAACTGATCGCGCTGGGGACG
This sequence comes from uncultured Anaerolineaceae bacterium, assembly GCA_964593905.1. Classification (GTDB taxonomy): domain Bacteria; phylum Chloroflexota; class Anaerolineae; order Anaerolineales; family Anaerolineaceae; genus CAZQLE01. The sequence goes on along the minus strand of CAZQLE010000016.1, from coordinate 14,658 downwards.
CTGGTTTTTGTGGGGCTGACGGTCTACCGGGCCGGGCCGCTCACTTCACGCGAGACCCTTTTTGGCGCCGCCGCCGGGGTGTGTTTTGTGACCACCCTGATCAGCGGCGGGTTGTTGAGCGTTGAACAGATTATGCCGCGTTTTGTGCATGTTTTGCACCGCGTGCTCCCCTACCTGACGGTGATTTTTAGCGCGGTGACATTGTTTTTGCTGTTTGGTTGATCACACCGGGCAGCCCGGGCCGGGACGCGGCATGTGGTTGAAATGGCCGCAAAACCCATAAACCGCCGGGGTGTTGCGCCAGAGTGGGGGATGAATATAATTAGGAAGCAGCCAAACCATTCTTCTCTTTCTGCTGCTCGCGTTCTGGAACGGCAGGGTGTTTTTGGAATGACGAATGGCAAAAATTATCCGATTAAAAATAAGGAGAACTTTATGTCCCGTAAAGCTTTTAGCGCCCCCAATGCCGTTGCTGTTGGTCCATATTCACACGCTGTGGAAGCCGGCGACCTGGTTTATCTCTCGGGGCAGACCCCCATTGACCCTGCTACCGGCAAGCTGGCCGCAGGCGACATTGCCGTGCAGACCGCGCAGTGTTTTCAAAATTTGTTTGCCGTGCTGGCGGCCGCCGGTCTGACGCCCGATCAGGTGGTGAAGGTGAATGTGTTTTTGACCGACATGGCTAACTTTGCCGCCATGAACGGCGTTTATCAACAGCAGTTTAACGCCCCCTACCCGGCGCGCACCACCATCGGTGTGGCCGCGCTGCCGCTGGGCGCTCAGGTGGAAATTGAGATGATCGCCCGGAAGGGGTGATTGGGGTTATAACCGCCCCCAGGGATTCTTCGCGCGGTGCTACGCACCGGCTCAGAATGATATGGGCTTTTGCTCGTGTCATGCGAGTATGGTAGGTTGGGTTGAGGGGGGCACACCCGAACCATCCACCAATAATGTCTATTCCCCCCGAAACCCAACGGGTACCGCTCGTACCTGCTGTTGGGTTTCGGGGCAAGCGAGCGCCTTTAAAACAGCCGCTTTGATGCCCCTCTACCCAACCTACGAAATGCTTGCCGAAACACAGAGGTGTTATGCAAGGCAAATGGATCCTTGTTTTGATCATTCTGACAGGTGTTTTGCTGGCAGGCTGTCAGGCGGAGGAAGCAATGAAACCCGAATTGACCCGCATCGTTTATACCAGCGCGGCGGGGACGATTCTGCCCGAGCTGCAATGGTTCGAATCGTTTACCATCACCCCCGGCCGGGTGACCCTGACGCGCAGCGGCCGGACGGCGGATACACAGGTGAACGCCGGCAGTTGGGATATTGCGGTTGAGCAACAGGCCACTGCCGATCTGTTTGCCGCGCTGCACGGGGTCAACTGCGCCGCCCTGCGCCGGGTGGAGCCGCAGGATGCCCCCGATGGAGGCGGGACGGAAAGCTATACCCTGGGTTATGCTGACGGCGGGGAGTGTGAGCTGTTGTTTGACCCCGGGGTGACGTACCCGACCAGTGAGGCGGTCACCGCTCCGGTGCAGTCTTTTTTGCAGGGGCTTGCCCTGCCCGCCGGGTCTGACCGGTACAAACTACCTTGAACAATTAAAAACACTCACTGTACATTTTCTTGTACAGATATGGCTGTATTTGTGCCAGATTTAAGTATAATGAAGACCAGAATTCTGTAACAAAGACCGGTCTGGTTGCCGAGCCGCACTCAACCGACCCCATTTTTTCTCGAAGGGCTAATTTCATCATGGTTCCATCACCACCCGGCAGCGAGAATCAAGACCCGCTTATCCCGATCCATTCGGCTGCATTTGAACAGATCCTGAATGCTGCTTCTTCTCTGGAAGAAGAAGGAGAATTTGAGAAAGCGGCTGTCGAATATCGCCGCTGTCTTCAACTGGTTCAGACCAGCCCCTGGGTATATGCACATCTGGCAGAGTGTTTGCATCAGACCGGCGCCGAAGAAGAGGCGCTGGAACTGTTTTCGCGCGCAATTCAGATGGATTTCAATTACGGTTGGGCTTATGTGGGGCGCGGCCGGGTCTATTATCAACGCGATGAATATGCCCTGGCCCTGATCGATTTTCAAAGAGCGCTGGCTTTCAGCTCTGATGATCCGTGGCTGTTGAACCAGGTGGGTGAATGTCTGTGCATGATCAACCGCTTTGAAGAGGCGCTGCCTTATTTTAACCAGGCGGTTGGCCTTAAGCCAGATGACCCGTGGACTCTGGCGCACCGCGGGCGGGCGCTGTTGGAGACCGGCCGTCATGATGAAAGCCGGCTGGACCTTGACCAGGCCCTTGCGCTTAAGCCCGATTACGGCTGGGGATATTTTTGCATGGGAATGTTGTTTGGGCTGCAAAACCGGGTGGAAGATGCCCTGGCGGCCTATGAAAAGGCGCAGGAACTCTCACCCGATTTCTCGGGAATTTACAGGGAACGTGCGCTGCTGTTTCTGAGCCAGAAAAGGTATCGCCCGGCTCTGGAGGATATTGACCGGTTGTTAACCCTGTGGCGCGACCCGGCCTGGGTGTATACCCTGCGCGGAGAAGCCCTGCACGGGCTGGGGCAGCGCGAAGAAGCGCTGCGGGCTTACCAGACTACGCTGCGCCTGGGCCGGGAAAATGCTGCAACCCATATCGAAATTGGCATTCTGTTCACCGAGCTGAAACGCTTTCCGCGGGCCGTCCGCGCGTTTGATCGGGCGCTCAAACTTGAGCCAGATCGGGTTGAAGCGCTGGCCAACCGCGGGAATGCCCATTTTCAGGCCGGAAAACTGAGCAAAGCCCTGGATGACCTGAACGGCGCTCTGGATTTGAACCCGGATGGATACCCCTGGTTGTTTGCCGTGCGCGGGCGGATTTTGAAAGACCTGGGCCGGTATGAGGCCGCCCGCCAGGATTATGATGCTGCTCTTCAACTGCACCCCGAATATGTCTGGGCGCTGGTTAACCGCGGGTTGCTGCATGGACAGATGGGAGATTTTGACAAAGCCCGGGATGATTTTCTGGCGGTGTTAAGGCTTGATTTCAACCATGTTTATGCGGCCCGCCAACTGGTTGGGCTGTATGACGAACACTGGCCAGATCACACGGCCGACCCCGTGGAACTGCTGCTGCAAGAGCGGCTTGACCACCCGGACCTGAGCCGCACCCTGGCCGAGGCTTATCAGGCGCAGGGGCACCATGCCCGGGCGCATGAGTTGTTGACGGCCCTGCTGGATAATGACCCGCACAACCCGGATCTGTGGATCAGGCGCGCCATCGTGAACAAGAACTGGCTGCGGCCGCTGGATGCCCTGGCCGATGTTCAGGCCGCGCTGGAGCTGGACCCCTGTCATGCGGAGGCCTGTGCGGTGCGCGGGCAGGTTTGCCGCAACTTGCGGCAGTTTGCGCAGGCCGTGGCCGATTACGACCGTGCGCTGGAACTGGATTCTTCACAGGGCTGGGTGTATGGCAACCGCGGACTTTCTCATTACCTGCTGAAGGATATCCCCCGCGCGCTGGAAGATTACTTGCAGGCCGTGAAACTGGGATATGACAATAACTGGATCTGGAACCGGCTGGCAGAACTGTATCTTTATCAGAAAGATGCCGCCCAGGCCCTGGATGCAGCGGAACGGGCGCAGCGCCAGGATGGGGCCGATGACAGCGCGGTTTTTTTGGCTGCTCTGGCCTCTTATTTGCAGGGAGATGAGGCGGGCTTTCAACAGAGAATGGGTCAGGCTGTTGCGCTGGCCCGGGCGCAGACCGGCAAACCCGGCTGGGATGTGCGCTGCCAGTTGAACCTGGCGGCCATGCTGCTGGCGCTGGGCGACCCGCAGGCCAGCCGCAAGAGCTATCAAGAAATTTTGGATGGCGAACCGCCCGATTTTACCGTGCTGGAAGCGCTGGATACCCTGGGCAACCTTGAACGGGTTGTGCCCAATTTGGCCGGCATGAGCGCCGTGCGCGCCCTGCTGTTGGCTTATGCACAGCAGTCCGGGTGAATTGCACCAAAAAACGTCTTTCACCGGCGCCCTCTCAACAGAGGGCGCCTTTCTTTTGGGCGGCAGATTCAGAGAAAATTTCCCCCTTGACAGAATTCTTTTTATGCTTAAAATTGAACATAGTTCAATATTGAACGTCGTATAAAAATAAACGCAGTTCAAAAGAGGTGAGATGGAGCTAAAGTCGGACAGCCGCATGGAACGAAAAAAAGAAGAGACCCACAACCGAATTATCACGGCTGCGGTCGGGCTGTTCAATCAGCGCGGGCTCGAAGCTGTGACCATGGAGCAGATCGCCGAGGCAGCGGATATTGCCAAAGGGACTTTGTATAACTACTTCCCTGCCAAAGAAGCCATCATCAGCGCCTATCTGCAGCGCAGCTTTGCCGAACGCAATGACGACCGTCTCTCCCGTTTGCGCCAGCTTCCCGATACCCGCGCGCGCCTGACCCATGTGTTTCGCTTTTTGCTGGAAGGCGTGCAGGCGCAAAAAGAGGTGTTTGAAGCTTTTATGGTCTACCGTATGAAACAGGTGATCTCGTTTCGGCCGACGCCCGCGGGCGAGCAAACCGGGTTGACCGGGCTGGCCCGCGAGATTATTTCTCTGGGGCAGCAAAGCGGCGAACTGCGTGGCGACCTGCCTGCCAAACTTTTGGAAGAATTATTTGAATTTGCGCTGATTGAGACGATCAAACCCTTCTTTTTACAACCGGAGGACTTTGACCTGGAAAAATCGATCGCGAATTGTGTGGATTTGTTTATCAACGGAGCAAAGGCTTAAACCCTTTTGCCCGTCCATTGAAGAAGGTGTGCTATGTCTAGTTTGAAAAGTAAACTGCTGTTTTTCAGCATCCGTAATAGTCATTTGTTTAAGTTCCAGTTTAAGCGTGAGGTGATCACCCGTGAGACCTCTACGGCAGCACTGCGCAAACGCTACGAAGAAGGTGCGCAGAAGTTTGGCGCCATCCCGGCCGGGGTCATCGTTTCGCCGGTGAACATCCCCGGTCTGCCGGAGGGCCTGTTTGCAGAATGGATTCATCCGCAGGGCAGCGCCGATCGACCCGGGCCGGCCGATCGGGCGATCTTTTACACCCACGGGGGCGGGTATGTGACCGGCAACTGTGTGGACCACCGTATGCATGTGGCCAAGTTTGTGCAGGCCACCGGAGTCGGCGCGCTGCTGTATGATTACCGCCTGGCTCCCGAACATCCCTTCCCGGCCGCCATGCACGATACCCTGACCGCGTACCGCTGGCTGCTGGCGCAGGGGGTTGACCCCGCCAACATCGTCATTGTGGGCGAATCGGCCGGCGGCGGGTTGTGCCTGGCCAGTCTGATCGCCATCCGCGATGAGGGCCTGCCACTGCCAACGGCGGGTGTGGCGCTTTCACCCTGGACCGATCTGAAATGCACCGGCGCTTCTTATAAGACCAACGACCGGCGCGATATCTCGGCGCTCGGCTCGTGGGATGTGTGGGGTGGGTATTATGTCGGCGACAACGACCCCACCCACCCGTGGATTTCACCGCTCTACGGCGACCTGCACGGTCTGCCGCCCATCCTGATCGAGGTTGGCGATCATGAAATTCTGCTGGATGATGCGGTCAGATTTGCCGCTAAAGCCAGCACCGCCGGGGTCGATATGACCCTGCGGGTCTGGGAGGGCATGGTGCACTGTTTTCCGCTGTTTGCGCCCATGTTCCCCGAAGCGACGCAGGCCTGGGAAGAGGTGATCACCTACATCCGCCGACATCTGCGGGTTTAATTTGTGATCAAATCGATATATTTTTGCCTGCTTCTTCCGTATAATATAATTACAGACGGCCGCCTGATCATCGTCAGGCGGCTGTTCAATATCTGTACATTGAAGGAGCAGCCATGCAGAAAAATCAGACCTCATTGATGATTCTGATTGCCGGGCCCTACCGCGGCGGCACGGGCGATGACCCGGCCAAAATTGCCGCCAATGTCAGGGCAATGGAGGCCTTTGCCCTGCCGATCTTCCGCGCCGGGCATGTTCCAGTGCTGGGTGAATGGTTTGCGCTGCCGCTGGTGCATCTGGCCGGTTCAAAACAGTTGGGTGATGAACCCTTTAATGAGATTTTTCACCCCATTGCCGAGCGCCTGATCGCGCACTGCGACGCTGTGCTGCGCGTTGGCGGCGCCTCACAGGGGGCCGACCTGATGGTGTCGCTTGCCCGGCAGAAAGGGCTGCACATCTTCCGCCAGTTGGGTGAGATCCCCGGCTGTGAGGCCGTTGAGACAGGGCGATAAACCAGGGGGCCGCAAATGAAAAAGCCTGCGCGAATATTGCTGAGTGGTTTGCTGGGCGGGGCAGTATGCGCCGTGTTGAGCGCCGCCGTCTTTACTCTGGCGGCCATGTCGGATGGCACCTCTGCCGGTGAGGCGCTGGCTTATGGTGCCATTGTCGGCTTTCTGGCTGCTTTTGCGGGGGCGCTGATCGGGTTGATCATTGGCGCTGCGGGTCTGGGCGTGCCGGGCGGGGCACTGGTGGGCTTTCTGACCACCGCCGCCGTGATTGCCGTCTATGTGCTCGTCTTTAGCCAACCCGGCCGGGCGCTGCATTTTCTGCGCGAATCGGTGGTCATTCTGGTGGTGCTGGCCCTGCCCACCACGCTTACCGGCATCCTCGCCGGTTTGCTCAACCGGGCGCTCAACCAGCCCCGGCACGACTGAAACCGCATCTGCAAGAAACCGGGCATTTTTGTAATGACAACACGGGCCGTTTTTTGCCGGTGTCGTGAACACTCGTCTTCACCCCCTTTTCATTCGATGCTACAATCTTAATAATTCAACCGGCCGATGGTGTGTCAGACCCAGAATCTGGTCAGACACACCATCGACTATGGCCGGTCATATTCTGGAGGCCAACCCATGCACAAGACCTGGTGGAAAGAAAGCGTGGTTTATCAGATCTATCCGCGCAGCTTTTATGACAGCAACAACGACGGCATCGGCGATCTGCGCGGGATCCTTCAAAAACTCGATTATCTTAAAGAACTCGGCATTGATGTCGTTTGGCTTTCGCCGGTCTACAGGTCGCCCAACGATGATAACGGCTATGACATCAGCGACTACCGCGCCATCATGGACGAATTTGGCACGCTGGCCGACTGGGAAGAGCTGCTTAAGCAAATGCACTTGCGCGGCATCCGGCTGGTGATGGACCTGGTGGTGAACCATACATCAGATGAACACCCGTGGTTTCAGGAAGCGCGCAAGTCGAAAGACAACCCCTACCGCGATTACTACATCTGGCGCCCTGCGCGGGATGGCGGCGAGCCCAATAACTGGGTCTCTTTTTTTGGCGGTTCGGCCTGGCAGTGGGATGAGGCGACCGGCGAATATTATCTGCATCTCTTCTCTAAAAAGCAGCCCGATCTTAACTGGGAGAACCCGCGCGTGCGTGCTGAGGTCTACGACTTGATGCACTTCTGGCTGAAAAAGGGCGTGGATGGTTTTCGCATGGACGTGATCAATATGATCTCCAAGGCCCCCGGTCTACCCGATGCAGCGGTGACCGGCCCCGACCGCTTTCAGTTTGGCGGGGCGCATTTCATCAATGGTCCGCGGATGATGGAATTTCTGCGCGAGATGAAGCAAAAAGTGCTGGCGCAGTACGATACGCTGACGGTGGGCGAGACTCCGCTGGTGAGCACTGCTGACGGTATTGAATTGACCAACGAGCAGAGCGGTGCGCTGAGCATGGTCTTTCAGTTTGAACACATGGATCTGGATGCGGAGCGGGGCGGCGACTCGGCCCGGCGCAGCATTAAACCCTGGAGCCTGGTGGAGCTGAAACAGATTATGACCCGCTGGCAAAAAGACCTGGAAAACCGGGGCTGGAACAGCATTTATCTGGCCAACCACGATCAGCCGCGGGCGGTCTCGCGCTTTGCCGATGACGGCGTCTACCGTGTTGAAGCGGCCAAGCTGCTGGCCACCTTTACCCACCTGCTGCAGGGTACACCTTATATCTATCAGGGTGAAGAGATCGGCATGACCAACGTGGCGTTTGAGTCGATCAACGATTACCGCGATATTGAAACGCTCAATTGGTACCGCGAACTGGTGGATGAGAAAGGCGCCGATCCACAGGAGGTCATGCGCATCATTCGCGCCAAAAGCCGGGATAACGCCCGCACCCCGCTGCAATGGGATGACAGCCCGCACGGTGGTTTTACCGGCGGCCAACCCTGGATCGGGGTTAACCCCAATTATCCGAATATTAACGTGCGTCAGGCGCTGGCCGACCCCGACTCCATTTTTTACTATTACCAGAAATTGATCCGTCTGCGCAAAGAGAACCCGGTCATCGTCTACGGCAGCTATGATCTGCTCCTCCCCGATGATGAGCAGATCTATGCCTTCACCCGCACCCTGGCCGATGACCGGCTGCTGGTGATCTTGAACTTCAGCGCGCAGCAGCCGGTCTTTAACCTGCCGGATGGGGTGCGTTTTTCTGGCAGAGAACTGCTGCTCAGTAACCATGTTGTAGACCCGCAGGAAGAGATTCACTCGCTGACCCTGCGGCCTTATGAGGCGCGCGTTTACCGGCTGCGTTAGCGCGCCCCCTTTGCATTGGTGTGAAAGGAGTGTTGATGAGACCCAGACCCTCTCGCTTGCTCAACATTGCCCGCGTCATCTTTATTTTGAACGCCGTGATCTGGCTGGTCTTTGGCGTCTGGAGCCTGCTGCGCATCAGCGGGCCGGGTCTGGCGCAGTGGGCCGTTGCGCTTCTGATGTTTGTTAACGCCGCCGCCATGCTGTGGAGCAGCACCGCGCTGGGCCGGCAGCAGAAACGGCCGTATTTTCTGGCGTTGTTGATTCTGTTGAGCAATATTCTACTGACTCTGACTGATCAGATGGGGCTGTTCGATTGGGCGACCCTGGCCGTTGACCTGCTGCTGCTGGGTCTTATGGCGGTGATCGGCAAAAGACTTCTCTCCGCGCCGGCCGCGGGTACACATTCTGAAGGCTCGGGGTAAAATGAAGGATAAGAAATGGAGGCAGCCATGCGGATTCTGACCGATTCACAGGAGCAGTTGTTACAGCAAGAACGCCGGGCCTTAAATGATCTACGCGCGCTTTTGGTGCGGTTTCCGGCTGAGGGCGGCGATGAGAAAACCCTGGTCGAAGCCATTCAACAGTTGGATGAATTGTTTCTGCTGGTTGTGGTGGGCGAGTTTAACGCGGGCAAAAGCGCCTTTATCAATGCTTTGCTGGGGCAACGGCTGTTAAAAGAAGGTGTTACCCCGACCACCGCCGAGATTAACATTTTGCATTACGGCGAAACACAGGAGCGCACTGTGCGCAGTGATGGCTGTCACATCTTGAAGCTGCCGGCTGAAATCTTAAAAGAAATCTCACTGGTCGATACACCGGGGACTAATGCGGTGATCCGCGAACATGAGACCCTGACCAACCAGTTTGTCCCCCGCTCGGATCTGGTGTTGTTTATCACCTCGGCCGACCGGCCCTTTACCGAGAGTGAACGCGCCTTTTTGCAGCAAATTCGCGGCTGGGGCAAAAAGGTGGTGATCGTCATCAACAAGATTGATATCATCGAACAGCTCGAAGAGATGGATCAGGTGAGCGCCTTTGTGGCCGAAAACGCGCGCAGCCTGCTGGGCGCCGACCCGCAAATCTTCACCGTCAGTGCGCGTCTGGCGCTGCGCGCCAAGCTGGGCGAGCCGGCGCTGTGGGTTCAAAGCCGGTTCGAGCCGCTGGAGACCTTCATTCGCACGACGCTGGATGAGACTGCACGGCTGAAGCTCAAATTTACCAGCCCGCTGGGGGTGGGCAACCACCTGGCCGAAAAATATCTGGGCATCGCCGGCGGCCGCCTTGACCTGCTTAAAACCGATGTGGATATGCTGGCTGATGTAGACCGCAGTCTGGCGGCCTATGAAGAGGATATGCAGCGCGATTTCCAGTTTCGCATGGCCGATATCGAGAATGTGCTGCTGGAGATGGAAAAACGCGGCGATACGTTCTTTGACGAGACCTTCCGGCTGGCGCGGGTGATGGATCTGTTGGACCGCGAGCGGGTTAAGGGCGAATTTGAGCGCAAGGTGGTGGCCGATGTGCCGCGCCAGATTGATGAGAAGGTCAGCCATATGATTGACTGGCTGGTGGATGCTGATTTGCATCAGTGGCAGGCGGTGGAAGAACACCTGCGCGACCAGCGCCGCAAACATCAGGCGCGCATTGTGGGTGATACGGCCATTGGCACCTTTCACTACGATCGCGAACGGTTGATTGATGCCGTCGGGCGCGAAGCGGCCAGGGTGGTGGAGACTTTTGATAAATCCAAAGAAGCACACGCCATTGCTGAAGGGGCGCAGGCCGCGGTGGCCGCCTCGGCTGCATTGGAAGTGGGTGCAATTGGGCTGGGGGCGTTGATCACTGCCCTGGCGACGACCGTGGCGGTGGATGTGACCGGGGTGGTGCTGGCCAGCCTGGTGGCGGTCATGGGGCTGTTTATCATCCCGGCCCGGCGGCGGCAGGCCAAGAGCGAGATGAGCCAGAAGGTCAGCGCACTGCGCAGCCAGTTAACCGGTGCGCTGCGCAGCCGGTTTGAGCGCGAGATTGAGCTGGGCGTGCAGCGCATTCAAGAGGCCATGGCGCCCTACACCCGCTTTGTGCGCGCCGAACGCGAAAACCTGACCGGTTTTGAGACCCAACTGATTGAGCTGCACACCGAGATGGAAGCCGTGCGGCTGGCGGTGGAAGAGTTCTGAGGCAGCCGCGTGGCGGCCTGAAAGCCGCACGAACATCGCCTGGTTGGCCTGTTGAGCGCTGGAAATGGATTTTTAAGCAGCAGGCAGGGCTTAAATCGTTAAGGTTGTATTAACACGCCGCGGATAAAATTCTGGCTTAAAGTTTCATGTTATACTTTTTATGAAGCTGAATTTATCGAAAATATAGTATGAGAGCAAAGTCTCTCTTTTCTTGTTCTGTAGAGGAAAGTACACATGAAAACACTTCTTCTGATGCGGCACGCAAAATCGAGTTGGAAGGATTCGGAAATAGAAGACCATGAACGCCCGTTGAACAAGCGCGGGCAAAAAGATGCGCCGATGATGGGTAAGCACCTGGTGGAAAAAGAATTAACCCCCCAGGTGGTCCTTTCTTCAACTGCAAAACGGGCGCGCTCGACGGTGGAGGCGCTGGTTGAGGTCAGCGGTTTTCAGGGGGATGTGTTTTATCTCACCTCGCTTTACCTGGCCGAACCGGCGGAATATTTTAAGGCGTTACAATCCGTGTCTGACGGTGTTGAGCGGGTGCTGGTGGTTGGGCACAACCCCGGCCTGGAAGGGCTGCTGCAGATTCTGACGGCTAAAGTTGAATCGCTGAACACCTGCGCGCTGGCCCAGCTTGCCCTCCCGATTGATTCGTGGAAGGATCTGAAAGAAGACAGCGAAGCGGATCTGGTTGATCTGTGGCGGCCGCGCGATATGAAAGACAAACACAAAAAGTAATTTATTGCTGACCGACCAAAAGCACGGAAAACCCCGTGCTTTTTGTTTTGCCCCAACCCGGCCATCTCCCTGAAAAAGTTGCGGGTTTGGGGTATCTGGTGCGGGGTGTTTTTCGATTATACTAAACGCGAACCTCGTTTTTGAAGGAGAATTGACCGCATGAGCGAATTTATGACGATTAACGACACAAACTTTACGGTGGAAGTTGCCGAATCACAAACCCCGGTGCTGGTGGAATTTGGCGCAGAGTGGTGTGTGCCGTGCAAACGGATGGAGCCTGCCCTGGTGGAACTGAGTAAGGTCTGGGGTGCGCGGGTGCGGCTGGGCAAGGTGGATGTGGATGAAAACCCGGGCCTGACCATGCAGTTTGGGGTGATGAGCGTGCCGACCATGATTCTGTTTAAAGGCGGCGAAGCTGTGGAGCGGGCCAGCGGTCTGCAAACCCGTGAACGGATGATTGAAAAATTTGAGCCTTATTTCTAAGTATGAAAAATAAACAGACCGCCCCTTATGGAACCTGGACCAGCCCGATTGATGCCGGGCTGGTGGCTCAGCGCGTGCGGATGGAAGATGTGCGCTGGGATAGCGACGGTGAGACGCTGCTGTGGGTGGAAGGCCGCTCGGGGCGGGGTTTTTTGCTGGCTCGCGACGGGTTGGGGGTGGTGCGCGAACTTCAGCATGAACACAATGTGCGGGGCACGGTTGGCTATGGTGGGGGCGAGTTTTGTGTGCGTGATCACCGGGTGGTGTTTGCGGCGCGCGACGGCGGGCTGTATGCCACCTCTACGGCTGGCGAATCTCCGCGGCGGTTGACCGATGCGGCTTTTCGGGCAGCCGGGCCCGAGCTTTCGCCGGATGGGCGCTGGGTGGTTTATGTGGAGCAGGATGGAGACGAAGACCGGCTGTCCATTGCCGACTGGACCGGTGCGCTCGCGGCAGTTCCATTGGCGCGCGGGGCCGATTTCTATATGCAGCCGGCCTGGAGTGTGGACGGGAAGCGCCTGGCCTGGGTGGAGTGGGATCATCCGCACATGCCCTGGGAGAGCGCCCGGTTGATGTTGGCCGAGATCGACGGCAGCCCGCCGCAGGTTGTGCGGGTGACACACCTGGCCGGCGGCAGCGGTCTGACGGCTGTGCAGCCGCAGTTCTCGCCGGATGGATGCTGGCTGAGCTGTATTGTCTCTAATGATGAATGGGAAGACCTGGTATTGATCGACCTGCACAACGGCCGGCAGCAGGTGTTGGTGCACAGCGCGGGCTTTGCTCTGGCCGAACCGGCCTGGGTGCAGGGCGGGCGCTCTTATGCCTGGGAGGCGGAGGGCCGCACGCTGGTAGGTTTTCGCTATCGGCAGGGTTTTGCCGGGTTGTGGCGGGTGAACCTCGCGGGTGAGCAGGAACAGATCTCCACTGCGCCGTATACCTGGTTGACGCAAATTACCGTCCCGCAGCGCGGCCGGGGCCTGGCCCTGCTGGGTTCGGCGCCCACGCGGCCGGCCTGTGTGCTGGCGGCTGCGCCGGAAGGCAGCCAACTGACCCCGGTGGCGCAGAGCCTGGCGGTGGAACTGGAAGAGGAATATTTTCCGTCTGCTGAGGCGGCTGTGTGGTCTACGGCTGCCGGACAGCCGGTGTATGGAATGTATTTTGCCCCCCGGAATGCCGGGTTTAGCGGCCAGGGCAGCCCGCCGGTTATGGTGCACATTCACGGCGGGCCTACCAGCCAGTCAGTGGCCGATTTTGACGCCGAGCGGGCCTATTTTACCTCGCGCGGCTGGGGCTGGTTCGACCTGAACTACCGCGGCAGCACAGGGTATGGCGCAAATTATCGCCGCGCGCTGAATGGGCAGTGGGGCGCGGCTGATGTGGAAGATGCGCTTTCGGTGCCTGCCGGGTTGGCGCAAACGCTGAATGTGGATGTGGAGCGCATGGTAATTGAGGGCGGCAGCGCGGGCGGTTTTACCGTGTTGAATCTATTAACCCGTGAAAACCAGCCCTACCGGGCCGGGGTCTGTCAGTACCCGGTAGCCGATTTGTTCGGCCTGGTCGCGGATACGCATAAGTTTGAAGCGCACTATATCGACAGTCTGGTGGGTGTGCTGCCGCGAGATGAAGCCGTTTTTCGGGCGCGGTCGCCGTTCTTTCACCTGGAGCGGATGCGCACCCCGCTGGCGTTATTTCACGGGCAGGATGACCCAGTGGTGCCGCTCAGTCAGTCGCAGGCAGTTGCGGCCGTGCTGGAGAAACAGGGTGTGCCGTTTGAGTTCAGGGTGTATGCAGGAGAAGGACACGGCTTTCGGCAGGCAGCGAGCATTGCCGATTATCTCGCAACGGTCGAGCGCTTTCTGGCGCGGGTGGTGTTGAAGAACGCCTAGACCGGCAGGTTGCAGAAATTCCTTTTGCGCGCCGCTGCAAAACGCAGCGGCGTATTGTTTTCTCAGCTTCTGCCGGTTTGCCGTCAGACAGAGAGCGTTTTTGTCGGTTCGCTTTTTCCGCTTGCGATTTGCTCTAAAAATTTCTGCAGGCTTTCGGCCAGGGCGACCGGCGTCTCGTGCAGGAGCATATGCCCCGCGCCGGGAATGACTTGCAGCCGGCAGTGGGCTAAATTGGCCGCCAGAAAACGGGCGCAGGCGGGCGGGGTAAGCCGGTCATTGGCGCCGACCGCACTCCAGACGGGAATTTGAATCTCGCCCAGACAGCCGCGCAGATCAAAATCGGCTGCGGCGCGCCAGTCGCCGGCCAGCACGCCGGGGCGCACTGCGCTGATGCCTGCCAGGGTTTTCTGAACGACATCGGCTGCGGCGCCGGGGCCAAACAGGTGTTGGCCCAGCAACTGCACCCCGGCCGGCTGGGTGGATAGATGGGTGATCTGCTCCACCAGGTCGGTTGGCAACGCCAGATAGGCCCCGCTGGAAATCAACCCCAGGGCGATGATGCGTTCGGGATGATCGCAGGCGGCCTGCAAGGCAATGGCGCCGCCCAGTGAATGACCCACCAGCACCGCCTGAAAGATCTTGATCTCCACCAAAAATTCAAACAACTGCGCTGCATACCCGCTTACCGATTGCTGTGCGGTGCCGCTGGAGCGCCCGTGACCGGGGAGATCGAGGGCGATGGTGCGGCGGTCTTTCAGACGGCGCAGCGGCGCAGGCCAGCATAAATGATCAC
>CAZQLE010000015.1:0-31027 GCA_964593905.1 uncultured Anaerolineaceae bacterium | reverse complement strand
GCGTTAAACCCACTGACCAGGGCGGGGACCAATCCGGGTGGGGGAGTTGTGACGGTGGTTTTGTTTTCCATAACGAGTGAATTTTACCACATCCGCCCTGACTGTACCAATCACTACCAGAATATCGAAAATTTGTCCTGTTTGAAAGTGAGGTAAAATTAAAAGACGATGGATGAGCATCAATACCTGCCCGATGTCGATCGGTTAAGCGTGGTGGCCGCGATGATTTTGCTGGCCTATGCACTGATTCCTTTTCTTGAGCTTGCTCCGCGCACCCTTACCCTACAACTCGGCGCTTCTGTTTTTTATTTTCCGTTCACATTCTCCGATCTTATCTCGGTTATGGTGGCTGGCATGGCTGCCTTTGGCGCTGCCTGGCTGCTGCAAACGCACCCTCGTGCGGGGGGGCAAACGACCTGGCAACATATGATTCTGCCGGCCATGACCGCCTGGGTAATCGGCATTCCGTTGAGTAATCTGCAAACCGGGCTGAGCTGGTGGGCGGTGTTTGGCTTTGGCGGTTTATTATTAATTCTGGTTCTTCTGGCAGAATTTATCGTTTTAGATCTATCCGATACCCGCCACGCGCCGGCGGTGGTGGGGTTAACGGCCGTTTCGTTTGCGTTGTTTCTGGTGGTTGCCATTGTGATTCGCACTGCGGAAGGCCGTTTATATTTGCAACTGCCGGCGTTGATTGCCACCCTGGGGGTGGTTTCGCTGCGCACCATTTATCTTCGCCTGGGGGGCAAGTGGAGCCTGGCGTGGTCGGCGGTGATTGCAATCTTTGTAGGACAACTGGCGGTGGGGCTGCATTATCTGCCGCTTTCTTCATTACGTTACGGGTTATTGTTATTGGGGCCGGCTTATGCTTTGACCAATATTGCCGCCGCGGTGGAAGAGGGGCAAAGCTGGAGAGAATACTGGGTGGAGCCGGCTGTGATGCTTGGCTTGATGTGGCTGCTTGCAATTGTGTTGGGCTGATGAAAACAGAACTTTGTTTGACCATTTCTTTTGATCTATATGAGAAAATGAAGGCTCATGTTAATTCGACATTGCCCGAGGAGGCCTGTGGCCTTGTTGGTGGAACCGGTTCGACCGCTTCGATTGTCTTTTGTGTTGAAAATGAGCTGCACAGCCCGGTGCAATATCGCATGAAAGCAGAAGAGCAGTTGCAGAGTATGGTATATTTGGATCATCATCAACTTGATCTTCTTGCAGCTTATCATTCACATCCAACCGGACCACAGCATCCATCTGAAACCGATATTGAACAGTGGTTTTATCTCGATGCTGTTCTTTTAATTTGGTCGAAGGTTGGAGAAGACTGGCAGCTAAATGGGTTTCAGGTCGAGGGTGATCTGGTCAGAGAAATAGAGATTCAACGTGAATTCTCGTAACCTTAATCGTTTCAAGGGGTTTTAAGTTTTTGCGGAGGCGATAACCGTATTATGGACATTCCGACAATATTATTAAGCTGGGTATTGTCTTATCTGGCTGGATCGATACCGGTTGGGTTAATTGTAGTTTGGATTGCAAAAGGCGTCGATGTGCGACGGGTTGAAAGCGGCCGAACGGGCGGCACCAATGTTATGCGGGCTGCGGGCTGGTTTGCAGGTTTGGTCACGGCGATTTTAGATGTGACCAAGGGCGTAGCATCTGGCTGGTTTGTGCGCTGGCTTGTCCCCGAAAGCAACCCCTGGGTGTTGGTGGTGGCGGCTCTGTTGACGGTGATCGGGCATAATTATTCGATCCTGTTACTTCAAAAACGCACCGATGGCAAGCTGCAACTGCGCGGCGGTGCTGGCGGGGCAACGGCTTTTGGGGGAGCAATTGCAATCTGGGCGCCCAGTCTGTGGTATATCCTGCCTGCGATCGTTGTAATTTACCTGTTCATCGGCTATGCCTCTGTAACCACAATGAGCATTGCCGGTTTGGCTGCGCTTCTTTTCTTTGTGCGTGCGGTTTTTTATCAAGCGCCGTGGCAGTATATTCTGTATGGTGTTTTGGCGTTTGGTGTGGTTGTTTATGCCCTGCGGCCCAATATTAAAAGGTTACGCGAAGGCACTGAACGGTTGACCGGCCTTCGCGCAAAATGGGCTAAAAAACGGGCTTCTAATCCCGGATAAATCAAGCTTCTCTGGTTTTTACTTCTAGGTCATCGCGATTGTTCTCAAATGTTTCTTCTGCCATCATCTGACGGAAGAGTGAGCGGAGATTTCTGCGATGAAGTTCTTCTGCCAGGCCACTTAATAGCACCCGGCTTTTCCCGCAGCTTTCGATGTCGATCATCGTTAAAGCTTCCTGCGGGTTGCGCTTTTTTGTTGCCGCTTTAACAGCCTTTCGGATTGCACTGAGATAAGCCAGGTTTTCTTTAACTGCGTCGTCAATTTCTCCCCGCAAGATGATGTCGCCATGTCCCTGGATGATATTCTCAAGTCCCATTTTGCCGATGTGCTTGATGGAATTTGCCAGTTCGTCGATGTTGCCATCGACAAAGTAGGGCAGCGGCAAAAAGGCATCGGCGGCAAATAACACCCGGTCTTCTTCCACCAGCACCGAGATGCCATCCAGGCTGTGCCCTGGCGTGGGTTGTAGAATTAAATTCTTTTTCCCAACGCGCAGCGAAAGCTCGCCGTCATCAAAGGTTAAATGGGGCAGGATGATTTTGATTTGCTTGAAAGCCGGGTTTTGTTTGCGGGCCGATTCCAGGGCGAGTTGGCCGCGTTCCATCATTGCCTGGCGGCAGAGCGCATGACTGATGATTGTAGCGCCGGGGAAAAAGCAGTTTCCCCAGGCGTGATCGGCATGGTTGTGTGAATTGATGATGTAGCGGACCGGGACGTTTAATTCTTCTTCAATAAAAGACCGCATTGCCAGCGTTTCTTCCGGCAGCGCAAGCGTGTCGATCATCACCGCCCATTGTGGGCCCGTAATAACCCCGGCTGTCACCTGGGCATATACCTCACTTTGAAACCAGTATACATTCTCTGAAACGCGTTCGCGCTGCATGAAAAACCTTCCTGTGCCATTATCCCTAGTGTAATTCCAAAAATTCCAGTTGATAGAATAGCATAAATGGGGTTAAAAGTCAAAAAACGACTGTTTTATTGGAAGAAAAAACATCCCCGCATCAAACCTCTTTAAGGATGGGTCCGGTCGAACCGCGGATGATGAGCGGCGAAGTGATGATCATCTGCCGGTCTTCCTGCGCGTCTCCTTTGAGCAATTTGATAAGCAGCCGGGTCGCCATTTCCAGCATTTCTTCCGCCGGTTGGTGCACGGTGGTTAATCCCGGCCAGATATGCTTGGATGTTCCATAATCATCATACCCGCACACCGCAACCTCGTGTGGAACGACCCGCCCCATCTCTTGCAAGGCGTACAACGCCCCGTAGGCGGCTTCATCATTCCCGGCAAAGATGGCGGTAGGCGGGTTGGGGCGTTCAAACAGCAGGCGGGTAGCGGTGTAACCGCCATCAAACGTAAATTCAGAGTTTTCTACCAGCTCGTTTTCAACGGTGATCAGATGCGTATCCATCGCTGCGCGAAACCCGTAAAAACGGTCGAACGCGGCGCGCAAGTTGCGCGGCCCCATCAGAAACGCAATGCGGCGGTGTCCCAGCTCGATGAGGTGTTCGGTCAAACCGTAAGCCCCCTGGTAGTCATCGCCGGCCACAAAGGGGATCTTATCGGAGCGCGTGATGGGGTTAATTTGCACCAGTGGGACCTTGTAGGTGGTGAGCATATCGGCCACAAAGCCATCGGCATCGCAGGGTGGGGTGGTGATAAAGCCGTCGATGCGGCGCTCTCCGATCATGTTAACCAGTTTGTTGCGTGATCGGGCATGCGAGGGAAAAAAGGGCTGGATCAGGATGTCATACCCTTCGTCATAGCTCACATCCAGAACGCGGGAGAGGATGGCCGAGGCCTGTTGGTGGAAGCCGGGGTACATCAGAATGCAAATCATAAAGGATTTGTTCTGAACCAGCCGCCGCGCAGACAGGTTGGGCACATACCCCACCTGGCGGATGGCCGATTTTACCCGAATGCGGAGATCCTCGGTTACATGCGGCTCGTCATTGATCACCCGCGATACGGTTTTAATGGAGCAGCCGGCTAATTTTGCGACATCTTTAATGGTTGCGGTCAATGCTGACCCCTCTAGCGCTCGAAAATTTTAATGTAGAAGTTATTTCTCTATTATAGTCATTCTATTCAGAAAATCCATTTTGATATCGTTGTCAGGCAAAATACACCCAAAAAATGAGTATATCTGGTGTTTTTTCGATGAAAAAACCGATTTTTACAGGGAAAACAAAGAATCAATCGATTATTTATTGACAACGTTGTCAATACTTGCTATGATCATTGCATATTCCAATTACGTTCTCGCGGAGCATGTCATGAAAACTTTTCCAAACCTGGCAATTCACTCTTTGGACCAGTTTCTGTTTGGTCTGGCGCCAAATCCGGTTTCAACCAAGAATGGGCTGGTCATCGGCGGGGGAGATGTCTACCCCGAGTTGAACTTTACCCTGCCGGATATGGTGATCGACGATTCAACCATTGAGCAGGTCTATGCCCAGTATCAGATGATGATCGAAGATGCCTGCCGCCGGGCGGTTGAACTGCACCTCGCGGGGCTGGTGATCGAATTTGAACTGCTGCCGGAACTGACCACGCACCCGGAATGGGGGGAGCATGTGACGCAAATTCTGGTCAGGCAGTTGCGCGAGACCGAAGCCAAACACGGCCTAAAAACTGCGCTGCGGGTTACCCCCAACGATATTCGTGAATTTATGCGCCCGCCGTTGATGCGCAGCGGCGAATATGTCGAGCAGATGTTCGCCAGCTTTGAACGCTGTGCCCGCGCCGGAGCGGATTTTCTTTCCATTGAATCGACAGGTGGAAAAGAAATGCACGATGAGGCCATATTGAACGGCGATCTTGAGCTGTCGGTATTTTCGCTGGGTGTGCTGGGCGCGCGCGATATGGCTTATCTGTGGGCAAAGATTGTCGCGATCAGCAACCAATATGGTGTGATCCCGGCCGGTGATTCTGCCTGCGGTTTTGCGAATACGGCCATGGTTCTGGCTGAACAACATTTTATCCCGCGCGTGTGGGCAGCCATCATCCGCGTGCTCAGCGTGCCGCGCAGCCTGGTGGCATATCAGCAGGGCGCTCTGGGGCCCTGCAAAGACTGCGCCTACGAGGGGCCGTTTATTAAAGCGCTGACCGGCGTGCCGATCTCGCTGGAGGGCGCCGAAGCGGCCTGCGCACATCTTTCGCCGGTGGGCAATATTGCCAAGGCGGTCCCCGATTTGTGGAGCAATGAATCGGTTAATAATGTTAAACTGCTGGGCGGTATGGCACCCACGGTATCTTTGGAGCAAATTACTTATGCCACACGCTTGATGAATGCTGCCGCGGCAGATGGTGTGGCGGGCAGGCGGCAACTGCGTGATTGGTATGTCAACTCGGATGCAAAGCTGGACCCTCAGGCGTATGTGTTGACCCCGGAGGTGGTGCTGCGTTTATCAGATCAGATGGCGCAGGGCGACAGCCCCTATGCGCGAACCCGTCTGGCTGCGCTGGGCGTGACCGCTGAACTGCGTGCAGCAGTGGCAAACGAGACGCTGCAACTTTCAAAACTGGAGCTGCGCTGGCTGGAGAAGCTGGCCCAAAAGGCCGCCGGGCTGCCCGAAAGCGAAGAAGATTTTATTACCGCAATGCTGCCACGGCTGGACCCGAAAAAAATCCGCGTGTCAGAATACGGCCTGTAAAAATAATTTAAAAAATAAGATGAGGGAGCAAAAGAATTCTTTTGCTCCCTCATCATTTTTCGGCGGGTTGTTTAGAGAATTTTGCTCAGGAATAATTTTGCCCGTTCGGTTTTTGGGTTGCTGAACAGCTCATCGGGGGTGGATTCTTCGATGATCTGCCCGGCATCCATCAGAATTGCCCTGTCGGCGGCGGCACGGGCAAAGCCCATTTCGTGTGAGACAACCACCATGGTCATGCCCTCTTTGGCCAGCGCCAACATAACATCCAGCACTTCCTGGATCATCTCGGGGTCCAGCGCGCTGGTGGGTTCATCAAACAGCATGATCTTGGGGTTCATGGCCAGGGCGCGGGCAATGGCCACCCGCTGCTGCTGCCCACCTGAAAGCTGCCAGGGGTAGGCGTTTTCTTTTTCGGCAATGCCCACTTTTTCAAGATACTGACGGGCCACTTTGATGGCCTCATCGCCCTTGCGTTTGCGCACGACCTCCTGGGCTATGGACACATTGCGCAAAACCGAAAGATGGGGGAAGAGATTGAATTGTTGAAATACCATGCCCACTTCGGTGCGCACAGCATTGATGTTTGCCGAAGAGGTAAGGGGAATGCCATCCACTACGATTTTGCCTGAGTTGAATTCCTCCAGGCGGTTGATACAGCGCAGCATGGTTGATTTGCCCGAACCGGAAGGGCCAATGACGGTGACCACTTCGCCTTTGTAAATATCCAAGCTGATCCCGCGCAGGGCATGCACGCCGCCTCCGAAATATTTATGGACATCTTCAATATGGATGATCGGTTCTTCCATGTCTATTTCTCCAGGCGCGTCTTGCGTTCGATATAGGTGACCAGCCGGGCCGAAAGCAGCGTCATCACCAGGTAAAGCAGCGCAATAAACATCCAGGTTTGCACCGGAAGGAAATTGGCGGCCATGAATTCGCGTCCGCGCCGGGTGATATCGGCCACGGCCACAACACTGACCAGGGATGAATCTTTCAGCAGGGTGATGAATTCATTGCCAACCGGCGGCAAAATTACCCGAATGGCCTGGGGAATGATGATATAGCGCATCGACTGCACATAGTTCATTCCCAGGCTGCGAGCAGCCTCCATTTGACCTTTGGAAATGCTCTGGATTCCGGCACGGTAGATTTCGCTCATGTAAGCCGCGTAACAGACCGTAAGACCGAGAACAGCCATTCCAATCGGGTTGGCCAGGTAGTTTTTCATGAATTCAATATTGAACTGATTTCCAATATTTTGGATCAGCGAAGGAAAAGCAAAATACCAGAAAATCAACTGAACCAGCAGAGGTACACCGCGAACAATCTCGACATAGATCGTGGTCAACCCACTGACCAACTTCACCTTTGAGAGCCTGCCCAGGGCGGCAAAAAGCCCGAGCACCAGCACAAGCGCAAAGGATATCAACGTGACATAAACTGTTGTAAAGATACCCTCCTGGACAAAGACCAGGATGCGCATAAAAGGATCGGGTGTTACGGTAACTAGAAGAACAATTAACCCCACCACCAGAGCCACCAGCCACCACCACGGGTCGGGACGGTGAGTGACCTCATTACCAGGAATTCGATCAAATGCCTTTACAGGAGAATCCTCAGAAGTTTTGGTTGAATTCATGTTTTTTCCCAGGGGATAAGGCAGGAGTTTGGTCAGAATGACCAAACTCCTGCAACTTGAGATCGGTGTGTTTTACTGGCCGGCAAGCCACTTTGCTTCGAGCTTGGCAATTGTGCCGTCTTCTTTGACAGCTTTCAGGCCTTCATTGATTTTCTTCAGAAGATCTTCGTTTTTATTGCAAACGGCGACACCGTAAGATTCATCGGTGAACACTTCGCCAACAGCCTTGATCTTGTCGGCGTTTTTGCCGATGAAGCCAAGGGCGGTCGGGTAGTCGGCGATGACGGCATCGATCTGCCCGTTTGCCAGGTCCAGGAAGGCCAGGTCATAAGAGTCGTAGGTCTTGAGGGTGACACCTTCGATCTTTTCGGCTTCAATGGCGCCGGTCGTGCCGAGCTGGGCGGCCACTGTCTTGCCCTTGAGATCATCTTTGCTCTTGATCTCTTCGTTATTGAGCCGTACAGATACGATCTGACCAGCGTTGATGTAGGCATCAGAGAAAAACATTTGTTGTTTGCGTTCGTCAGTGATGGTGATGGCAGCGATTGCGCCATCGTACTGGCACTGTGCAACGCCCGCGAGCATGGGGTCAAAGCCAATGTTGACAAATTCATAATCGATCTTGGCTTTTTCAGCAATTGCTTTGAACAGTTCAATATCAAAGCCGGTCAGTTCTTTGGTGGCTTCGTCAACGGTTTCAAAGGGCGGGAAGGTCGCATCGGTGGCGATTTTTACTGTGGCGGCGCTCGCCTGTGAGCCACACCCGGCCAGCACAAGGCTTAATACAACAATCAAGCTTAAAAAAATCAGGGATGTACGTTTCACGTCTCTCCTCCAAAAATGAATTTACAGGACACAGGATTTGCGGTTGACCCGCAGTTTTGGGCGATTACTTATTTTGCCTGCTTGAATTATACCATTCCGGGGTTCGAAGCGGAAATTAAATAGGCGGCCTTCTTCAGGGCTTCTTCTACTTTTTTCTGTGAGAGGCCGCGGCGCAGCCGCGGGGGTGCAAACAGGGCCGTTCGTGACTTTTCGAATGGTACTGTTCCTTAAACCAGTTATGGCTCCGGGGTCTATGGATGTTATGCTAGAATTAAGCAGCAATGTCATTCAGGCAGTGATGAGATTTCTCGGGGAGACCTATGCTTCGTGCGCTGTTTCTTTCCCTTTCAAAAATGGACCGGGCTCAGCGGCTCATTGTGGGCTGGCCGTTCGCCTGGAAGTTTGCGTCGCGCTTTGTGGCTGGCGAAACCCAGGAGGCAGCCCTTAAAGCCGTTCGGCAGTTGAATGACGCTGGTATTTTGGCTACGCTGGATCACCTGGGTGAAAACACCCGCGACGAAACAGAAGCCGGCCAGGCGGCTGAGGAAGTTTGTCAATTGTTGGAGCGCATAGCTTCGGCGGGCGTCAAAGCGAATGTGTCGATCAAACTCAGCCAGATCGGTCTGACTGTAAACCCTGAAATTTGCCATAGGCTGTTATTCACCATCCTTGAGAAATCACGTGAGACGCATAATTTCATTCGCATTGATATGGAAGACTCTTCGCTGACCGCAGCGACGCTTGGCCTGTATTTGAAGGCGCTGCAAAACGGGTATACACAGGTGGGCATTGTCATTCAATCTTATCTTTACCGCAGCCTGAAGGATATCGAATCCATCTGCCTGGCCGGGGGACGGGTTCGACTTTGCAAAGGCGCGTATCGCGAACCGGCTGAGGTGGCTTTTCCGGCCAAAGCGGATGTTGATCGGAACTATGATCAACTTGCGACCTGGCTGATGCAGTTTTCCTGCCAAAATCTACAACTGACCCCCGGCGCAGATGGAAAGACGCCGCCCTTGTTTGCCGCTGCCACCCATGATGAAAAGCGAATTGCGTATATCCAGAAAGAATTGCGGCAGCTTGATCTTCCCAGTGACCGGGTGGAATTTCAAATGTTATATGGCATTCGCCGCGATCTGCAACAGCAGCTTGTGGCTGCGGGGCATCCGGTGCGGGTGTATGTGCCTTATGGAACCCATTGGTACCCCTATTTTATGCGTCGCCTGGCCGAGCGCCCGGCCAATATCTGGTTCTTTGTTTCCAATTTCTTTAAGTAGGAAATGATATGGGAATGCGCGCGCAACGATTTGCCTTAATCACCGGGGCGGCGACCCGAATTGGCCGGGCTTTGTCCATTCGCCTGGCGGCTGAGGGTTTTGCCATTGGCCTGCATTACCACCACTCAGAAGCTGAGGCTGTGGAACTGGCAAAACAGCTTGAAGCGAACCAGCACACGGTCTTTTTGCTCCCCGCCGACCTGACCCAGGAGGACGAGGTGCTGGCGATGTTCTCAAAAATTCAAGCGCTGGGAGTCGTTTTTGAGGTGCTGGTCAATTCTGCGGCGGTCATGTTTGCCGGAAACTTGAAAGATCTGGAGGTGGAAACCTGGGACCAGACCTTTGCGTTGAACCTGCGGGCACCCTGGTTGTGCGCCCGCGAAGCAGCGCGGCTGATGGCTGACAGAGGCGGTATAATCATTAATATCAGCGATAGTGGGGCGAATCGCTCATGGCCGGGCTATGGAGCCTATGTAGTCAGCAAAGCCGGGGTGGAGAGTTTGACCGGCGTTCTGGCAAGGTCATTGGCTCCAAAAATCCGGGTGAATGCGGTTGCACCGGGTCTGATTTTAAAAGCAGACGGTATGTCGGAAGATCAATGGAATCACCTGGTGAACCGGCTGCCCTTGCAGCAGGCCGGCGCGCCACGCGATATTGAAAATGCAGTACTTTTTTTGATAACAAACCCACATATTACCGGTACGACACTGGTTGTCGATGGTGGTTACCAGTTGCTATAAGGGATAAAGTATGGAAAGTACAGGCGATCATTCCATTCAGTTACTGATTCGATATGCATCTCCGTGGCGGCTGGCTGCCACCCTGGTTTTATATTGTCTGGGCGCCGGAATCGCTGTTTATCTGGGACTGTCATTTGACTGGTTAACGTTTTGGATTGGGCTTGCGGCAATTAGTTTGTTGCAGGTGAGCAGCCAGTATTTGCGTGTATATTATGATACGTTTAACCCGCTCATCCGCCGCGCTCATCCGCCGCGTTGGCGCATTTTGGAAGAAGAGATTACCCCGCCGGTCGATTTAAGCGCGGAGCGGGGTGTTTTTCTGTCGGTGGCCCTGGCAACACTGGCAGTTGGTGCGGTTCTAACCGTTTTGCTGCGTTTAAGAGATGCGCTCAGCCCGGCCGGCTTTCTGCTGCTGGGAATTGCATTTTTGCTGGCCTTTATCTATTCGGTTCCGCCTTTTCGGCTGGCAGAAACGGGCTATGGTGAGCTGCTTCAAGCGGTTTTCATCATCAATCTTACGCCTGCACTGGCTTATCTCTTCCAGACCGGTGATCTGCATCGTCTGATTGCAATGCTGACTTTTCCACTGCTGACCCTCTTTTTGGCCCTGCAACTGGTGTTGGGCCTGCCCGGGTTCGCCAGTGATCTGACTGCTGGCCGAAGAAATTTGATTCAGCAAACCGGCTGGGAACGGGGGGTGCGGCTGCACCACATTCTGGTTGTTTGCAGCTACCTGCTGATTGGTTTTGCACTTCTTTCGGGCTTGCCCTGGCGTTTAACCTGGCCGACGCTGCTCAGTGTTCCATTTGCAATTTATCAAATCATGCAAATGGAGCGGATTGCTTCGGGCGCAAAACCGAACTGGAAGTTGTTGATTCTGAATGCCGTGGTCACCTTCGGCTTGGTTGTTTACTTAATGACCTTTTCACTGTGGGTATCTTGAAATGCCTGAATTTCTTCAATTACTTCCCCCCGCACAGGCTTTGGATGTGTTTTTGCGTGCCCTGCCACCGGCAAACCCGTTCGTTGAGCTGGTTCGTGTTGAATCTGCTTTAAACCGGGTGACGACCGAAGCGGTGTCGGCGGCCGAGCCGCTGCCTGCGTTTGACCGCAGCACGGTGGATGGTTTTGCGGTATGCGCAGCCGATACTTTTGGGGCCAGTGATACTCTGCCGGCCTATCTGCCCGTGGTGGGTGAGGTTCCGATGGGGGCGGCCCCAGATTTTGAGCTGAAGCGGGGCAGTGTGGCCGTCATTCACACCGGGGGGATGCTGCCCGCGGGGGCAGATGCCGTGGTAATGCTTGAATATACCCAGACCACCGGCGGTGCCGAAGTCGAAATTTTTCGTTCTGCGGCAGTGGGTGAAAACGTGCTGCGCGCCGGAGAAGATGTTAAGCCCGGTCAGATCATTCTTGAAAAAGGCGTCCATCTGCGCCCATCCGAAATCGGCGGGCTGGTTGCCCTGGGGATTCTGAGTGTGGCGGTTGCCAGAGCGCCGCGCATCGCCGTTGTTTCCAGTGGAGATGAGGTGATCGCGCCTGAAATTAAACCTGCCCCCGGTCAGGTTCGCGATATTAACAGCTACAGTCTAAGCGCATTGATCACCCAGCATGGCGGTTGTGCAGTTCGATATGGCATTATGCCGGATCAGGCAGATGTCTTTGCCAGCACGCTGCGCCAGGCAATGGCTGAATGTGACGCAGTGGTGATTACGGCCGGTTCTTCGGCCAGCGCCAGAGATCTAACGGCCCGCATGGTGGACGAACTTGGACGCCCCGGTGTGTTGGTGCATGGCGTTAACGTTCGGCCGGGAAAGCCGACCATTTTGGCGGTGTGCGATGGAAAACCCGTGATCGGGCTGCCCGGCAACCCGGTCAGCGCGCTGGTGATCGCCGGAATTTTTGTCCGGGCGGTCATTCAACATCTGTTGGGGCTGCAACCACAGCCCGAGCCGCTGCTCTCGGCCCGTTTAACCATCAATTTGCCTTCCCAGGCCGGACGAGAAGACTGGATCCCTGCCCGTTTAACACGTTCACCGCAGGGTGAGTGGGCCGCCGAGCCCATATTTTTTAAGAGCAATTTGATCTTTACCCTGGCCAATGCAGATGGGCTAATTTACATCCCGGCAGATGCGAACGGGATTGCTGCAGGGGAGTGGGTGCAGGTCTCCTGGTTGTAAGCATCTGTTGGATAAACCTGGTATTTTGGAGGAGAGATGAAACGCTTTGCATGGATTGTTTTGATCGTGGTGGTTGTCTTTGTTTCTGCGTGTTCGCCGAAAGCGAGTGAAGACCCCTATCTTGTATATACCCAGGCTGCCCAGACGGTCATCGCCCAGTTTACGGCCATAGCAACGCAAACGCCGCCGACGGCAACGGCCACCCTGACGCCGACAATCGCTCCTACTGAAACGCCCACCTTAACCCCGGCCCCCAGCGCCACAGCGACCCCCACCTGGCCGGTCTTCCCGGCGGGCAAGGCGACAGTCCCCATTTTGATTTATAACGCAGTGGCCGATGGGGTTGAAGATGATCCGTTTTACCAGTGGGAGAGCAGTTTGTATGTTCCGAGCAATGAATTTGAACAGCAAATGCGCGCCCTGTCTGAAGCCGGGTATCAGAGCATCCCGGTCTCCAAGATTGTGGATATCCTTCTGAGCGGCGGCACGCTGCCTCCCCGACCGGTGGTTATCACTTTTGATACCAACAAACTGGGGATCTATCGCAAGGTGTTCCCGATTATGCAAAAATACGGGTTTACCGGAACGTTGTTCCTGGCCTCGGATCAGATTGATGCCAAGAATGTGATGACTTCGGCGCAGATTAAGGAACTGATGGCGGCCGGTTGGGAAGTTGGCAGCCGTGCAGCCAGCGGGGTAAGCCTGTTAGACTTGCAGGTTCAGAACCCCGATTCCATCGGCCGGGAAATTTCAGGTTCACGGACGGATATTGAAGCAAAATTAGGGGTGCCGGTCACCGTCTTTGCCTATCCGGGCGGGGCGATTGACAATGAAGGAAGAATGGTGGCGCGGGTTCAGGAATGGGGTTATAAGGCGGCCGTCGGGTTGTTTAAATCCAGCGAACACTCGCTCAACACCCTGTACTATATGCCCCGTTATGAGATTCGCGCAGAGCTGGCGATTAATGACTTCCTGACGATTTTACCCTGGCAGCCGGAACAACCTTTATCGGATGCGACGCTGAATTTCCTTACCCCGCAGCCGGGCGGCGCAGAACAACCGGCCCCGTCTGCTACAACAGCGCCATAATTTCTAAAGCGAGATAAGGGTATGTCTGTCTATTTGCATGATATTCCGCTCGAGCAGGCAAAAATGCGTTTGCAGCAGGCGCTGCAAGAAGCGCACTTATGGGGTTTGCTTGGCAAAGAAACCATCTCACTGGATGACCGGGCGCTGGGGCGCGTTCTGGCAGAGCCGGTCTGGGCAAAAATTTGCTCTCCGCATTATCATGCCTCTGCCATGGACGGGTTTGCGCTGCGCGCGGAATTAACGGCCGGTGCCATGCCCACCGCACCGGTTGTATTAAAAATCGGTGTTGAAGCGGTGTATGTGGATACCGGTGACCCGCTGCCCGACTGGAGTAACGCTGTTGTTCCCATTGAAAACACGGAGCCGGTCGATGAAATGGGCGAAATCTCCACCCGCCAACGCGACCCGGCGGCGATCCGATTGCGCGCCGGGGTCACCCCCTGGATGCATGTCAGGCCGATGGGTGAAGATATTGTCGCCACGCAGCTTGTGCTGCCTGCCCATCATACCCTGCGCCCGGTGGATCTGGGCGCCATCGCGGCCAGCGGTCATACCGGGGTGACGGTCAGCCGTATCCCCAGGGTGGGTGTCATCCCAACCGGGAGCGAACTGGTGCCGATTGGCAGTGAATTAAAGCGCGGCGAGATTCTGGATTTTAATTCGGTCGTGCTTGCGGCCCAGATTCGTGACTGGGGTGGATTGCCGACCCGGTATCCGATTGTGGCCGACCAGTTTGAGCTGATTAAACAAAGGGTTCAGCAGGCTGCCGATGAAAACGACCTGGTGCTGCTGAACGCCGGTTCTTCGGCCGGGTCGGAGGATTTTTCGGCGCGGGTTGTAGAAGAACTGGGACAACTGCTGGTGCATGGTGTTGCGGTGCGACCGGGCCACCCGGTGATTTTAGGGATGATTCGCTGTTCTGCACAGTCGGCAGACCCCGAACGTCTGGTGCCAATCGTTGGCATCCCCGGCTACCCGGTATCGGCCGCGCTGACCGGTGAGATCTTTGTCCAGCCGCTGGTTGCGTTGTGGCTGGGACGCCCCACAACCCCGGTACGGGAAATTACGGCGCAAATGACGCGCAAAGTGACCTCTCCGGCCGGTGATGATGATTATATGCGTGTTGTTGTCGGAAAGGTGGGGCAGCGCACCCTGGCGGCGCCGTTATCGCGCGGGGCGGGGGTAATTACCTCGTTGGTGCGCGCCGATGGCATCTGTGTTCTTCCGCGCGGGGTGCAGGGTGTGGAAGCCGGAGCCGAAGTAAGGGTCAAGCTGTATCGTTCAGTGGACGAACTAGACCGTACTATTTTTGCAATTGGGTCACACGATATGACCCTGGATATTCTGGCGCATTTTTTGTCTGATCGGGGGCGGCGGTTGGTTTCGGCCAATGTTGGCTCGCAGGGTGGTTTGGTGGCGTTACGCCGGCGTGAGGCGCACCTGGCCGGTTCACACCTTCTGGACCCCGAAAGTGGCGTTTATAATCTCGCTGCAATCCGGCAGTATTTGCCCGGTCTACCCGTAAAACTCATTCGCTGGGTGGGGCGCGAACAGGGCCTGCTGGTTAAGCCGGGCAACCCGAAACGCATTCTGGCGATTGCTGACCTGGCCCGACCCGGGGTGCGTTTTGTCAACCGTCAGCGGGGGGCGGGCACGCGGGTGTTGTTGGATTACTGGCTGCAAAATGAGGGGATTTCTGCCGACACGGTCAGCGGTTATGGCGAAGAGGAATATACTCATCTTGCTGTTGCCGCGGCGGTCAGCTCTGGCCGTGCAGATTGCGGGCTGGGGATTACCGCGGCGGCGTTTGCCCTGGGGTTGGATTTTGTGCCACTGTTTCATGAAGAATATGATCTGGTGATTCCCGAGGAGTTTGCAACTGACCGGCTGCTGCAACCGCTCTTTGATTTGATGCGTGAAGCGGCTTTCCGCAATGCGATCGCATCACAACCCGGTTATGATGCCTCTCGAATGGGTGAAGAACGCCAGATTGTTTCAAGTTGATCAAAAATGGAGGGAAGTGCAATGCAAAATCAAAAATGGATCTGGATTGTTTTGATTGTAGTTCTGGTTGGCGCCTGCTGCTGTTGTGCGTTGCTGGGCGGCCTGGTCGTGTTTGGTGTTGTTTCCATGGATAGTTCTTCCATCATTTCAAACCTGGAGCCAATGATCGAACCGGCTCTGCCGAATGGAGATTTTGAAATCCCCGAGATTGTCATTCCAACCCCCGATATTGATCTGCCGGAATTTGAAGAACTGCCGCAGGTTGACCCAACATTGCCTGATATGTCGTTTAATAATTTTGCCGAACTGGCCGGCTGCGAAAAAATGGGCCTGCGTTTTGAACTGGACCAACAAATTGCTGAAAACATCACCTGTGAAGTGGTCCCTGAATATAAGGGAGAAGCCTGGTGGGATCTGAACCCTGAACTGCGGCAGATCGATTTTCAGGATTATGCCTTGACTGGCACCTTCCATGAGCCGGTGATTCGGGTTTACCCTGTGGATGAATTAATTGCAGTCAACCCCGAGGCGAAAGAAACGGTTGACAACTTGAGCGCCCTGCTGGACGAGCAGTTGCCATTTGTGGAGGGGAACCTGCCGTTTTTGCCGATGTTTAATGCCGGCCAGGTTTTTCATGCACAGATGATGTATCTTGATTTTCAAAATGGCAGCGGCGTGCGCTATACCACCGTCTTTGCACAGAGCGCCTCTCCGATCGCCAATGAGAGTTTGTTTTACACCTATCAAGGATTGACGGATGATGGGCAGTATTATTTCTCGGCGATCCTGCCGGTCAATTCCTCTATCCTGCCTGAAACGGCTGATGAAATTCCCGGCGGCGATTACCAGGCCTTTGTAGATGGTTATGCCACCTATCTTGAAGACACGGTTGACAGTTTGAATGCAGAAGACCCAGACGCGGTTGAACCAAATTTGTTCCTGCTGGATGAAATGATCGCCTCTTTTGAGATCGCGCCCTATTAAACACTTTACAAGAAATTTCAACTGTAATGGGTTTAAACTATAATTTGCTTAGCCAAAGCAAATGTGCAGTTACGCTGGGGAAAGCCCGTGAGTAACATGGTCAAAAAGGAAAAGAAAAAAATGACTCTCGAAGAAAAATCGCTGGCGCCTGAATTTGAACTTCAAGATGAAACCGGAACGGTGCGAAAGTTATCTGAATATCGCGGAAAACCGGTTATTCTCTATTTTTATCCCAAAGATGACACCCCGGGATGCACCACAGAAGCCTGTAATTTCCGCGAGGATTACAGCGCCTATGTTAATGCAGGGGTGACCATCCTGGGGGTCAGCCCAGATTCACCCAAAGCACACAAGAAATTTAAAGACAAATATCAGCTCCCGTTTACGCTGTTGGCCGATGTGGATCACGCTGTTTGTGAGGCTTATGGCGTGTGGGGTAGAAAAAAGTTCATGGGTCGCGAATATGATGGCGTTTTTCGGACCACCTATATCATCGCGGCGGATGGAACCATTCAGAAAGTGTTTAAAGATGTGAAACCGGCCGAACACAGCAAGGAAGTGTTGTTGGCCCTGTAAGCGAATTAAGTGCCCGACAAAAATAGGATGGCTTATTGGGCCATCCTATTTTTTGTTGCGCCATCCCGTTTTACCAGACTTTGAACCCGGGGGATACCGGATTGAAATTAACAATCATCTTCAAAAGAATTGGCCCATAACCGATCAAGACCAGCACAATGGATAGAATGATCCATGTGCTCCAGCGGTCCAGCCAGAGCGGGGTGTGCTCTGCGCTGATCTCTGCTTCTGCAACTGGAACCATGACCGGTTCGGCAGCCCGCTTTTTCTGTACTGCGGTCGCAATGATCACGGCAAAGTAAAGCGCTGCGGCGACAAACAAGATTGTCCCACCCACGGCAGTGAGTTGTTGTGGAACAAACCAACTGGCATCTGAATAAGATGCGGTGGATAAAGGCACGCGGCGGGGCGCACCGAGCAGGCCCATCCAGTGCATTCCGCTGCTGAAAATTGCCATCCCGATAAACCAGGTCCAGACGGAGGCCAGTGCAATTTTGGGCCACTTTAATGCTTTTTCGGTCAGGTGAGGAATTAACCAAAAGGTGATTCCCATAAAGCTCAATGTGCTGGCTGTGGCGATGGTGAGGTGGAAATGACCGGGGACCCAGGTGGTGTTATGGATGACCAGATTTAGACTGGCAGAGGCATTGATAATGCCGCCAATGCCGCCAAAAAAGAAGGTTAACCCGGCCAGTAATTGAGCCGCAACCGAAGCGTCTTTCCAGGGCAGCGCGCCAACCCAGCCCAGCAGCCCCTTGCCGCCCCGTTTTCGTCCGGCGCGTTCCAGTGAGGCAATTACGGTAAAGGCCGTCATAAAAGAGGGGATGATCACCATAAAGGTTAACAGGGTGTGAATGGCTTTCCAGGCGACCGGGATGCCGGGATCGGAAAATTGATGATGAAAACCAACCGGGGTTGAGAAGATTAAAAATCCCCAGAAAGAGAGCCGCGCCAGCGGATCGGAGAACAGTTTTCCGCCCACCTGTTTGGGCAGCATTCCGTACCATGAAACATAAACCGGCAACAGCCAAAAATAGACCAGCGGGTGACCGGTGAACCAGAATAAGGTCCGGCTGAGCAAGGCATCGGTTGCTGGAACCAGATTGAGCGCCCACGGGATGACCAGCGCCAGCATCTGGGCGGCAATTCCCAGGGTGGCAAGCTGCCAGAGCAGCACGTTGACGGCCGAGCCCATGGCAATGATGGGGGTGCGCACTCCGGGGTTTTCTTTGCGCCAGCGGGCCAGGGTAGCCAGCTGGCTCCAGCCGATGAGCCACGAACCGACCACCACCAGGGTTAGACCGATATAAAACCAGGGCGAGGCCTTCATGGGGGTGTAATAGGTATAAAGCACCGAGGCCTGGTTCATTAACATGACCACGCCGGCCATTATCAGCCCAACCAGCATTGCCCCCAGACCCGCAACTGCCAACCCGAACCAGCGCAAAGGCCGATTTAGCCCCTTCAGGATGCTAAACGTGTGGAAGCCGGTGATGAACAGGGTGGTGAACACCAGCGCATTGAGTACGCCGTGAATGGTAAGCCCTTGATAATACGTTTGGATCAGCGGTTGCAGCCACGGGTAAAGATCAATTTTTGCATGTTCCAACGCTTGAAGAGGCCCCAGCCATGTGCCCAGCAGCAGTGCGGTTAGCGCCGCAACCAGTTGGACGCCGATAAATCGTTTTTCACTGGTTTTCATGTGAAGTGCTCCTTGTGAGTTATCGAGGCTCAACAATGACTTTACCGGCCATGGCCTGGTGACCAACGCCGCAATACTCGTGGCAAACAAACCGGTATTCTCCCGGCTTTGTGAAAGTGTGCTGAAACTCAGCCACCTGACCGGGAAGAATCATGATATTCAGGTTTGAATCTTCGAGCAGCATTCCGTGCGTGATATCGCGGCTGGTGATTTTAAAGGTCACCTCGGCGCCCTGGGGCACTTTGATTTCAGCCGGAACAAAGGCCCAGATTTGCGCCAGCATGATGACCTGGTATTTTCCCGGGGCAATTTCATATACGCCGGGCTGGTTAAAGGGCGGTTCTTGTGAAAGCCGGGCCGGGTCAAGCGCTCCGGCTTCGCCCGGCAGTTGAATGCCCAGCCCAAAACCGGCCAGCCCCACGGCTACCAGCATGACGAGTATGGCGGCGACAGATAAGCTGATCCAAAACTTCTCATAGGGGTTGACTTCCATGATTAATATCCTCCCCGCTGCAGCAGGATGAGATATACCCCCACCCAACTGGCAATCAGCAGAAGTAAGAAAATAATCAATATCACCATCGTGCCCCTGGGTCGATCATCATCTTTCATGGCTTTCCCTCCCAGAATTGCAATAGCCAAAATTTATGAGCGATCCCAATCTTGCTGGCGCGGCGAACACAACCGTGTTCGATCAACCCGATGAGGATCGTTGCCGGGTGAATATTTATTGACCGATAAAAACGTTCGATAAACAAAGAGAACTTTCCTATCTATTATGCGATAAGTCCGAATCGAAAAGAACTGGCTTGATCGTCTCTGGTGAAAAATAACGCGTGGCTTTGGCCCCTCTGGAGGAGCAGAACCCTCTCCTGCGGCGGAGAAAATGACCCGGCAGCGCGCAGCGGAAACAGTTTTTGGCAGACGTGCCTGCGTTTAAACACAGATCCATCCGGGAAGTGTTAAAACAAAACTATTTCGTTCTCAATTTGACTCTGGAACGAAATAGCTTTGTTTTGCTTTGAAACAAAATTTAGTTGCTGGAAAGATTCGCTGCGGGTATGGCATACATGGCAGCCAACCCCGGTTGTTTGACCAGCGCTTCCAAAGATACACCGGACATATGATCCACAATTTTTGCCTGTAATTCATCCCAGACAACCTGCGCGGCGCAATTTTCAGAGCGCTCGCACTGGTCCGGGCATTCCTGGCAAGGATTGAGGCTGATGGGACCTTCCAACGCTTCGACCACATTGAGCACAGAAATCTTGTCAGCTTCCTGATTCAGACGCAGACCACCATGCGGGCCGGGAGTGGCCTTAATGTAACTGGTCTGCATTAATGCATGGGCGATCTGATGCAGAAAGGGGAGGGGGATGGCAAGTTTCTTGGAAAGTGAAGCGGTGGATTGGGCGCGGTTTTCAGTTTCGGCTGCAAGAGCAATCATAAGCTGTAAACCATAGTCAAGACGACGACTGATACGGAACATTTTGATTCACCTCTAAGGTAAAAATTATCTTTTCTAAAAATAGCGGATAAAGTAGATAAACGTAAGTGATCTATGTCATAAGAATCACACGATTCTGTGAATGACAAGCCAACATTTGTATAGAATTTCGACTATGAAAATCTTTTTTTGGCGTTATAATCGATTTGTAAATCTATACACTATTTAACCTCACAAAGGAGGAATTGGTATGAAAAAGTCTCTCTTCATCATCATGGCAGTGCTTGTTATGAGTGCATTGCTGTTAACTGCCTGCGGTGGAAGTGCTACTCCGGAAGCCGCCAGTGGCGGAAGCGAAAAAGATCGCACTGTTCCGGCTGATTATCAGGGTAAAACCAACCCATTCTCGGGGGATGCGGCTGCCGCAGAGGCGGGTAAAGTAGTATACGAGACCAATTGTACCTCGTGCCATGGCGCAACTGGGAAAGGCGATGGCCCTGCCGGTGCTTCGTTGAACCCCAAACCGGGCGCTATGTCTGATGCGGTGGCAGCAGGGGATGCATATGTTTACTATCGCATTATGGAGGGTGGAATGAAGGCCCCTTACAATTCGGCGATGCCGGCATGGAAGGGGATTATCTCTGAAGACGATACCTGGCGCGTGGTGACTTACATCAATACACTTAAATAGCAAAACGCTAAGACAAAATTCACCCTCCTTCCGGTTGATGGAAGGGGGGTGTTTTCTTAACGCGGTTCAGGGGCGAAATAAGGTAAAATTTGAGTATGTTAAAGCGTTCGCAATGGACAGGAAAAAGAATTATCGGTTTTGCCACCCTGTTTTTTGTGCTTTTCGGTTTCTCCTGGTTTTATATCCGGGCCGATTTCAACCCGGTCGGGTTGGTTCTGGTTTATGGCGGGGTCATTGTGGGCCTGGGGGTATATTATGACCGGCTTGCACAGCGTATGCGCAGAGAGATACAGTCGGGTTCTGAGCAGATCGAACGGATAAACACGCGTTTCAATGCTGTGCTTCAGTTGAATCATCATCTGGTCGATGTTCAGGATGAAAAATCATTGCTGGAGGCCGCGCTTGCTGCCATTGGGCAAATTAGCGGGGTGGAATATCTTTCGCTGATTCCGTTGGACGAATGGGACCAGCCGCTGCCAGCCTTTACCCACGGCCCTTTGAGCGCCCCCCTGCATCACGCCTGGCAAGACCATCTGGTCACCCAGCTTGTGCGCGAACGATGTGCGGCCTGCCAGGGCAAACCCGAGCCAAACGCAGCGCCATGCCCGTTGTTGGTGGGTCCGTTTTCAACGGAACACAGGATTGTTTGCCTGCCCATGCGGCGTGGGCGGCGAATGCTGGGGGTATTAAACCTGTATCTTAAGCAAAGCCAGGAAGTGGAGCCGGATGTGCTCAATTTTATTGAGTCTTTGCTCAATGAAATTGGCCTGGTTATTCAAGGATTTCGTTTGCAATCTCAAGAAAATTCCACGCTGCGCCAGTTGCAACTTATGCATGGCTCCAGCTCTGATTTGCCGCAGATCATAGAGCGATTAATGCTTGATCTGCATTCATCTTTGGATGCAGACGGGGTATACCTCTCGCTGTTAAGCGCTCATGTTCATCCCCAAAAATCTGTGTGGTATTTTGGAAATGCGGAAACAAAGCGGTTACTGGTTTCCATCTCTGAACGGGTGATTACCTCGGGTCAGATGATCAGCCTGATTGAACAAAACCCGGCCGGGCTGCCGCTGGCTGTGGTCGGAACGCCGGTGCAGATGCCAAACGGAGGCGCGGTCTGGGGGGCATTGTGTGCTGCCATTCCCGAAAACCGCACTTTTACCAGCCACCTGACCTATATGGCGCGCAGCAGCGCCACCCATGTGGCCTTGCTTTTGCAAGGCGAAATGAACCGGATCGCTTTTGAATATCGGGCGGTGGTGGATGAACGGCTGCGCCTGGCGCGGGAGATTCATGATGGCCTTGCGCAAACGCTGGCCTACCTGAAGTTAACGGCGGCTCAAATGCAAACTTATGCCAGCCAGCAGAACTATAAACGCCTTGAAGAAGCGCTAAAAGACAGCTACCGGACGCTGTCTGAAGCCTATCTGGATACGCGGGAAGCGATTGATTATCTGCGGGTTTCTCCGGAGAATGATTTTGAAACCGCGTTGAGACAGTTGGTGTCCGTTTTTTTGGAATCCACCGATATACCTGCGACGATTCACATTGACCGTGCCATACCGCAAATATCTCCTGAGATTCAGACTCAGATCTTGCGTATTGCGCAAGAGGCATTGAGCAATGTTCGCAAGCATTCTGCGGCAACGGCGGTGCAACTGACCATTCTGGGGTCCGGAAAAGATTTGATTCTGGAGGTTCAGGATAACGGGCGCGGTTTTT
Organism: uncultured Anaerolineaceae bacterium; assembly: GCA_964593905.1. Lineage (GTDB taxonomy): Bacteria > Chloroflexota > Anaerolineae > Anaerolineales > Anaerolineaceae > CAZQLE01. Next base: position 8,368 of record CAZQLE010000015.1, on the reverse strand, counting down.
CTGCTGAAGATGTGCTGGAAATTTCGCAGCACGGGCTGCGGGGAATGCGTGAGCGCGCCGAGTTGATTGGCGCCGATTTTCAGATTGTCAGTCAGCCTGGTCAGGGCGCAAAAATCAGGCTGCGTTTACCGTTTGTTCAGGAGACACAAGCATGAGCGACAAAAATATCCGCCTGGTGATTGTAGATGATCATGCTCTGTTTCGGCGGGGTTTGATGGGGCTGCTTGAAGATATGCCCGAGTTTACCGTGGTGGGCGAGGCGGGGAATGGAAAAGATGCCGTTCAAGTGGTTCAAAAAATGCAGCCGGACATTGTTTTGATGGATGTCAATATGCCGCAAATGGATGGTATTGAGGCGGTTCAGAAAATTCGCGAATTGCAGCTTCCGGTGAAGATTCTTATGTTAACCATATCTCGCAGCGATCAAGATCTTTTGAGCGCAGTACGTTCCGGGGCGGATGGATATTTGTTGAAAAATGCGGAGCCGGATGAATTGCGCGTGTCGCTGCTGCGAATATTTTCGGGTCAGGGGGTTCTTTCGCCAGAAGTGACCGCGCCGCTTTTTCATGCGTTGGCCCATGTTTCAGATTCGGTGCCGCAAACTTTGTTGAGCGAGCGGGAGCTGGAAGTTTTGCGATGCATGGCAGATGGTCAAACCACCCTGCAAATTTCCAACAGCCTGTTTATTTCTGAAAATACGGTAAAGACTCACGTGCGTCATATTCTTGAAAAACTGGATGCGGCGAACCGCACTGAGGCGGTAAGCAAAGCGTTGCAACTGGGTTTGTTCAATCGCGATCAGCGGGGTTAATCCATAAATCACCCCTTTGGGTGGAAGGATTAACCCCTATTTTGGGAGTTAATTTGTGACTAGTAAGATCTAATTTGTTATATTTATTGCAGTGACATCGGTCAGCCTTCAAAAGAGGAGCAATGGCTGCAATGGATGAGCGAACCGAAAAACTGCAAAGAATTTTGATTGCTTCTGCGAGTCCGCTTTTTCGCAGCAGTCTGGCGCACTTAATGCAAAAACGGCACGGCGCATTGAGTGAGATTCGCGAAGCAAAATCTTTTTCTCAAGTTGAACAATTGATGGCTGTCTGGCGACCGACCACCGTTTTGTTGGATTACGACGATGTGGAAATTCGCCGCGAACATTTTCTGGACCTGTTTATTGAATCGGAGCTCCCGATGCAGGTCTTGCTGGTTTCATTACGCGAAAATGGCCGGGTGGTGGTGTATGACCGCCGGTTCTTAACTTCCGATCAGGCTGAAAACTGGCTGGATGTGGAACGGCAGGAGCCCTCCATTGATTTATCGGAATCTCAAAAACAGAGGAGTGGCAGTATGAAGCATTTTGTGATCATCAGTATTCTCGTTGCGGCTTTCACCGTGGGAATTTATGCCCTTTTACAGGCGATTGGTTTGTTGCCGGCGCAGGCCAGCTCTCAGGCGGTGATCATTGATCAACTTTTTAATGCCCACTTCCTGGTGATTTCATTTCTGTTTTCTTTAATTATGGTGTTGATTGTTTACAGCCTGGTCGTTTTCCGCCCTAAAAAAGGAGAAGAAGATCAGGACGGCCAGCATATTACCGGTTCGACCCGCCTGGAGGTGCTTTGGACGATCATCCCACTGGCGGTGGTGGTGTATTTTTCTTACCTTGGGTCTCGTTCGCTGGCAGAGATTAACACCATCGATCCTCAGGCGTTGGAAGTGAAGGTTACCGCCGGGCAGTGGTACTGGAGCTTTGAGTATCCTCAGTATGGGGTGGTTTCGCAAAGCCTGAATTTGCCGGTTGATCAGCAGGTGGTGCTTAAGATGACCTCACGCGATGTGATTCATTCTTTCTGGGTGCCTGAATTTCGGGTGAAGCAGGATATTTTGCCCGGTGAAAACCTGGTGAAAGAGCTGCGCCTGACCCCCACAGAGATCGGTGATTATCAGGTTTTGTGTGCCGAATTATGCGGCGGCGCCCATGCGGCAATGGTGGCGCCGGTAAAGGTGATGGCCGGGCAAGATTTTCAGGGTTGGGTCTCGGCCAGACTTTCTGAAACACTGACCGATCCGGTGCAGCGGGGCGAAAAACTGGCCACCATCAAGGGCTGCATTGGTTGTCATACGGTGAACGGCGCCAAAGGTGTTGGCCCCACCTGGCAGGGGGCTTATGGTTCAACCATCAAGCTTGTCGATGGCAGCGAGGTGCAGGTGGATGATGATTATCTTATGACCGGCATTCTCAAACCCAATGATCAGGTTCATGAGGGTTATCCTGCGAATGTCATGCCGCAAACCTATGCTGATCAACTCAGCGAGCAGGAAATTAATGACATTCTGGCCTTTATGAAATCTTTGGCTCAATAAAGCGGTTTAGAGAAAGAACATCTCTAGAGGTGAACAGATGAAAATCATCCAGAAGATTTATTCGATTGGCCTGGTGCGTGGATTGATCTGGCAGATTCTTGGCACTCTGGCAGGGGTCGGGTTGATCACCGCGATTCGCGCCGCAATGGGGTTGGGCTTTAAAGCCGAACCAGCCTGGGTAACGGGCGGGGTGTTGGGAGCCTTATTCTTTGTGGGCGGTATTGGCGCCATGAGTGATTGGTGGGCCTGGGCAAAGGGACAAAGCACCCCGGACGTGGAAGATGTTGTTGAGCCTGCGGGCTGGCGGCGTTACTTTGGTGTCAGCCTCGATCATAAAGTGATTGGCATTCAATATGGCTTTTTGTCGCTCTTCACCCTGGCGGTGGGCGGTTCATTTGCGTTGATCTTTCGCACCGAGCTGGCCGCGCCCGGTCTGCAATTCCTGTCTTATCAAGAATTTAACACTCTGATCGGAATGCACGGGATGGTATTGATCGTTTCCATTCTGGTGGGCATCTCGGCCATTTCAAACTATCTCATCCCGCTGCTGATTGGGGCCAAAGACATGGCCTTTCCGCGATTGAACGCATTTGCCTTCTGGCTGGCTGTGCCGGCAGCGGTGCTGCTGGTGAGTGCCATCTTCTTTGGCGGTTTTGAAACCGGCTGGACGGCTTATCCGCCGTTGAGCGTGCGGCAGCCGCTGGGGATTCAAATGTTCTTTCTGGGGGTGTTTGTCAACGGCTGGTCGGCCATTCTGGGGGCGCTGAATTTGATCGCCACCATTATCCGTATGCGCACGCCGGGGATGAATTACTTCCGTATGCCAATTTTGGCCTGGAGCGTTCTGTCGACCTCGATCATCTCTTTGACGGCCACCCAGTTAATTGGCCTTTCGTTTCAGATGGTCATGTTTGAGCGTCTGTTTGGCATGGGCTTTTTTGACCCCGCGAAAGGCGGAAACCCCATTCTGTTCCAGCATCTATTCTGGTTCTATTCACATCCGGCCGTGTATATCTTTGTGCTGCCGGGGCTGGGGGTGATCAGCGAACTGCTGCCGGTTTTTGTGCGCAAACCATTGTTTGGTTATCGCTGGGTGGCCATGTCTTCCATGGGAATCGCGCTGGTGGGCTTTCTGGTGTGGGCGCATCATATGTTCACCTCGGGAATGGATTCATACCTGCGGGTGCCGTTTATGTATTCCACGCTGCTGGTGGCGGTGCCAACCGGGATTAAATTCTTCTCCTGGACGGCGACCATGTGGCAGGGGCGCATTCGACTGCCAACCCCGATGCTCTTTGTGTTGGGCGGGATCCTTGTGTTTTTGCTGGGTGGTCTGAGCGGCCCGCCAAGCGGCACCATTTCAACCGATCTTCACCTGCACGACACCTACTGGATTGTGGGGCATTTTCACGACACAATTTTCGGTGGTTACATTTTCCCGTTCTTTGCTGCGGTCTACTACTGGTTCCCCAAGATGACCGGCCGCAAGTTGAATGACACACTGGGCAAGCTGCATTTCTGGCTGCTTACGCCTTCTTTTTTGGCCATGACATTTGGGCAAATGCGGGTTGGTTTGCTGGGTTTTCGCCGCCGCATCGCTGATTATGACCCCAACATGGGCTTTACCGACCCGCAGTTGATCATCACCATCGCCGGCTTTCTAATTGGCATCTCGGTACTGCTGTTTATGGTTAATCTGTGGGTCAGCGCCCGTTCGGGTGAGGCGGCAGTGGGGAATATCTGGAATTCCCGCTCTCCCGAATGGCAGATTCCCTCTCCTGCACCGATGCACAATTATGCACAGCCGATGCGGGTGGTGGGCAACCCCTATGATTATGGTTTACCGAATTCAAAATATGTGGAGATTGAACCGCAGCAGGCGGGTGATTGAGGGAGGCAGTAATGGAAACGAAACCTACGGGTGCGCTGCGGCGCGGGGTTGTGGTGTTTGCAGGGTTGGCGGTTCTGACCCTTCTTGAATACTTTTTGAGTATTCAGCAGGCGCCGATGATATTTTTGTGGGTTGTGGCGTTATTCAAAGCTGGAATTGTGATCTGGTTTTTCATGCACATCTTCCGCTTATGGACCAGAGACGAAGGAGAACACTAAATGGAAGCACAGGCAGCTCATACACCGCATGGGCATAAAGAAAGTTATGTGCAGCGATTGGCGACCAACCGGTTAGGGCTATGGTTGTTCATCCTTTCTGATTCTTTTGTCTTTGGCGCTTTGCTGGTTTCACGGTTTTATCTTTTGGGCAATACCCGCCCTCACTTGGAGCAGATTCTGGGCCTGGCGGTGACAGCGATTTTGTTGGTGAGTAGTTTTTTTATGAACCGTGCAGAAGTTCAGATCTCTCGTGGTGATGTGCGCGGATTTTTGCGGAATACGACCCTTACCCTGGTGCTGGGAATTGCTTTTTTGGTCGGTGTGGTGGGGGTGGAATGGCAGCTTGCCCCATTTGGCCCCGGTGACAGTGTGGAGGGGGCGATCTTCTTTATGATGACCGGGATGCATGCCTTTCACGTTTTGACCGGAGTGATCTTTTTGTTGATCATTTTGCGCAATGGCCGCAAGGGGTCATACACCCCCGAACGACACTGGGCGGTAGAGGCTGCGGCCAACTACTGGCATTTTGTGGATGTAGTCTGGATTTTCTTCTATCCGGCATTGTATCTGATGGGTACGGTCATTGGTGCCTAAGGAGGCCAGGGTGGGCAAGCACTGGTTCTGGTCAGGGTTGGGGGTGTTGATGGGCGCGCTTCTGGCGGCAGGCTGGTTGTTTTCCAGGCCGTATGAACTGCGCGGCTCTGTGCTCGAGCCTGCCCCGCCCGCACCTGATTTTCAGCTCTCCCGTTCAGATGGCAGCGTTTTTCATCTGGCTGAGGAGAATGGAAAGGTTAACCTGATCTTTTTCGGGTATACCAATTGCCCGGATGTTTGCCCGGCCACGCTGGGAGAGATGAAAACAGTTTATGACCGTCTGGGGGGCGACGCAGCGGGTGTGAATGTGGTCTTTGTCACGGTTGACCCTCAGCGCGATACCGCCCAGCGTCTGGCCGCTTATACCGCGGCTTTTGACCCAAATTTTATCGGCCTTAGCGGCACGGAAGAAGCGCTTTCAAAAATTTGGGCTGCCTATGGCGTTTTTCGCGAGGTGACGGCCGGTGACACGGCGCTGGGATATCTAATTTCTCATACTGCGCGGGTGTATGTGGTGGACCGCCGGGGAGGGTTGCGCCTGACCTACGCCTTTGGCACCCCGGTTGACGATATTTTTTCGGACGTGAAGTTTTTGTTAAAGGAAACGACCCCATGACGCGGGTGATGAATCACGGCCTGCTGCGCTTTGGCGTTGCAATTCTCATTGCGTTGGTGTTTGGCTGGCTGGTCAGCGAAATTTCGTTTCGCATCACCAATCCCGGCAATCTGGCCGAGCCGCGCACAGTTGAATGGGTCATCCCTCAAGGAACCGCCGCGAAAGTGGCCCGGAACCAGACCGGCCTGGAATTGCCTGAAAGACTGGTCTTTTATGAAGGAGATGCTCTGGTGGTTAGAAACGAGGATGTGGTTAGCCATCAACTGGGCCCGATCTGGGTGCCGCCCGGCCAAACGGGCAAAATGACCATGAGCACTGCGAACCGGTATCGTCTGGACTGCACGTTTACCCCTGAGAAAAAACTGGGTCTGGATGTGCGCGGCCGGGTGACCACCTGGGTGCGCACCCAGGCAATTCTGGCTGTTGGCCTGCCCAGCGGGGTATTGTTGTGGTTGTTCAGCCTGGCGGCGGTTCCTCTGCGGCCATCTTTCAGCAAAGGTTAGCAATGGATTCTTCAATGCGTTCATCGTCTGCACACCCATTGATCAGCTTGCGCTGGATTTTCACCACTCTGCTGGTGCTGGCTGCCGTGGGCCTGATGATTCGTCTGGGTTTCTGGCAGTTGGCGCGTCTGGAGTGGCGTAGAGGCCTGAATCAGCAAATCATGACCCAGAGCCGCCTTGCCCCGTTAAATTTGGCCCTGGGCGTTCCTGACGCTGATCTGGTGCGTTCTGAGTACCGCAGCGCAGTGGTGAGCGGAATTTTTCGCAATCAGGAAGCAGTGCTGCTGCGCAATCAGGAATGGGATGCTCAACCGGGTTACCATCTCATCATTCCGCTGCAAATTGATGGGACAGCACAGGTTGTTTTAATCGACCGGGGTTGGATTCCACTCAGCGGGGCAGACGATTTATCTCCCTACCTGTCGGATGCGCCTGTGGTGATTGAAGGGATGATTCGTTTGCCAATGAAGCGCGCCGAAATTGGCGGGGCGCCAGACCCGGCATATCAACCCGGCGGTGAGCGGTTATCTGCCATAAACCTGATCAATGTTGAACGTCTGCAAAAGCAGACCGATCTGTCATTGCTGCCGGTCTTTTTGCAAGAGGCCCCCCCGCGAGATGGGTATTCCGACCCGCCGTTTGCGCAGACCCCTATTTTGGAAATTACCGAGGGCCCCCACCTGGGTTATGCCATTCAGTGGTTTTTCTTTGCAGCTTTAGCGGGTGTTGGGTATCCGTTTTTTGTTGCAAAGCAGCTCGAAAAACCGGGCGCTGATCCGTCTGTCGATCTATAATAAATTTACTGTTAAGGAGCGATCCAATGTTGCCAAAAACCGATCTTCACCCCGACCCGAAAAAGCTGCGACTTCTCGGCCGCCTGTTAATGGTCTGCCTGCTGGTTACATTTTTTCTGGTCACAGCCGGCAACATGGTGCGTACCGTGAGCGAGGGATCGGCCTGCCCGGATTGGCCGTTGTGCAGCGGGAGCTTAACCATGCCCACCAGCTTTGCGGCGGCGGTTGAAATGAGCCATCGTGCGCTGGCCGGTCTGGCGCTGGTTTTAACGCTCCTGGCGGCCGCAGTTGTGCGAAAGTCTCTGCCCGGCGAACGGGTATTGACCGGGCTGTTGGCCGGGGCGGGGGTGTTTCTGGCTGCCCAGGCCGTGTTGGGTGCTCTTCTGGTGGGGGTTGTTGAGCGGCCCCTGCTTTCGGTGGTGCATCTGGCGTTTGCCCTGTTCACCCTGGCCTTTGAAATTTCTGCGGTGATCTATCATGCGCTGGTTTTGCAGCGCAAAATGCCATTTACCGCGTTTTCTTTTTCTTCCCCATTTGGGAAATTAACCCTGGCGGCCGCGTTCTTGCTGCTGGTGTTAATTTTGAGCGGCGCCGCGGTGGTTGTTTCTGGCGCCGGCGAAAGCTGCCCCGGTTGGCCGTTGTGCGGCGGCGGACTGCCCACCTCTGGCGCGGCATGGCTGGCATTTGCACACCGCCTGGTAACGCTGGCCACTTTTGCGGCAGTGGCGCTGTTGTTTGTTCGCGCCTGGCGGATGCAGCGCAGCCAGGGGTTGATTCTGACGCTTTCAACGGCGGTTTTTCTGGTGTTGATCGGCCAAATCATTCTTGGCGGCGCCAAGGTCAGCCGGGGTTTTCCGTTGGATCTGCGCGTGATCCATGCTGCCAGCAGCGCCGCGGGCTGGGTTTTGATGATGGGGCTGTTGGCGGCGGTGGGGTTCATTGCCCGTGACACCGCTGTTGAAGCAGCAGAAGCCAGTGAACCACTCAATGCCCGTCAGCGGTTAAAAGATTTTGTGGTGCTCAGCAAGCCGATTATTGTGTTGCTGCTGCTGGTGACCACGTATGCCGGAATGGTGGTGGGTGGGAAGGCCATCCCGTCGCTGCCGCTGACCCTGTGGACGATGATCGGCGGTGCGCTGGCCGCGGGAGGTTCCAGCGCGATTAATCAATATCTGGATCGTGAGCTGGACAAAAATATGCAGCGGACGGCCAAACGTCCCTTGCCCGCCGGCCGCATGAAAGCTGGCGAAGGGTTGGCCTACGGTGTTGGGGCGGTGATTTTATCGTTCTATATCACCGCCAGCTATGTCAATGTTCTGGCCGCGTTGTTATCGTTGGCTGGCATGGTCTATTATGTGGTGATCTACAGCATCTGGCTGAAACACGTC
>CAZQLE010000014.1:0-31183 GCA_964593905.1 uncultured Anaerolineaceae bacterium | reverse complement strand
CCTCTTGATCACCGGAATCTATCCGCTGATCCTCTCTCAACTGGTATCGCCCGGTTTGGACCTGGGCGTTGTCTTCACAAGCTATCTGGGCATTTTCCTCGTCTGCGCAGTATTCGTGGCCGTGGGGAATTGTGTTTCATCTTTCTTTAACAACCAGATTGCCGCCTTCTTTGTCACGCTGGCAATTATTCTTGCGCTCTGGATGATCAACATCATTTCCACTTCCACCGGAGACTCAACCAGTCTGTTGAAATGGATTGACCTGAGTGAAAGATTTTATGGTTCCTTTTTTCAGGGCGTACTTGAATTGGCCGATCTCATTTATTTCATCAGCTTGACCGTTTTGTCATTGTTTATCGGAAAAATATCCCTCGACAGTCGGAGGTGGCGATAATGAAGACCACTTCACAGCGCCTTGCCCCGATCGGATTACTCCTTGCAGCGCTGGCGCTATTATCAGCGCTGATCATGTTTTTCCTTGAAAAAGAGTTTGGCATCTGGTCGCAGGTGTCGCTGGGTGTATGTGTGATCGGGCTGGCTGCTGCCATTTTGCTGGACCCTGAAAAAGCACGCCTTTTGCTGACCGGCCGACAAATGCGCTACGGTAGCAATATGCTGGTCTTGAGCATTGCCATAATCGGTATTCTTATTGTGGTGAATATTCTTATCTTCCGTACCGGAATACGTTGGGACTTAACCACAGACAGGGAAAACACGCTTACAAGCGACACCACGCAACTGCTCGAACAACTCGAAAAGCCAGTCCATGCACAGGCGTTTTTCACTTCACGCACACCCACCGACACCGTGCAAATACTTTTAGAGGCCTATCAAGCTGAAAGCCAGGGGAAATTTTCCTATGAGTTTATTGACCCTGAGCAAAATATTGTTGCTGCAGAATCAGCTCGTATTACGCGTGATGGAACAATCGTATTGCAGTTGGACGAACGCCAGGAAAAAGTCAACGCGGTAAGCGAAGAAGAATTATCTTCAGCGATTATGCGTTTATTAAATCCCGGCACACGGGTTGTATATTTTCTGACCGGCCACGGTGAATATGACCCGGATGCCACCGAACAAAACGCGTACTCATTTACCCGCCAGGCGCTCGAATCAAAGAATTACACGATCAAGAAGATTAACCTGCTTGCTGAAACTGTAATTCCGGATGATGCAGTGCTTCTTATCATCGCTGGCCCACAAAAACCGCTTATTGAATCTGAGATCGCAGCAATCCGCGCCTATCAAGAAAAAGGCGGCACACTGGTTTTACTGGCCGAGCCTGTGCCTTCAATGCAATTGGAAGGTGAACCAGACCTTCTGATGAATTATGCGCAAGATTTCTGGCAAATTGAATTATCCAATGATCTGATTTTGGATCTTTCTTCATCTTCACCACTTTTGGCAGTGGCAAATGAGTACAGGGATCACCCCATCACTCAAAAAATGAACAACACAGCCGTTGTTCTGCCCGGCGCACGCAGCCTAATCGAGCCACCCGCCGCACCCGCTGGAAAGACCTATACCGCACTGGCCTTGACTTCCGCAAATGCCTGGGGCGAGACGAATTTTGAAACTTTGGAAACCTCGCCGGCATTTGAACAGGATAGCGACCTCCCCGGTCCCCTGGAATTGGCAATCGCGGCTGAAGACGAAAACACAAAAGCACGTTTTGTTGTGGTGGGTGACAGCGATTTTGCCAGCGACAGTTACTATCGCAACCTGGGCAACAGCAATTTTATTGAAAACATTGTCGATTGGGCAGCCAGGCAAGATAATCTCATCTCCATCAGCCCAAGGCCGCGCACAGAACGGGTGCTCTTGCCCCCCAATCAACTCCTGATCGCGTTAAGCCTGGTTGTGTCTGTTTTTCTGCTGCCCGGACTGGTGGTGATTGCCGGTTTGTTGGTCTTGTTTTCCCGAAAGCGGCGGGGTTAACCGATGATTCGAAAATCAACCTGGCTTTTTTTAGGAATTTTTGTCCTTCTGTTATTGGTGGTTGTGTTGCAGGGAACCAAAACAATTGGCACCTCACTGCAACAACCCACAGCAACGCCAACCGCAATTCCAGGGTTATTTGATGAATTATCCAGTGCAATACTGGTTTCGATACACATAGAACCTGCCGTCGGTTCATCGTATGACTTGAACCGCAACCCGGACAAATTGTGGCAGATAAATTACCCCGGCCAACCGCCCACCCCGGCGGATCAGGGAACGGTGGAACAGGCGGTAAGCGCCATCAGCAGCCTGACACCGATCAGCGTATTACAGGGTGAGTACGATCTTGAGCAGCTTGCACTGATCCGTCCGGTCTTTTTGGTGCGGCTTGAAAAACAAACCGGTGAAAGTGTTACGCTCAAACTTGGCAGACAAACGCCAACCACCTCAGGATATTACGCGCAGTTAAATGAAAACACTCCGGTTGTGGTCAATTCATTTGCAGCCGAAGACCTGATGAACCTTTTAGCGCAGCCACCTTTACAGGCAGAACCCCCTCCGGCAAGTTCTCCGTAAGGCAATAATCGTGCAAGTTTCTGCGGGTATTGATTTTTGATTGTAATGGTTGTATGCTGGTAAAGATCGGTGCCCAACGTCTACGGTTGGTGTTTTTAATATTCTTTAAAGCAGGCTCAGACCGTCATCTGGCAAGTAAATTATCCAAAAATCGGGATGACGCACTGTGTTTTTGTAGTGTTGGTTTGGATGTACGGGTCTTAAAGTTAAGTGTTGCCTTTATAAAAAATATACTTCGAAAACGAAGAGGATAGTGTTTTGGACATGGAAGACGAGTTGATTAACGTGGTAGATGACGAAGAGGAAGAGTATCCTGCAATAGCACGGCTGATTGAGCTGGGACGTCAAAAGACTTATGTGACTATTGACGATATTTTGCATTTCTTTCCCGATGCTGAACAGGATGTAGAACAGTTGGAGGAAGCATTCGCGGCCCTGATGAGCGCTGGTATCCCCTACCTGGAAGATTCATCCTTGGAAGAGCCAAGTGATGAAGAACTTGAACTGGGTGATGGCGACGAAGACGGGGCTGATGGCCGTTCACGTGAAATGGCGCTGGACGATCTTGCAAATATTGATACCGATGACACCATCGGCCTTTATCTCAAAGAGGTCAGCCGCGTCCCGCTACTAAACGCTGAAGAAGAGGTTGACCTTGCCCAGCGCATCGAACGCGGCCGCATGGCGCGTGAAGAGCTGGCCAGAGCCAATGTCAACGTTCGCCGGCGCATGGAACTGCGACGCCTGATTGAAGATGGCTGGGCCGCCCGCGAACACCTGATTACGGCAAATTCTCGTCTGGTAATCAGTGTGGCGAAAAAATATATGGGCCGAGGTGTCCCGTTTCTGGATTTAATCCAGGAGGGGAATATCGGTCTGATCCGCGCCACTAAGAAATTTGATTACCGCCGCGGGCATAAGTTCTCAACCTATGCCACCTGGTGGATCCGTCAGGCAGTTACCCGTGCCATTGCCGATCAGGGGCGCACGATTCGCGTTCCGGTGCATATGGGTGATCAAATTAACAAGCTTTTACGCGTGCAGCATCAGCTCACCCAGAAACTGGGCCGCGAACCAAGCGTTGAAGAACTGGCCCTTTCGTTGGATGTTCCACCCAAAAAAGTGGAAAATATGATCCAGGTTGCCCGGCGGCCGCTGTCGTTGGAGACTCCGACAGACGATGAAGAAGACTCGGTGCTGGGTGATTTCATCGAAGATGACGAAGCCCCGCCCCCAGACGACACCGCAACTTATAACCTCTTGCGTGAGCATTTGGAAGAAGTGCTTGATTCATTGCCCCCCCGCGAAGTGCGCATCCTCCAGTTGCGCTATGGCCTTCTGGATGGGCAGGCATATACCCTTGAAGAAGTTGGGCGAAAAATGGGCGTGACCCGTGAACGCGTTCGACAGATTGAGGCGCAGGCCTTAAGTCGCCTGCGACACCCAACCATTCGCCGAAAACTTCGTGATTACTTGGGTGAATAACCTTAAACGAAGTTCAAAATCGTCGTGACAAAATCACGGCGATTTTTCATTTTACCGGTTGCCATGTCGTTTTCATCTGCCCACCGAAAACTGTTTTTTGCTAAACAAAAATGTTAAATGCTTGCAGATTTTCAGGGATTGGTGCATACTAAGTTTGGGAGGAATCCGTTATGGGAAAAATATCACTGCGCACCTACAACCGTGAAATTTCGACTTTGATCGAACGCGGCGAAAACGAAGAAGCGATTGCCCACTGCAAATATATACTGAAACAATATCCCAAACACATTGATACGTATCGTTTGTTGGGGAAGGCTTTTCTGGAAGCGCAGCGATATACAGAAGCCTCAGATATCCTCCAGCGGGTTCTTTCTGTAATCCCGGATGATTTTGTAGGTCATCTGGGGATGAGTATCATCCGTGAAGACGAAGGAAATTTGGACGCTGCGATCTGGCACATGGAACGAGCCTTCGAAACACAGCCTTCAAATTCAGCCGTGCAGGAAGAATTAAGACGCTTGTTTGGCCGCCGTGATGGCGCTGAACCGCATAAAATTCGATTAACGCGCGGTGCCCTGGTTCGAATGTATACCCGGGGAGAACTGTACAATCAGGCCGTGGCAGAGGCCAGGGTGGCATTGCAGGAAGACCCCAATCGGATGGATCTGATGGTGATGATGGCCAGAAATTACACGCTGCAGAACAACAAAGTGGATGCAGTGGAAACCGCCACACAGATCATTTCTCGCCTCCCGTTTTGTTATGAAGCAAATCGCATTCTGGCACAAATTCTGCCCGGCACCGCCAGGGCAGAAGATGCACGCACCTATCAGCAAAGAATTTTCAGCCTTGATCCTTATGCCGCATTTCTATCCCCTGCCAACCCCACCGGTGATCAGGTCCCAGAAAACGCTGTAAGCCTGGAGCGCCTGGATTACCACCCCGGTCAAAAAGAGGTCTCACAACCTGGCTGGGCGCAAACTGTCGGGGTCCATCTTGATGAAACGGAAGACGCCCTCCCTGACTGGTTAGATGCCATTCCCACCGGGCAACCCCAGGCCGAGGTGGCCGGGGAAGCTGTTGATGAAGATGATCCTGCCGGGGCGCTTCTTTCAGACCTGGCTGCCGAAAAAGAGGCCGCACCCATCCCCGAATGGATGCAGGCGGCTGGCTGGGTAAAAACAGACCAGCCTGAGGTTGAAACACATCTGGAAGCTGAACCAGCACCGGCCCTGGAAACTTCTCTTGAAGCACCAAACGAAGAAGCCGTAATGGCAGATATCCCCGACTGGTTGAAAGAAATTGCACCACAAGATCAACAGGAAGATCATCTCGATGATGTTTTCAGAACCAGCCTGTTGGAACAAATTCTCCCCACTTCGCCTGAACAAACCGGCACGAGCGCCGTTCCACAGCCAGAAGCAGCAGCGCCAGAGACCCCGGCCCCAACCGAATCAAAGGAAGATCTGCCGGGCTGGTTGGCTGAAAAATTAGACGAAACAGTGGTTACAGCCGGGCAATCTTCAGAAGAACTACCCGCCTGGTTACAAGAATTGGACGGCATCAATACCGTTGAAATGCCCCTGAAAGAATCAACCGGGAGTGAGGGCGAAACGGTTACCCCAGATGCCTCGGCCGAATTGCCTGGCTGGCTAAAAGAAATGGAAAGTGGTCTTGCAGAGACGGGCAGCGATGAGAGCGATCTGCCAGATTGGCTAAAAAGTGCCCCTATCCCGGCAGACTCTGCCGCAACTGAAGACGACTGGTTAAGTAAGGAACCCGCGCAAGATGCTGTGCAAAGTGAAACGCCCGCCTGGCTGCAAGATCTGGAACAATCGGAACAACTTAAACAGGAAGCAGATTTGCCCGACTGGCTGCAACAGATTAACCAGGAATCGCAAACGGTTTCTCCTGGAGTAGCGGAAAAGCCTGAATCCACTCTGGAGCAGAGCCCGATCGATTCGTCAGATACAGTTTCGACAACCTTTGTTGAACAGGCAGCCGCGCCGCAAGAACAAACGCCCCCGGTATCTGCAGCCCCCGATGCAGATACGACACCAGAGTCTTCAGCCAACCTTGAAGATGCTCTTGCCTGGTTGGAATCTCTGGCAGTTCGGCAGGGTGTTGATGAAGAAACGCTGATCACCGATCCAAATCAACGTGCCTCAGAAACGCCAGAGTGGATTTCTGCATTGGAAACACCCTTCGAGACCAGGCCCGAAGCAGCAGCATCCGGCCCCACGGTCGAAGATATGTTGGCAGGCCTCGAAAGCATGACAGAACCCACCACAGGTGAAGAAGAGCCGCTGCCCACGCTCGAAGCCGATGATCTGATTTCGGATGGAGAGCAGACCGGGGCACTTCCTTCACTGGAAGACCGGCAAGACATGGATAACGTCGTCGCTGATAAAACCAGTTTAATGGAAACACCGGCCATAGAAATGATGGAGACTGTCGAGCTGGTTTCAGAGGCCCATCAGGAAACAGGTGAGCCAACCGGGGCCGAAGAATTGTCTGCCATGCCTCTGGCATCGGCCGCAGAGCAATCATCCGACGAAATGCCAGGCGAAGACGATGCCTTTGCATGGTTAGAATCACTTGCCAGACAACAGGGCGCTGAAGAAGAAACGCTGATTGCAGCATCCGAAACAGATGCGGAGATTGCTCCGCCCGCCTGGCTGCAAGGATTGGAAGAGGATCAGCCGGTCGCCGCTCAAACTGAACCCCAGGGCTTATCCGCCCTGCCGGCGGAAGAAGCCTCAGCAGAGATTCCTGCCTGGTTGCAAGATGTCGAAGAGGCTTCGGAACCCATCGCCACCGAAACCATTGAACTTCCTGCAGAGCCGGAGACGATTCTGGAAACCCGCCCCGAAACGCCAGTTGACCTTGCCCCAATCGCAAGTGTTGTGGAAGAGGCTGCACCAGACGCCAGCCTGGAAGATGAGCCGCTGCCAATGATCAGTGAGATGGAAGAAACACCTGTTGAACCGGTTGAAGATACGCAACCAGTTCATGTGACCCTTCCTGAAATTGTGGCCGAAGAAAAACCGGAACTGGTGATCCCAACGGGCATCCCCCAGGAAATGGTTAACAGTTGGATCAGAGACCTGGGCAGCGAACCAACCGAACAGGCAGGTGCCATTCTTGCCAATGAGAGGCTGGATAGCCCACAAACCGAACCAGTTTATACCGGCCCGGTTGAGACGGTATCAGAGCCAGATATTGAAGTGCAGGTTGATGAGAAGCCGCTAGAAGCGGGGCTTTCACAATCAGAAGCCGAACTGGATCTAACAAAGGCCAGAGAATTTTTAGAGGCTGGAAAGCTGGAAGAGGCCCTTCCAAGTTATCAACAATGGATTGAATCGGGTCAAAACATTCCTCAAGTGATTGAAGACCTGGAAAAAGCAATCTATCGTCACCCAATCGATATCGATCTCTGGCAGCTTCTGGGCGACGCTTTCATGCAGGATAATCAAATCCAGAAAGCGTTAGATGCCTATACGAAAGCTGAAGAGTTGATTCGGTAAAATTTATATCTTTAAAGTTTTGGGAGGTTGTTTTGGAGCGTACGTTTGTAATGGTAAAACCGGATGGTGTGCAGCGTGGTTTGATCGGCGAGATTATCAAACGCCTGGAACAACGAGGTCTAAAAATGGTTGGTGGCAAATTTCTCCAGGTCAGCCAGGAATTTGCTGAAAAACACTATGCTGTTCATAAAGGCAAACCATTTTATGAAGGCCTGATTCGTTATATTATTTCAGCCCCCGTATTTGCCATGGTTTGGGAAGGTAACAGCGCCGTGGCTGCTGTCCGCCAAACAATGGGAGCCACCCGCCCCACCGAAGCCGCCCCAGGCACGATCCGCCATGATTTCGGTCTGAGCATGGGACGCAACCTGACCCACGCTTCAGATGCCGTTGAGACTGCACAGCAAGAAATCGCCCTGTGGTTTAGCGAAGATGAGCTTGTCAATTGGGAAAGGCCAATTGACGCCTGGATATTTGAGGGCAATTAATAATTCACTTACAAAGAAAAATATCCTTGACGCCCCTAACCCTCAGTGGTAGAATGCATGTATCTGGGGGCGTGGTGTAGCGGCTAACATGCGGCCCTGTCAAGGCCGAGATCGCGGGTTCGAACCCCGTCGCTCCCGCCAGATTAGAAGACCTTCACATAATGTGGGGGTCTTTTTTATCGAAGATCACACACGAACCCCGTCCTTATCTTCGGTAACGAATCGAGACAGTCTTTTTCGTTTGGCCGGTGAGGTTCGTTCCCAGTCGGCTTACAGAATGCTGAACGCAAAGGCTTGCTGAACCGGGGTGGAAACAATTCATCCGCTTGAATAGCGGAGGTCTTTCTTGAAATATGCTTTTAGTCGCAGTTCAGTAATGTCCACGAACCGGACCAGAAATTGATCCTCGATCTTATCAAGGATTGCACGAGCACGGACAATCATTTCTTGACTGACTTCATAAGTTGCCTGGATGCGTGACTTGTCTTCCTTGAGAAGTCGGGCTGCTTTTTTGGGATCACGCAGTTCGGGCAGCTTTCCTGGGAGCAAGGTCAGGTAGGAATAGTGACCAATCGCAAGATCACCTTCCAGGTCCTGCCAGTCATCAATGATTTGGATAGCTGCGCCGAACAGCAGAAAAACTTCCCAGTAATCCTCGATCAAATCAGACTTTCCCAGTTGTTCCAGGCTGAGCATAAAAGGAGCCAGCGCATTAGCACCTTTGGTGCCCAGGTCTTTGGGATTATCCAGCTTATAGGGGCTTTGCTTGCCTCGCGCAGCTTTCTCTTTAATCTCCGCCCGCAGGAAGTAGGTACGCATCTGATGCATAATTCGCAGATTGGTCGCAGATACACCGAAGAGATCCAGCGCCAGGGTTTCATATTCAGCAATCAATGCCTGTGCGACCAGGATTTCAACAGGCGAGGGAGCATTGCTGTCTACGTTGGCGTCCAGAATGCCATAACCTGCAACCGCCAGAACCCCCGCACGTAGAATATCAGCGAACTTTTCGACCAGATTGCCCAGACCAACTTCGTCCATCCAGACCGCCAGGAAAGCAAACACCGGATACGCATCTTTCATATACTGCGATCGGTTGCTTTTCCACGATAAAACATCCACCCCCAAAGGCGCGCTGATGTCTTTGAGTACCTGGCGGGCATCTTCGTCCAACCCTTGAAATGCCAGGAACAAATCCCCGGTAACTTTGCGGTGTTCCCAAAGACTCAAAAGCGTGGAGTCCGACATAAAGGGCGCCATCGCCGCTGCCCAGAAGGCTTCTTTGTCACGCCGGTAGATTTTCAGGATTGTCGGTGCAAAGGATTCGAATCGCCGATATTTCATCGCTTAATTCCCCCGTCTGCAGATATATTCGCTCACATCGAGGTTGAACTGGATCTTTTCCAGCACCAACGCGGCCCAGGGTTTGCCATCATCCAGCCAGGTGGCATAAGAGACGGTCGGCTTGCCTGGGGTTACGACTTCGTTGGTGATCCACAAGACCTTATCGGGGTCTCCTTTGGCTTTAAAACGCATCGCTTCCATCCGGTCGACCAGGCCGGTCTGCGGGTTGAAGCGGACGACAAAATTCTCTTCCCCATTTTCATAGGGCACGAACAAGATTGCCGTGTGATGATCCACCGCCTGCCAGCGGGCGCGGGGGTCGGTGATCCAGATTGCGGGGAACCATCCGCCTTCAGCCCACAAAGCTAGATTGGCGCCCTGGTTGGTGTTCGGGTCATTGGTATAAGTGCCCATTGGGCTTTCAAAGAAACTCCCGCCATCAATATAGCCTTCATCCACTTTCAGAAAGGGGATGCCAAAGAATGTGGCTTCAAAGTAATGGCGATAGTTCTGGCCGGCTTGATGAACCATCACAAAACGCGCCGGAAGCCAGAGACCAAAGGGGCGAATCCGGCCACGCCCAGAAACAAGCACCGTTTGGATGACCGGTAGTTGATCTCCATAGACGCTGCGGTAAAATCGTTCCACCGGCACGGGCAAGCCCACCGGCAGCGAAACAGTTTTCACTTCGCCCTGCAAAAGCGCCGGCAGAGTAAAAGATTTCGGCACCATCGTCAAGCCGAACCAGGCTAAGATTGCCAGAACTGCAAGCACCACGAAGAAAATGAGTATTGAATCCACGGTTAAAGCCAACCTTTCAATCGCCGACCATACACAAGGCTCAGCAAGATGCCGTTAATCACCAGCGCCAACCAGTTGATCGAGATGACCATCACCTCGAAACGATCCTGGCGATTCAACCCATAATTCATGCTAACCACCGCCAGAGCTACCAGCGCCAGCCCAAAACTTACCAGAAAAACCCAGCGGATCGCAGATTGCAATCGGTTCTTGCCGCTGAACACAGGGGCGAAAAAGAGAAAAGATAGACTCATCAGCAGGTAACCCAATTCTTCCAAAACAATGAATACCCCATGAGAGTTATATTGGATGAGCATGGTGATCCCTTCGGTTTCACCATGCATCAGGCTGATAGGTATGACAGAAAACTGGATGAAATAGTCGCTCACCAGAATTAAGGTGGACATGAGCGCAAACGACAGCCCGATCTGGCTGAAAATTTTCTTTTCTTGCGCGGCCGTTTGATGAATGGCTACCATCGCGACCAGATAGACCAACATCAGCAGAATGGCCGGGATCATCCAACGGAAGTCTTTGGGGAACTGGGAAAGCGTATCCAGATAAGGATAGTCGAAGCATCCTTCCAGACAGTTCGCGCCGGAAACAGGAACGGCGGTGATCGCAAACCCGAAGGTTGCCAGTGTAATGACCACCAGCACAATCGAGGAATACAAGCCAACCCACAGTGCAGGCTTTTCGGAGTTGGTGGATGGATTATTGCTGTTTGTCATATTCGTTCCTTTCGATCGCTTCAGTCATAGAGGATTCCATATTTCCAAAAAGCAGCGCGCCGGCAATCAAGCCCAGCACAGTTAAGGTTCCCCATAAAGGCAGTTCCGAAGATTGAGAAATTCCCGCACGAAATACCAGGAAGCTGTTCACAGCCAGGACCAGAGTGTAAAGCGGTCCTTTGACGCTCAGGATCCCTGCGATGACGTATCCCCACGGCTGGCGTTTCATCAGCCAGACGGCTCCAACTGCCAACCATGGAATCAACAGAGTTAGATCCAGGGCAAAGACCACATTGGTGGGATGATTGGCAATTGTTACAATCGCAGGAAGCTGCCCGGTGACAATAAAACCGATCGACTGCATCAGGTACACGCCGCTCAGGCCGGTCGCAACAAACAAAAAATACCCACCAATCCATTTGACCGGCGTCTTTTGAGAAAAATGATGACTTAGCGCAGCCACATCCAATTCGATCAGTCCGAAGATCAAGGCAAAGATGGAAAGCCCCAGTATGGCCGCGTAGATCAGAAAAAAAACATTGAACGCTGCGCCAAACAGGTAAAAAGCATAGTTGTACAACATATAATCCAGCACCCCCAACCAAACCAGCTTTGCCAGCCACGAGTTGCGCACCCCAAAAATGAGTGCGACTAGCAGCATGGGAACAGCCAGGAACAGGGTTACCGCATCGTTGCCAAGCCATGTGGTCGTGACAAAGACATTGTCACGATACACGCCTTTGAGGAAAAGGCCGCCGGCCGAGGCAAGAACAGATAGAACGGCAATCAATAATGATAGGACTGTAACCGGTTTTGTTTTAATATGAAACATCCAATGCTCCTAGATCAGATCGTCAATCTCGAAAATCATTAACATAGAATCGCAATAAAAGCAAAAAAAACGAAGACGAGCCTGTCTGAATGGGAGTAAACAGGTTTTTACAATAATCCATACCTGATTCTATGTTTGGTTAGAAGGGGGTAGTTCAAAGGACAATAAGGACTCTTTCAAATGTGCTGCAAGGGTCAGCAGAGGATCGACAGTGCGGTGAACCCGGCTTAAGATAATCCCCCCCTCCAGACTGGCCAACATCAGGCGTGATCGCTGTAATGCTTCGGTCTCAGACATACCACAACAAACCATTTTCTCAAAAAGCACTTCCTGAATCTGTGAATACACTTCCAGGCAAGCCTGACTGATACGATCGCTTGACCCGGCTGCTTCTACCGCTACAATGGTCAACGGATTGCTGGATACATATTTTTTCTCTTCCACCTTACTCGCCAGTTGCAAAACATACTTATAAAGGGCCTCGAAGGGGTTAACGTACTTTGCCAATTCGTCACGCATCCGCTCAATTAAGATTTTTCCAGAAAAAAGTACAGCCTCGCTTACGAGTTGCTCTTTTCCTTCAGGAAAGTAATAATAGAGTGAACCCTTTGGAGCGCCACTTTCCCTGACAATCTCATCCAGGCTAGTCGCCGGGTAGCCCTGGTTTTCGAGTAATTTACAGGCAGCAAGAATGATATGTTGGCGTGTTTCGGTCAAAAGAATATCCTTTTTGGAAAAAGTTGATGATAATATATTATACTGACTAGTCAGTATAATGTGAATAGAAAAACAGCCCGATTGATTCTAAATCAGGCTTTCTGATGAACCTTTTAGGGGATGGGTTATCCCCAAGCGAATTATTCCGTCCCTTCATTTGGTCACTAGTTCAAACACAGAAGGTCAACATATACCCCAAACCCAAAAGGCAAAAATATCAAAAACGTCCATCCAGGTTTTTGCTCTCCATCGAAACAAGATGAAATCGAGAGAATATTAGGGCGCATTTCCGACTACCGGACTTTAGAAACATATTTTCAGAAGAATATTACCTTCCCCGTGACCAATGGTTCGAGAATCGCATTTATTCTTCAGAAGATGGTTGTCCATTTTCTTTAATGACATAACCGAACGCAGAAAAGAGAAATTAGTGAGCATAAAGCCCGGGAACACTAGCAACTGATTTCCCAGGCTGCCAAAGTCGGGCTGTGGGACTGGGCTTTAGTAACCAACGAAATTTACTTCTCACCTGTTCACCTTCACCGTACATCACTCACCCTTTGTTTGTGTCTACTGATTCGGGGAAAGATCAGCAATAAACTTTCGCAAACATGTTGTTCGCCGTGAAGGTCTTTTCTGTTGGAGATCGCGCACCCCACCACAGGAGAATAATGTGCAAAACTCGCTCTCAAATATCCAGCCCTGTACGCTCAAGGGCTCAGGAAACACCCACAATAAACACAGAAACAACAATAAAGTGGCTCAGCGCGCCCAGAATAACAAAAACATGCCACAATTCATGAAAGCCAAACACGCCGGGAAAGAAATTCGGTTTTTTGGTCATATAGATGATAGATCCAACTGTGTAGAAAATCCCGCCAAGAAATAACCACAATAGAGCCCGATCAGGCATGTGCCACAGCATCTCGCGAATGGCAAAGATCGACATCCACCCCATAACCAGATAAATTCCGGCGGTTACCCAACGAGGAGATTGAATCACAAATATCTTAACCCCCACGCCAAGCAAGGCCAAACCCCAGATGATGGCTACGAAACCCCAGCGATAAAACCCGGTAAAAAAATGAATGCAGACCGGTGTATAGGTGCCGGCAATCAGAAGATAAATAGCTGAATGGTCAATTTTTCGCAAGATGGTGACAGTTTTTGCAGACCGAAACTGATTAAGGTGATAAATTGCGCTGGCAAAGAACATTCCTGACAAACTAATTCCATAAATCAAAATTGCAAAAAACAAAAGAAAGCTTGCCCGGCTCAACAAAAGCATATACCCTAGTCCCAATAATGAAAACACAGCAGCAATTAGATGAGACCACCCGCTTACCTGTTCGCTAAGTTTGTTTTTCATAAATTTTTAGCCAATCTTGTAAATTCAAGACATAAGTTTCAGTTCTTTCTTATAACAAACTGTATCGTGCAAGTCGATAGCCATAAGGCATAATTAATTCACCAATCACACTGTTACTTAAAATAAATACAGCAAGGAGATTCTGTCCAGCTTTGCTTTCTCCTTGCTGTATTTTTTAAAATCTTTGCTGCTTGCTCAACAAATGGCTATACGTAATGCAGCCACTCACTTGAACGCGGGTGCTCACCCTTCACCACCAGGCGAAAATCTTTCTGAATCTGCTGGGTTACCGGGCCACACTTGCCATCACCCACCGGGCGAAAATCGACCTCGGTCACGGGCACAACCTCGGCCGCAGTTCCGGTCACAAAGATTTCATCAGCCGTATACAACTGGTCGCGGCTGATCGGTTGTTCAACAACCATATAACCCATATCCTTCGCCAACAGAATCAAAGATTCGCGGGTGATCCCTTCCAGGATTGTGGCCGTATGCGGTGTATGAATTACACCTTTTCGTACAAGGAAAATATTCTCGCCCGTGCATTCAGCCACAAACCCCTGCGGATCAAGCATCACGGCCTCATCAAAGCCCATCCGCACCGATTCAGTCTTTGCCAGCACTGAATTGGTATAATTTCCGGTTGCCTTGGATTTCGTCATCATCACATTCGGGTGATGACGGGTATAAGAAGAGACATTGACCCGGATACCTTTCATCAGCGATTCCTCGCCCAGATAAGCACCCCATTCCCAGACGGCGATACCAATTTTGGCCGTACCCTGATCAAGATTCAGGGTCGGGTTGACGCTGGTGTGGTAAATCAATGGGCGAATATAGCAAGCCGGAAAGTTGTTGGCTTTAATCGTCTCAGTGGTGGCCTGCATCAAATCATCAACCGAATAGGCAATATTCTGAAAACCGAGAATTTTTGCCGATAATAACAATCGTTCCATATGCTCGCGTAAACGAAAAACAGCCGACCCGCGCTTGGTTTCATAACAGCGAATACCCTCAAAAACACCAAGACCATAATGAAGCGCTGTATTCAAAAAGTGCACAGTGGCTTTTTCAAATTCGACCAGTTGGCCGTCCATCCAGATATATTTCGATTCAACTCCCATATCAACTCCTTTATTATTCTGCAGTGTGAGATAAGTTCGCGATAACCGCGTTGGTGAACTGCTCGGTAGTATGTTGGCCTTTAAGATCCGGGGTGCGCCAACTTTGCTGATAAGCCTCATTCACAGCCGTTTCAATTTTGTGGGCTGCCGCCTCATGTTGCAAAGAATATCTAAATAATAGTGCAGCACTCAAAATGGCGCCACACGGGTTGGCAATCCCCTTCCCAGCAATATCAGGGGCAGAACCATGAATGGGCTCATATAAACCGTTTAAACCATCTCCCAGTGAAGCTGAAGGGAGCAAACCCATGGACCCGGCAATCACAGATGCTTCATCGGTTAAGATATCACCGAACATGTTTTCGGTCACAATCACATCAAACCCGCCAGGGTTGGTAATCAGGCGCATTGCCGCGGTATCCACCAGCACATATTCAAGCTCCACCTCGGGATATTCTGCCGCCTGAAATTGTCTGGCAACTTTTCGCCACAAACGTGAAGTATCCAGCACATTGGCCTTGTCCACCAGCGACAATTTCTTTCTACGCACCATTGCAAATTCAAAGGCCTTCCGCAACACCCGGGCAATTTCATATTCCTGATACACCAGGGTGTCAAACGCGCTAACCTGACCAGCAGCATCCACCTCTGTTCCCCGTGGGCCAAAATAAAGCCCCCCGGTCAATTCGCGCACAACCAGAAAATCAACCGCCCGAATTCGCTCTTCGCGCAGCGGTGACGCATCCATCAGGGCCGGTTTAACCTGAATCGGACGTAAATTTGCGTAAACCCCCATCCGTTTCCGCAAAGCCAGCAGACCTTGCTCCGGGCGCACAGTGCGGGCCGGATCATCATAACGGGGGTCGCCCACTGCGCCAAATAAAACGCCATCGGCCGCACAACAGGCCAGCAATGTCTCTTCGCTAACCGGCACACCACGCTCTTCAATCGCAGCGCCGCCAATCGCGTGCTCCTCAAAATCAAAGGCCATATCAAATTGAGCGCCGACAGCTTCCATGACCCTTCTGGCGCCATGCAGAACCTCGGGGCCAATCCCATCCCCCGGAAGGAGAACAATTTTATAAATTTCAGGCATAGACAATTCCTTTGGCTTAGAGTGTCAGAGTGGTGAAGGAATGTCTTGCATATTCCTGTTCAAACTTTGTGATCTGCGCCTCATGAGACAGAAGATACCCCAGAGCATCCACCCCCTCAAGTAAACAGGTCTTTGAAAATGGATCGATGAGAAAATGAAAACTGCCAAGAGCTCCAATTTCAACACTTTGTGTTTCAAGATCCACCCGCGCCGTTGCAGCAGGATGATTTGCCAGATATTTTTTAATCGTATCAAGCGCTTCTTCGCTTAGCTGCACCAGCAGCAAACCATTCTTCAGAGAATTATTCCTAAAAATATCTCCAAAAGATTCGGCAATGACCACTTTGAACCCAAAATCCATCAAAGCCCAGGGGGCGTGTTCACGCGACGAGCCACATCCAAAATTATCCCCGGCGATCAAGACCCTGGTCGTGCTGCCATCAATTTGGTTAAGTACAAAACTCGGGTTGAGTGCTCCATCTGCAGTATTGCGCCAATCGGCAAATAAAAACTGTCCCAACCCCGATTTCTGGGTTACCTTCAAGAATCTGGCTGGAATGATCTGATCGGTGTCTATATGATCAACATCCAGCACCACACACTTTGTTTCCATGAAAGTGAATTTATCCATAACAGGCCCTACGTTAAAAATTCTCGCGGGTCGGCAATCGCACCCACAATTGCACAGGCAGCTGCCGTCAAGGGGCTCGCCAACAACGTTCGGCTCCCCTTTCCCTGCCGACCCTCAAAGTTACGGTTACTGGTGCTCACCGCAAGCTGACCGGGTTTCAAACTATCACCGTTCATCGCAATACACATGCTGCATCCGGGTTCACGCCATTCGGCGCCGGCCTCAACAAAAATTTTGTCAAGCCCTTGCTGTTCTGCCTGGCGTTTGATCACCATCGAACCCGGCACAACAATCACCCGCGTCTGAGCCCCAACTTTCCGCCCTTTAAAAATTCTGGCAGCCTCCTCCAGGTCAGATAATCGCCCATTGGTGCAACTGCCAATAAAAACCGCGTCAACCGGCGTGCCTTCCAAAACTTTGCCGGGCTCAAACCCCATATAATCCAATGCGCGGCTAAATGCGTCTTTTTGGATCGTGGCGGGAATGGCAGCTTGATCGGGTATCGCAGCATCCACCGGGATGACCATCGCCGGGCTGGTGCCGTAAGTGATCATGGGCGCCAGATTTGTGCAATTCACTGCAACAGTACGGTCGAAAACCGCCCCGACATCGGTTCTCAGGGCTTCCCAATCGGCCACAGCCTCATCCCAGGCATCCTCACCCGGGGCGCCAGGCCTGCCTTTAAGATAGTCATAAGTGACCTCGTCCGGCGAAATCATTCCAGCGCGTGCACCCGCCTCAATCGACATGTTGCAGATCGTCATCCGCTGTTCCATGTTTAACTGACCCACCACCGGGCCCGTATACTCAATCACATATCCCGTTCCACCTGCTGCGCCAATCTGACCGATCACCGCCAGGATGATGTCTTTGGCCGTCACGCCCGGGTTAAGTTTTCCCGTCAGCCGAACTTCAAGGGTTTTCGGACGCGATTGCAGCAGGCATTGCGTTGCCAGAACATGCTCCACTTCACTGGTGCCAATTCCAAAGGCCAGTGCACCAAACGCGCCATGCGTGGCGGTATGGCTGTCGCCGCATACGATGGTCATTCCCGGCTGGGTAAAGCCCATTTCAGGGCCAATGATATGCACAATCCCCTGCCGGTCAGACTCGAGCCCCAGCAAACGAATTCCAAATTCAGCGCAGTTTCGCTCCAGCTCCAAAATCTGCTGCTGCCCGGCCTGATCGGCAAAAGCCAACCGACCGCGCGCCGTCCCATCGCCAACGGTGGGAATACTATGATCAATCGTCGCCAGACAACGTTCTGCACGACGCACCGCAAGACCTCGCGAACGCAAACCATGAAAAGCTTGCGGCGAGGTCACCTCATGGATAAGGTGAAGATCAATATAGATAACTGCCGGGCTATCTGCCGTTTCTGCAACAATATGTCTTTCCCATATCTTTTCAAATAGAGTTTTCGGCATGATTGAATACCATTATGGATGAAGTTTTGTCATTTTCGGGCTGTTCAATAAAGGTCTGCCCAACCGTTTGACGCATATTTGAAAAAGCAGACACATCCCATCCTCCCGGGACGGTTTGCGGATCGCGGAATGGATCCATCGGGTCAGTTGCTTGCGGTTCCGCAGTAAACATCTCATTTTTTTCCATGATATCCCTCCAAAAACCTGAACGTTCAAATGGTTTGCACAGATGCTGTTTCTTTTTCGCCATCCCGCCCGGTGGCTACCAGCAGCTTATTGACCGCCGACAGATAGGCTTTTACACTGGCAACAACGATATCGGTATCCGCCCCATAACCGCCAAAACTCATTTTCTTTTCGTTTTCACCAGGTTCAGATTCATCATTGCCAGTCTTTAATGCTTGAATACGCACTGTAACCTCACCCAGGGCATCAATTCCTTCGGTGACAGCATGCACAACAAACTCGAGCAGCTCGTTTGGCGCTTCAACAATCGAATTGATGGCCTTAAAGGCCGCGTCCACCGGGCCGGTTCCAACACTGGCGCAAACGTGGTCAACACCCGCAGCATCACGCAATCGAATCGTTGCGGTTGGCATTCCCATCGTGCCACAGGCAACCTGCAACCCACCCAGAACAAACAGCTCTTTGGGCTGATACAATTCATCTGCCACCAGAGCTTCAAGATCGGCATCCGTGATGGTTTTCTTTTTATCTGCCAGGTGTTTGAAACGCTCAAACAGAACAACCAGTTCTTCATCATTCAGAGAATAGCCCAGATCCATCAAACGGGTTTTCAGCGCATGACGGCCAGAGTGTTTACCCAGCACCAACCGGGTCTGAACCGCACCCACGCTTTCAGGGCGCATAATCTCATATGTTTGTTGGTTTTTAAGCAAGCCATCCTGATGAATCCCCGCCTCATGCGCGAAAGCATTGCTGCCCACCACTGCTTTATTAGGCTGCACCACCATGCCGGTGTAATTACTCACCAGCTTGCTCATGCGCACAATCTGGCTGGTATCGATCCCGGTGATCAGGCCAAATTCAGATTTCCGAGTAGCCAGCGCCATCACCACTTCTTCCATCGCAGTATTCCCGGCGCGTTCGCCAATCCCGTTGATCGTCACTTCCGCCTGCCGTGCCCCGGCCGCAATTCCGGCCAGTGTATTCGCAGATGCCAGCCCCAGGTCATTATGACAATGGACCGAAATTACACACCGCTCAACACCGCGTGTATTTGCTTTAATCCCGGCAATTAACTGACCAAACTCATTCGGGAGAGTATAACCAACCGTGTCGGGAATGTTCAAAGTCGTGGCGCCCGCTTCGATGGCCGCTGCCAGCACCTCATAAAGAAAGGCTGGTTCGCTTCTGCCGGCATCTTCAGGGCTAAATTCAATATCAGGGCACAGGCTTCGTGCCAGACTGACCATCTCGCGGACCTTTTGAACCACCTGTTCGCGGGTCATTTTCAATTTGTATTGAAGGTGAATATCAGATGTAGCCAGAAACGTATGAATGCGGGGTTTGTCGGCATATTTCACCGCTTCCCAGGCTTTTTCAATATCACCGCGGGTGGCACGCGACAGGCCACATACCACCGGCACCACGGCGCCATCGCTGCTGTGGCCGACTTCGGCCGCAATCCGTCGTACGGCTTCCAGGTCGTCGGGTGATGCCGCGGGAAAACCCGCTTCAATCACATCCACACCCATCCGGGCCAGACCACGCGCCACTTCCATCTTTTCAGCGCTGGTCATGGTTGCCCCAGGAGATTGTTCTCCATCCCGCAGCGTGGTATCAAAAATTATCACGCGATTATTCGACATGTTATTTACCCTTATTCCAGTTCTCCGGGCGCAGACCGCGAACCACGGCCCCCGCCTGCCACATTTCAGATTCACGCATGATCTTCAATTCAGCATCCAGCTTTTCTTGATAATCGGGAGCGCTGTTTGCCTCAATTACAACCCGGGTTTCTTCGCCGCTGGCCACACTGTCATACAGTTTTTCAAAAACGGGCAGAGTCGCTTCGCGGAAGGCATGCCGCCAATCCAGAGCGCCGCGCTGTGCGGTCGTTGAGCAGTTTGCATACATCCAGTCCATGCCGTTCTTGCTCACCAGCCGGATCAAACTCTGAGTCAGTTCCTCAACGGTTTCATTAAAGGCCTCGCTGGGGGTGTGCCCGTGTTCGCGCAAAACGTTGTACTGGGCTTCCATAATCCCGGCCAGTGCACCCATCAAAACCCCCCGTTCGCCGGTCAAATCACTGAACACCTCTTTTTCAAAAGTCGTTTCAAACAAATACCCCGAGCCAACCGCAATTCCCACCGCCAGTGTCCGCTCGCGGGCACGGCCGGTATAGTCTTGATAAACCGCAAAACTGCTGTTGATGCCGCTCCCATCCAGGAAATTCGCCCGCACGCTGGTGCCAGAGCCCTTCGGGGCCACCAGAATGACATCTACATTTGCGGGCGGGTAAATACCCGTCTGGTCGGCATACACAATTCCAAAACCATGTGAGAAATACAGGGCATCGCCCGGTTTTAAGTGCGCCTTCACGGCATCCCAGGTCAATTTCTGACCGGCATCCGAGACCAGATACTGATGAATGGTGGCCCGATCCATCGCATCTTCCAGCGAGAACAGCGTTTCTCCCGGAACCCAGCCATCTTTGAGAGCCTTTGCCCAGGAACGACCGCCTGGCCTGGCCCCCACGACCACTTTGAACCCGTTATCTTTCATGTTCAACGCCTGTGCAGGCCCCTGAACTCCATATCCCAGCACCGAAATCGTCTCATTTGCCAATAAATTACGGGCCATTTCGAGCGTATACTCATCCCGGGTAACAACGGTTTCTTCAACACCACCAAAATTCATCTTTGCCATAATGTAATCTCCTTTGATAAAAATCTATTGAATTAATCGGCTGCCGCAAAGACAGTCTCAAAAGCTTGCGTTGCAAATGTAGATTGCATACCGCGCGTCATGGTCACCCGGCCGGTGCGCACCATTTCGATAATGCCCCAGGGTTTGAGCACATCAATAAAACCTTCCACCTTTTCATCGTCCCCGGTGACCTCGGCGATAATCGATTGATGGCTAAGGTCCACAATCCGCGCTCTAAAAACATCCACCAACTGCATAATCGTGGTGCGATTCTCTGGGGTGAGCTCAACCTTCACCATCACCAGGTCACGCGAAACAATCGGAACCTGCGTCACATCTTCCACGTGCAGCACGTTGACCAGTTTATAAAGATAAGCCGTCAACCTTGCAACACTAGTTTCATCAGTATCGACCACAATTGTCATCCGCGAAACACCCACGGTTTCGGTATGCCCCACAGTAAGAGACTCGATATTAAAGGCGCGCCGCCGAAATAACGATGCCACCCGGTTCAACACACCCGGTTTATCATCAACCAACACTACCAAAGTCCGATTCATTCCTGCTCCTTAGTCCCCGTTATCCACATTCTCAAACCACGGCACCGAAATCGGGCGGCGGATCATCTCACGCAATTCTGCGCCAGCCGGGACCATCGGGTACACCAGGTCCTCTTTTTCCACACAGAACTCAACCAGCACCGAGCCAGGTTGCTGACGCGCCCAGGCCACAGCATCTTTTACATCCGCGCGATTTTTGACGCTCACCGATGCCAGCCCATGAGCTTCGGCAATTTTCAAAAAGTTCGGGTTATGCAAAGGCGTGGCAGCGTAGCGCTGATCATAAAAGAGCTCCTGCCACTGGCGAACCATCCCGAGAAAACCATTGTTGATCAGGGCAATATTAACCTTGACCCCCTCCTGGGCAATGGTAGACAGCTCAGCCTGCGTCATCTGAAACCCGCCATCGCCACAAATCATCCAGACTTCCTCTTCGGGTCGGGCAAACTTTGCCCCAATCGCGGCCGGCAGACCAAAACCCATCGTCCCCAGCCCCCCCGAGGTGATGAATTTCTGCGGGTGATCGGGCATATAGTACTGGGCGGCCCACATTTGATGCTGTCCCACATCAGTCACCATCAGCGCCTTACCTTCGGTGGCTGTCCACAGATCCTGCACCACATGCGCAGCAAACAGACGCCCGGTCTCAGGCAGCGATTGGATATCGCGCGCCAGATCATCCATACGGTTTGAACGAATTTCTTCCAGCCATTCATCATGCGTGCACTGCTCCAGGCTCATCAGAACCTGTTGCAAAACAGGCCGCAAGTCACTGACAATGGCAAGATCAACCTTTACGTTTTTGTTGATCTCAGAAGGGTCAATTTCCACATGAATTTTCTTCGAATCGGGGGCAAATTTTGACAGGTTCCCGGTCACCCGGTCGTCAAAACGCATACCAAAAGCCAGAATCAGGTCGGCATCCTGCACCGCATGGTTCACACAGGCCGCGCCGTGCATTCCAACCATGCCCAGATTCAGCGGATGCTGCACCGGGATGGCGCCCAGCCCCAACAATGTCGTGGCCACCGGTGTGCTCGTCCGTTCAGCAAATTCCACCAACTCCTGATTTGCGCCACTCATCAACACACCGTGCCCGGCCAGGATCAAAGGCCGTTTCGCCGCCTGCACCATATCGCGGAAGGTATCGATATCAGATGGATGGGCTTTTGTAACCTTTTTAAAGTGAAAAGATTGTTTTGCCGGTTTGGCATCCGGATCCCAGTCGGTCAATCGCTGCTGGGCATCTTTTGAAATATCCACCAGCACCGGGCCCGGCCGGCCGCTGCGTGCAATTTGAAAGGCCTCTCGGATCGTGGGGGCAATATCCTCCACATTGGTAACCAGATAATTATGCTTGGTAATCGGCAGAGTGATCCCGGTCACATCGATTTCTTGAAAAGCGTCATACCCGATTAATGGGCTCGACACCTGGGCAGTGATAAACACCACCGGGATCGAATCCATAAAGGCAGTGGCAATACCGGTTACCAGGTTTGTGGCCCCCGGGCCTGAGGTCGCCAGGGCAACGCCCACCTTGCCACTGGCCCGGGCGTACCCGTCTGCCATATGGGCGGCAGATTGCTCATGCCGCACCAAAACGTGATGAATCGGGTAATCCAACAACGCATCATAAATGGGCAAATTCGCGCCGCCCGGATAACCAAAAACAACTTTCACCCCCTGTTGTAGAAGACTTTCCCAGACAATTTGTGCTCCTGTACGTTCCATTTTTCTCTCTCCTTCAAATAAACCTAAAATTCCAAGATTGCACCGCGATCTGCGCTGGTTACAAAGTGGGCATACCGGCGCAGCCATTTGCTCTGGATATTCGGACGAAATTCAGGCAGACGGTCTAAACGCTGCTGAATCACTTCTGCGGGAACCTGCAAAGAGATACTGCGGGTTTCCAGGTCAATCTCAATCCAATCACCTGCCTCAACTGCTGCAATGGGCCCACGTGCTGCTGCTTCGGGCGATACATGCCCCACACACAATCCCCGTGTTCCGCCCGAAAAACGGCCGTCGGTAATCAGGGCCACATCTTCTCCCAAGCCCATCCCCATGATGGCGCTGGTTGGGCTGAGCATCTCTTGCATACCCGGCCCACCACGCGGCCCTTCGTACCGAATAACAACCACTTCGCCTTTGTTTACCTCTCCGGCCATAATACCGGCCAGTGCCGTGTCCTGAGATTCATAAATCCGCGCCTGACCGCGAAAAACCTTCATTCCGGCGCTAACACCACCCGTTTTAACAACACAACCATTGGGTGCCAGATTGCCAAACAGACACGCCAGACCGCCATCCACCCGGTGGGCGGTTTCTTTGCTGCGAATAATCTCGGTATTTCGGATTTCGGCCTGAGCGATGATTTCACCAATGGTCTTGCCGCTCACCGTTATCCGGTCAACATGCAAACTGCCAGTAGCCTGGTGAACTGCTTTCAAAATTGCCGGAACCCCCCCGGCCATATGCACATCCTCAATGCGCCACTTGCCGGCCGGACTGACCTTGCACAGATACGGGGTGTGCGTCGAAATTTCATCAATGCGTTCCATCGTATAAGAAAGACCGGCTTCCTGGGCAGCGGCGATACCGTGCAAAATGGTATTGGTAGATCCACCCATGGCAACATCCAACACGTAGGCATCATCAAACGCATCCTGCGTGGCGACCACCCGCGGGGTAATTTGTTTTTCAACCAGGTCGAGGATTAACCGGCCGGCTTCAACGGCCAGGGCTTCGCGTTCAGCGCTCTGTGCCAGAGCCGTACCGTTGAAAGGCAGCGCCAGACCCAGCACCTCCAGCAAACAATTCATACTGTTGGCCGTAAACATACCGGCGCAGGAACCGCAGGATGGACAGGCACGATCTTCCAGCTCTTTCAGCATTGCAGCACTCATGCTGCCTTTTTGAAAAGCACCCACCCCTTCAAAAACAGAAATCAGATCAATGGCCTCACCTGCAGCATTTCTTCCGGCGCGCATGGCGCCGCCCGAGATAAAAATAGTGGGGATGTTCAACCGCAGTGCAGCGTTTAACATTCCCGGGATGATCTTGTCGCAATTAGGGATGCAAACCATGCCATCCATCGGGTGGGCCTGAATCATCGTTTCAATTGAATCGGTAATTAATTCACGCGAGGGTAAAGAAAATTTCATTCCGGCGTGCCCCATCGCGATCCCATCATCAACCGCAATGGTATTGAATTCAAAAGGCACACCACCGGCCGCACGAACGGCCTGTTTAACAATTTTTGCAAACTCATTTAAGTGACGGTGACCGGGAACAATATCAACATATGAATTAACAATTGCGATAAATGGCTTTCCCATATCTTCATCAGTCACGCCACCCGCTTTTAAGAGTGCCCGATGGGGTGCATGTTCAGGTCCTACTTTATAAACATTTGATCTCAATCTTTCCTCCTGGTGATAAAAAAACCGCCCGGTCTTTGTCCGGGCGGTCTGTTTCCTTGCTGCGATTGGGTCTTTTTACTTTTTTACGTAGACCTTGCAACTGGTTTTTTCTGCCCGAACAAAATTTCGGCTCTCAATAAGGACGAGAACCGCAATAATAATAAGGACGGAAAGGACCAGTGCTGAATTCATGGTTTTGTGATTTTTTTCCTCAGGTGTTAGGGACTAATGTAACAAATTCAACGACGGATGTCAATAGGTTTTTAGGATTTCCTTCCAAACTGGTTCCGCCAATTCCATATTCCAGCTTTTGTCTTATAATGAATTCAGCAAAATGAAGCCTTTTGGCTTGTATATCCGACAAATAAATCGATAACAGACCTTTTGGGAGGTGCGGATGTCCCTGGAACAGATTCAATACAAACTCAAAGTGAGTGTGTGGCAAGGGATGGTGCAAAGCGGCATTGATTTGTCAAAAATCCCGGCCGAAGAGCACGAAAAACTGGTCACTGCAATCACAAACAACGTCGCGCTCACCATCAATGAATTACTGGATGAGTTGACCCCTAAAATGGATGTTGACGAAAAAACACCTGAGAAAAGCTCTGATGAAGAAACAGTCATCTGGGAAGGGCGTCCGTTTTTATCACTGGTTGAAAGCTACACTGTCACCAATGAAAGAATCATGATCCGCCAGGGCCTTGTGGGTCGTAACGTCGAAATTTTCGAATTAATCCGCATGCAAGATATCGACTGGTCACAAACAGTCGGTGAACGAATGCTGGGTATCGGAGACGTTCAAATTCATGGGGCCGATGCTTCAGGTTCAAAAATCATTTTGCGAAATATCAAAGACCCTGAAATGGTCTATGAAAAACTTCGCAAGGCCTGGTTGGCAGCGCGCAAGAAATATGGTCTGATTTTCCGCGAAGAAATGTAGTGCGTTTTTCAATAAACAATAAGGCAGGGCTGTTTGTTGAACAGCCCTGCCCTGTTAAATTTTTACAGATGACTAATGGGGCAGAATATCCCACTTTTCATACGACTGGCGCCCCTGCAGGGCCTGGGTGCGCGTGACATACGGCTTGGTCACCTGCACCGAGGTATACCAGTAGATCGGAATCAGTGCCGCATCATCGGCAACAAGAATCTGCTCTGCTTCTGCATACAACTCCATTCGCTTATCAGGATCCATTTCGGCTGAGGCGGCTTTGACAAGTTCTTCAAAGCGGTCATTTTTCCACATCATACCGCCGGCAGGTTTTCCTGAATCGTCGACCGGGTTATCATTACCACCCGAAGACGCAACATCGCGGGTGAAATTATTGGTGTCGACATAATCCAGGTTCCAGCCAGACCGGTAGATCTGCGGTGTTTCCAGGCTCTTAACAGTCTTCAAAAAGACGCGCCATTCCTGATTGGTAAGCTCAACCGTAAGGCCAAGATTCTCCTGCCACATGGCCTGAACTGCTTCGGCAATACGGCGGTGACCTTCATTGGTGTTGAACATCAAGGTAATCTTCACATCCTCTGGCTTAAGCCCTTTTTCATCCAGATATTCTTGCAAAGAAGCTTTGGCTTTTTCTACATCAAAACCAATCCCAAGATCAGGATATTTTTCAGGCGTCGGGCAGGCCGGCAGGCCCGGAGGACAGAACCAACGTGCAGGCGACTGGTCGCCTTTGACCACATTGGCAATCAGAGCCTCACGGTCAATGGCCATCGAAAGCGCACGACGCACGCGCACATCGTCAACATATTCTGCAGTTGTGTTGAACCCATAGAAATAGGTGCTCAAAACAGGGAAGATGCTCAGTTCTTCAGAATAGACCGGGTCATTCCGCACACGATCCATATCCGCCTGCGGCACCCGGGCATATTCCATATTGCCGGCTTCATACTCGGCAAACCAGGCCGGATCATCCAACATGTTGATCACAACCTCATCAACTTTTGGCTGCGGGGTTATCGCATCACCCGGCCAGAACGGATTTTTAATCATGGTCAAATATGAATCATGAACCCATTCTTTCATGGCAAATGGACCATACGACTGACTGAACCCGGTCTCAGTCCAGCGGTCGGTGCGTGCTTCAGTACAGTCATCACCTTCGATCAACCACTTCGGTTCGGCATAGGCTACCCACATCCCGGCAATCGACAGGTTGTATGGCGCCGCCGCGTTAAAAGTTAATTCGAGCGTGGCATCGTCAATGGCTCTAACACCCACCGTCGCAGGGTCATCCGTCTTGCCCTGGTTATAGCCTTCGGCGCCGGCGATTGCAAAATTGAGCACATAGGCATAATCAGAGCCGGTTGCCGGGTTCAGAGTGCGCAGGATGCCATATTCAAAATCTTTGGCAGTTACCATGCGATCTTTCCCATCACAATCTTGCACCTTGACAACCGCTTCGGTGTCATAGTCATACTTTACCCAGGGCACATCATTGCGCAGTTTGAAGGTGATGGTCTTCTGATCTTCGCTGAAAGACCATTCGGTTGCCATTCCCGGCCCAAGTTCCAGGGTAGATTCATCCATCCGGGTGAGGCCGATATAAATCTCTTCGACAATCTGCAAAGAAGCCGAATCAGAAGTTAAAGATGGGTCAGTAGTCGGGATATCACCATTTCCCACCGAACCGCGGATGATCTTCTTTTCGCCTTCAACACCATCCGCCAGGCTGGGGTCTGGAGTCGCGGTCACAATAATCTCTTTGACCTCGCCCTCCACGACAACCGTTTGAATGATCTGCTCTGGGCTGGCAGCCGCAGAGGCGCAGGCAGACAGGAGCATACTGGCGACGACCAGCAATCCAGTCAGGGTTAAAATTCTCTTCTTCAAATTACTCCTCCACAAATCAGGGATCGAATATTGTCTGGGGCAAAATATTGCCATAAGACCTGCGAAGATAAAATTTTTGGACATTTCGTGGAACAAAAAGAATTACAGCCTGGTTCAACCAGCTTCAAACAAAAAAGATAATGCCGGCGCTTTGGGACAGTCAGACCACTATCCCAAAGCCAATCAAAAGGGGGAGTAGAAATGCGCCGGTGAGCGTTCCAGGGTCACCGAAATCCACTGGGATAAAGATAAACCAGAAAAAGATGCCTGTCTTCCTTCCCGGGGTGTAAAACAATACTATTCTTTCTAACGAACCAGGCCTGTTAAGTTGCCAGAAACTCACTATCTTGTGGCATTGGAGCACAGCAGTACCTTTGACCAGGTTCCATATGCACAAAAAAAGACCAGGTATCAATTTCACCTGGTCCATCGTGGTTTTGTTGCGAAGATGCTATAGCAGAATATGGTTGATTACAATTTTAACCCCTATCCCAACCAAAATTAGCCCCCCCACCAACTCCATCCGCTTTCCAAAAGTTTCGCCCAGTTTTCCCCCGGCGTTAAGCCCAAACATCGATAATCCGTAGGTGATCACCCCAATGATTAAAGCCGGAATCAGCACCGGGGTATTTAACATCGCCATGCTCAAACCCACCGCCATTGCATCCAGACTGGTTGCCACACACAGCACCAGCAACAACTTACCCCGCGATGGGTCTTTGGGGAGTCGATCCCCTTCGGATTGAAAGCTGGATCGGATCATCCCAATCCCTACATAACTTAGTAAAATGAGCGCAACCCAGTGGTCAAATTCGGCGATATAGCCCGCAATCGTACTGCCTACAAGCCAACCCAAAATAGTCATTGCACCCTGAAAAAAGCCAAAATGGAACGCCAACCGCCATTTTGCTCTGCGATCAGGGTTCCTCGATGTGCTCACTCCCAGTGACACCGCAAAAGCATCCATAGCCAGACCGATACCGATAAAAATAGCTGTTGTAATTTCCATCCAAATGCCTCCTGACAACCCCGATCATCAATAGCGAGTCATTTTAACACACGCCCCTGCTTGTTTTTTTCTTGCATTCCATTTTTATTTCATTTGTCACCCAGATTGAGGATGTATTTCAACCAGACACACATGCAGCCAGAAAAATTGCTTTATTTCTGCAAAATTGCATTGGCCGCTCACCGATAATTTTGCACACAAAACAACAAAGGCCGCACAAAAAAATAATTTTGTGCGGCCTTTTGGTTATACGAAGTATTGATTATTCGCCGAGTAATTCTTTGGCTTTCTTTACCTGTTTCCCACGTTCTTCGGTATCCAGCACACGTTTCCGAATTCTGAAATTCATCGGGGTGACTTCCAACAATTCATCCTCAGCCAGATATTCAATCGCTTCATCGATGCTCATTGACCGCGGCGTGTTTAAACGGATCTCGATATCTTTATTAGCGCTGCGCATATTGGTAAGATGCTTCTTTTTGCAGACATTTACCGTAAGGTCGCTTTGTCGGGGTGATTCGCCAACCACCATGCCCTCATAAACATCCACACCGGCCCCAAGGAACAGAATACCCCGCTCTTCTGCGTTCTTTAAACCATAGGTCGTGGTTGTGCCGCTCTCCCAGGCAACAATTGAGCTGGTCAACCGGGAAATAATTTGCCCGCTCAAAGGTCGATACCCGTGAAACAGCGTGTTTAAGATCCCTGTACCGCGTGTGGCAGTCAAAAACTGGTAACGGAACCCCAGCAGACCTCTTGTGGGAACCAGGTAGGTAAGATGGACTGTGTTATCAGGGTTGTCCGACATATCCAACATTTTTCCACGCCGGCTGCCCAACATCTCTACCACTACACCCACTGTGTCAGGGCTGGTATCCACATGAACTTCTTCGAAAGGCTCCAAAATCTCATCATTTTCATCTTTAATGAAAATTGCTTCTGGCCGCGATACCTGAAACTCATAACCTTCACGGCGCATCGTCTCGATAAGAATCGCCAGATGAAGCTCACCCCGTCCCGATACAATAAAGGTATCTGCAGTATCGGTCTCTTCAACCCGCAAAGCCACATTATTGCGCAGTTCATCAAACAAACGCTCGCGCAGCTTGCGTGAAGTGCCGTATTTACCTTCTTTACCGGTAAAAGGAGAAGTGTTTACCCCAAAGGTCATCCGAACGGTGGGCTCTTCAACATGAATTGGCGGCAACGCAACAGCATTTTCCGGGTCGGCCAGGGTCTCGCCAATTGCAATGCCATCCAAACCTGCAATTGCAACGATCTCGCCGGCAGATGCCTGTTCCACCTCAACCTTGTTAAGCCCCTGGTGAACATACAGATAGCGTGCTTTTTCAGGGAGCACATCACCACTCAACAAGATTCGCGCCAGGTTCTGCCCGGCTATAATCTTTCCAGAGAATACACGCCCAATTGCGGTTGTACCGCGATATTCGTCATACCCCAGATTGGTAACCAATAATTGCAACGGGGATTCTTCATCCACAATCGGGGCAGGCACATGATCCAGAATAGCTTCAAACAACGGCTGCAAACTGCCGCCTGAAAGCTCCTGGGTTAACCCTGATTCGCCGCTGATACCGTTTGCATAAATGATCGGAAAATCCAACTGCGTTTCATTTGCCCCAAGTTCAACAAAAAGATCAAAGGTCAAATTGACAGCCCGATCCGGTTCAGCATCCTTGCGATCCATCTTGTTAATAACCACAATGGCTTTGTGGCCCATCTCAAGTGCTTTTTTAAGCACAAACCGGGTTTGGGGCATAGGACCTTCCGCCGCATCCACCAGCAGCAGAACCCCATCCACCATATTCATAACCCGTTCAACCTCACCGCCAAAATCTGCGTGCCCTGGGGTGTCAACGATATTAATCTTAACCAGCTCACCCGTCTTGGGGTCTGGAATGGTAATAGCCGTGTTCTTAGCAAGAATTGTGATGCCTCTTTCGCGTTCCAGATCATTTGAATCCATTACGCGTTCCATCACCTGTTGATTTTCTCGAAATACCCGCGCCTGGCGAAGCATTCCATCCACTAAAGTGGTCTTCCCATGATCGACATGAGCAATAATTGCGATATTTCTTAAATCGCTGCGTACTTTTTGCATTCGATACCTGCCGCCATTCTATAGCTTTTCATACAATAACCCTGGCTAAAGAGCCAGGGTTTGTTCCGGACCAAGTTCTAATAATATCAAATTCAGAGCAAATTGTGAAGGGCAACATTGAACTGCCGGTCATCGGCGAATCCCATTCCGTAAAAGGAGCAAATAAAGCCCAAATATAATGAGCCCAACCGAACCCGTGTTGCCAATAAAGCTCAATGCGCTGCCAGGGTTTCCCCCGATATACAAG
>CAZQLE010000013.1:29639-32034 GCA_964593905.1 uncultured Anaerolineaceae bacterium | reverse complement strand
GCACCTGTTCGGCCGGGTCACCGGGCGGTTCGAGGCCATCAAACAACACCAGCCATCCGTCGGGCGTCAGGCGGCGGGCAATTGCCCCCAGCGCCTGTTCAACACGCTGTTTAGCCGGCAAGAGATCCACTTCACCGCTTTCGGGGCTTTGGGTGCTGGAGAATACTTCGTGAAGGGCGTTAACCAGCAGTATCAGTTCAAAAGGCCCCGACCGGTTGAGCAGGGCGGGGTCTGTAAAATCAGTCTGTTCCACTGCCAGGCCGGGGTAATCTTTGCGGCAGCGGGCTACCGAGCGGGGGTTGTAGTCAATGCCCAGCGAATTGCGCCGGTCACAGACCTGGGCATGACCATCGAGCAGCGCGCCAATTACCTGGCCTTCACCGCAGCCCGGCTCCAGCAGCCGAATCGGTCGATTGACCTGCCGGGCAAGCCGGCGAATCAGGCGTGAGGCGGCCCGAATGGCAGCCTGCTTGCCCAGGTTTTCCAGGGCTTGCAGGCGCGATTCCCAGTAAAACTCCCAAAATTCATCTTCCACCATGAGCGCTGCGGTTCCTGGGGTGCCGGTTGGGGGCAGATGAAATGGGGGTTAGCATTGGATTTTAGCGGGCGTTCAGTTGTTGGAGCGCACAGAAGCGCCCTGCGGCCGGGGCCGGCGCTGCTGTTGTTGGAATTGCCGGGGCTGCTGAGGCATTTGAGCCAGTGCAGCCGGCTGCTCGTAATTGGGTTTCTGAAAATGTTCCAGGTTGCGCCGTTCGAGGTGTTTTCCGAGTAATTTTTCGATGGTGCGCACCATGATCGCATCTTCGGGTGTGATCAAAGAATAGGCTTCGCCCAGGCGTTCCATACGGCCGGTACGGCCGGTGCGGTGGGTGTAGGCGTCTGCGGTATCCGGGATATCGTAGTTAATGACATGGGTTACCTGCGAGACATCGATGCCGCGTGCAGCGATATCGGTGGCGACCATCACCCGTGCTTTGCCGCTGCGGAAACGATCCATGGCCTCGACCCGTTTGTTCTGCGAGAGGTTGCCTTGCAGTGAGGTGGCCGACACACCGGCGCGAATCAATTGCTCAGACAGTTTTTTAGCGCGGTGTTTGGTGCGGGTAAAGACCAACACCTGACCGCCGCCGTTGTCGTGCAGCAGGTCGAGCAGCAACTCGGTCTTACGGGTTTGATGCACCGGGTAAACGGCATGGCTGACTGTTTCGATGGGATGGCTGATGCCAATTTCAATCGTTTCGGGGCTGTGCAACATCTCGGTTACCAGGTGACGAACTTCGTCGGGCATGGTGGCCGAAAAGAGCAGCGTTTGGCGGTTGTTGGGCAGAGCCTTGAGAATGCGGCGGATATTGGGCAGAAAACCCATATCAAACATATGGTCAGCTTCATCCAGCACAACAATCTCGACCGCGTTTAAGTTAACCTTGTTCTGGCCCATCAGGTCCAGTAAGCGGCCAGGGCAGGCCACGGCAATTTCGGCGCCTTCGCGCAGGCCGCGCACCTGGGGCAGCAGGCTGACGCCGCCGTAGAGGGTGAGACTGCGCAGCCCGGTTTTTCGGCCCAATGAACGGATGGACTGATGGGTCTGTTCGCTCAGCTCACGGGTGGGCGAAATGATCAGCGCGCGCAACTGACCGCGGGGGCGGTTTACCAGACGCTGCAAGATGGGCAGCACAAAGGCGGCCGTTTTGCCGGTGCCGGTCTGGGCCAGACCCAGAACATCACGTTTTTGCAGGATGGGCGGAATGGTTTGGGCTTGAATGGGGGTGGGGGTGGTGTAACCACAGGCAGTGATACCCGCTGCGATCTGCGGGTCAAATTTAAATTGTTCGAAAGTCACAAAAAATCCTTATCTATAAATCAACGCCGGTATGATTTCCGGCCTTGCTTGCCAGGTTGGCATGTTACGACAACAAAATCGCAACCTGTAAAGTGTACCACATAAATTTACTTTTCTTAGAAGCGCTTTCAAAAACAATCAACATCTGTGAGAGACTTGACGACATCTTCCTCTCTGGCAAATTTGTTACAAAAGTTCGTGTTTTCCAAAAAAAACGCCCCTGCTATTAGGCCAGGGGCGGTCGATCGTTGAAGTTGTTTTACTTGCGTGTCAGCGTGGCTTCCAATGGCAGGTAATACTCGCCCTCCGGAGGGTCGATCATTTTCCAATGGATGGTGTTGACATCGAGGTAGGTGATCTGGGCGGTGCCGGGGTCAGAGGTAAAGGAGCTCTGGAACTGCACCGTTACAACCTTACCCTGAAGATTGCCGTTGATCGAGACATCCAGCGAGTCGATTTTATCGCCGCCGTTGGCCACCGCCGTATGGGTGCCCATAGATGGTTTTCCAATCCTGGTATAAATCCAGGCTGAAGTTGGTCGCAGCATCCTCCCAG
>CAZQLE010000013.1:19780-29629 GCA_964593905.1 uncultured Anaerolineaceae bacterium | reverse complement strand
TCCAACGAGAAATCGGCTTTGTAGAGGGCGATATCGATATCGATGGTGTAGATTTTTTGTTCCGGGGTGAGGCTGCACTCTGAAATGGGACGGTCGGCCGGGCAAGGCGCGCCGATTTCAGGCTGCCAGTTGGCAGAGATCAGCATCAGAGCCATATCGAGCGACAGGGCCGTCGAGGCCCCGGTAGGGCCATCGGCCTGGTAAGCGGGCTGTTCTGTCCAGCCTGCGCCAACCGAACCTGCCAGGATGGCCAGCACATCCTGAGGACTGTTGAACTGTGTTCCATTGCCGCCGGTACCCAGGTGACAACCCTGCCCGGCTTCGCCGCCCAGCGCATCAAAGAATGGCGCCCTGGTTTGCGCAAAAAACTCCACGCCCAAAGATTCAGACGCCACAGTTCGCAGATCCTGGCAGATGGAATCGGGGAACAGGTCGTACATGGCACCCTGAGCCGGGTCTATGGTTGTCGGTGATTTCTTGACCACAATCTGGTAGGTGATGGCCTGCTGGCCCAGTGAGCGGACCTCGACTACGTAATCCTGGGTTGCCGGCAGGACGGTGCTCCAATAGGGTTCGGGGCTAAACGAAAAGGCCTGTCCATCGGCGCCGGTGATATTCAACGCAGCATAGAGATTGGCCCCCTCTGAAGCAGGTGTGGTGGACAACCAGATGGTCACCTGTTGACCGGCCAACCCGGCCAGTGCAAACTGCTGCACAGCCCCCGGCTCAAGATCACCATTTGTGTACCAGGTGTAGGTATTCGGCTGGAACTCAACCCGGGCTGCGCCGTCTGGCGCAAGTGAAGAAACGGCAGGTGTATTGGCCGGCTGCTCAACAGGTGCCTGGGGCACAGCAGCGGTCTGGGTCAGGGCTACAGCGATGTCGATGTCTTTTTCAGCGTCCTGCGGGGGTGCACAGGCTGCCAGAAACAGGCATATGAGAATACTACAGACCCATGGGGTTTTGGTTTTCATGCGATCATCCTTTGCTGTGAAGTTGGCCGCTGAGTGCGTCAGGGCGCACCTTGCTGTTATCGGTGTATCAGTTTATCCATCTGTTGAATCCGGCCAGACCACGTCAATTTCGGTCCCCGCACCGGGCTGGCTGTTAATTGCCAGGCATGCACCAATGTTTTTTGCCCGTTCGCGCATGATCTGCAGCCCCATATGCCGGCCGTCGACCGCATTAATTTCAAAACCCTGGCCATCATCACAGATATGCAACGTGATCTGCTGCATCCCCTGGTTAAGCTTGAGGGTGACATGCTGCGCGCGCGCATGTTTGACCACATTGTTCAATGCTTCCTGCGCAATTCGGAAAAGATCTCTTTTCACCTGGATTGGAATCGCACATTCGCCATCGGCCTGGAGTGAAATATCCAACTGTGTGCGGCCTTTCATGCCGTCCACCAGTTGACGCAGCAGATCTTTCAATTCAGCATTTTCCATCGATACCGGGCGCAGCTCCAGCAGCATGATGCGCATTTCTGCCAGCGCTCCGCGAATCAGCCTGTGCAGCACTTCCAACTGCTGCTGAACCACCAGCGGGTTGCGTTCCCACAGGCGCGGCAGGGTCTCGGCGATCACACTGGCTGAAAACAGGCTCTGATTAACGGCATCGTGCAGCTCTCTGGCCAGGTGCTGACGGTCTTCCAGCACGGCAGTTTTTTCGGCCTGCCGGCGCAGGCGCACATTCTCGACCGCCAGCCCGATATGATCGGCAATCGAGGCCAACAGGGTCAACTCTTCATCGCTCAATT
The DNA here is from genome assembly GCA_964593905.1 of uncultured Anaerolineaceae bacterium. Taxonomy (GTDB): domain Bacteria; phylum Chloroflexota; class Anaerolineae; order Anaerolineales; family Anaerolineaceae; genus CAZQLE01. Next base: position 27,870 of record CAZQLE010000013.1, on the reverse strand, counting down.
GCCACTCATTGTCCCCCAGAATGCTGAGAAGGCCCAGCAGTTTTCCACGCGCATCCTGAATGGGAACCCCGACATACGATTGCCATTCGCTCTGACGAACCAGGTCTGGTATACGCAGATCGGCAGAAAGGTCAGAAATCACCAGCGGAGAATGCGCTTCAAAAATTGTTCTGATATCTTCCTGATCGGCAAAAAAGGCTGCTATACCGTCTGAAATGGTGGTGGATATACCCCGTTGTGTGTTCAGACACAGGATGGGCTGGCTTTCGTCTACCAGTTGGATGATACCCGCCTTGCACTGCATGGCCGCCAGTGAGCGTTCGAGAGAACGAGAGAGCAGCTCATCCAGGTCCAATACCTGGCTGGCCACCGCCGTCACATCATAAAGCACCGAAAGCTTCCGGTTTTGGTCAACAACCCGTTGTTCCAGCTCTTCGGTGTAGCGCTGCACCGCCTCCTGAAGTCGTTTACGCTCCAAAATTTCCACATTCAGGCCTTTGTTCACCTGAGCCAGTTCTTCTGTTCGCTCGATAACGCGCTGCTCCAGTTGGTGTTGCAGGGCAATCAGCTCGGTGGTGCGCTCTGAAACCAGATCTTCCAGATGCTCGCGATACTTCGCAAGCTCCTCTTCGGTTTTCTTACGGTCGGTAATGTCAATGACCGACACAAACACTTTTCCCCAGCTTTTCTCATAGCCGGGCGCGATGGATACGCTTGTGCCAGCCCACAGCTTTTCTCCGGTCACCATTTGTTGAATGGTCTCACATTCAAAATGAACCCGGCCTTCTGTAAATGCCACCAGTTGCTGTTTGAAGGCAATCAGAGATTCGTCGGTAAACACGCCGGCCAAACCCAGATAGAGTCTCTCTTTACTGTCTGTTCCAAAAAGCTCAAGTGTGTTCTGGTTAACATTCAAAACTTTCACAGCCTGCACACAATCCGACAGCGTTTCAGGGTGTTTATGAAAATAATCCAGAAAATCGTTAACGCCTTCGGCACGCAGCCGGTCAATGATCTGCTTGACCCCCGAAAAGTCTTCTTCGCGCAGCGAGATGGGCGAATCTTCAAAGATACTGCGATATTGCGCCTCGCTCTCTGCCAGTTCAATATTTTTGTTATGCAGCTCTTCGGTGCGCGCCCGAACGCGTATTTCCAGTTCGCGATTGGATTGGATGATGCGCCAGTATAACCAGATGATACCCGATAGCAAAGTGGTGAGGATTAGCGCATAAAAATAGACGAAGATGTTTTTTTTCAGCCAGATGGCAGATATTTCGCCGATTACATTTTCGCCATAACGGATGTCGGCCGTGATTTCCACGCGCTGGATCAGCTTGAACGTCATCAACAAACTGGTTAAAGGATCGGGTGTATTGCTCTGAACATCGACAAAAATCATCCCGTCATTGCTAATGACGCGAAAGCGTTCATAATCCTGTTCATTGACCATCAGGGTTAAATAATCCGTCGGCGCCCGCGCTTCGAAATTCCAGAGGGAATTCGAAATTACACCCGCATAAGCTTCAACGGCCCGGTAGCGATTATCAAGAGTATAGTTTTCGTATCCCCATACAAATAACAAAAAAAGGATACAAAAACCCAGAATGACAAATAAAACAAATCTTCTGGCCCCGGTAAGTTTGCTCTTTTGTTTTCTCATATCTGTGCCGGTCTTATTCGGGTGCGAGGTCAACATACTGGCGAATGGCCTCATTCAACCGTTCGATGGTTGAATCATCAATCTGGAAGTTGCAAAGGATATACCGTTTTTCACCGGCCACAATATCGGTGAAGTGAATGGTCTTAAAGTCGTGCAAATCAAACCCCGAGGCGTTGATTAGCCCTTCGGCTTCTTCGGGTGCAATAAAAAAATAATCGGCGTGACTGGCATAGATCATTTTCAGCATCCCGCTATTTTCAACGGTGGTTTCAATACGAACCGGGTCCAATTCTGCGATTCGTTGATCGATAAAATCTCCGTAGGAATAGCCATCCTTCACCAGCAGGGTTAATTGCGCGTTGGAAAAGAAATCTTCCACTGTGCCGGAGGCCGGTATTCTGTCATTATCTGCCCGCGCCAGCGCAATTTGCGGCTTTTCTTGATAAACCGGCAGTGTATAACGGGCGTAGGTTTCGCGCTCTGTGGTTTTAAACCACCCCGGCAGGCAATCACGGCCCGTATTTTGCTGCAGAATGTAAATTTGACGCTTGGAGGGGGTTTGCTTCCATTGAAAAGGTATCTGGCTTTTTTCAAACACCAGCGTTGTCGGGCTGCCGGTCAAGCCTTCCACGCCATTCTCTGTTGTGATCAGGTAAGGCGGCCGTTCGTTGTAATGCAGATAGATAACGCCTTCATCGGTTGGCAGTGAGGTTGGCGAAGGCGCAGGGAAAACAGTCTCTTGCCTATGCGAAGAGCATGAAACACCCGTTAGCAAAATCAAACTTGCCGTCAATAATAATCGGTAACGAATCAACCAACCTGAAATTTTCACGGTAATCCATGGGTGGAGAAAGAAAATGCGGCTATTGTCTTACAAACGCCTGTATGGAAAATATTGTAACGACTCTTTTTATTAATGTAAAGTGCCGCGGCGGCGCGCGGCATTCTTAAAAACCAAAAAGAATTGAAATCGATCTTTAAAAAACCCGGCGCACCCGCCCCGATCAGATGACCATTTTCGCCAGCAACCCGGTAAGATGCTCTTCGCGGGCCTTGAGATCGCCGCGGGCTTCATCATAGGGGCCGGCTAAATACTCTCCTGCGATCTTGCCATCCAGCATAAACAACACCCGTTCGGTTTTGGCAGCCACTTTGATATCATGCGTAACCAGCAGAATGGCAGTGCCGGCCCGATGAATCTCGGCCAGCAGGTCCATAATTTCACCGGCCGATTTTGAATTTAACGCGCCCGTTGGCTCGTCGCCAAAAATAATTTTCGGGTTGCTCATCAGTGCGCGGCAGATTCCCACCCGCTGAAGCTGTCCCCCCGAAGCCTGGGTAATGTTCCGCTTTTCCAGCTCGGCGATGCCGGTCTTTTGCAGCAATGTTCTTGCTTTTTCGGCGATCTTCGCCGCGTCTTCTTTGTTGTTGCGCATGGACGACAGAATGATGTTATCGAGAATATTCAGGTTTTTCAGCAAGGTCGGCTGCTGAAAAATAAACCCCATTTTTGCCCGGCGCATGTCGGCCAGCTCATTTTCTTTAAGTGTGGTTAAATCTTTGCCATCAAAAACAACTTTTCCTTCGTCAACAGCGTCCATTCCACTCAGCGCAAACATCAGCGTCGATTTCCCCGAGCCCGAGGGCCCCATCACCGCAACAAATTCGCCCTCATTGATTTCAACCGACACTCCGTCGAGAACATTGCGTTTTTCATCACCCTCGCCAAACGACTTGACGATATTTTCACAGCTCACAATTTTTTTCATATGCTATTCCTTAATATTTTCAGAGATCTTTACCTGTCCCGCGCCCAGTGTGCCGATAAACGTTGCAATAAGCACCGCGCAAACAGTCATCAGCGGGCAAAGCAGATACGCCGAAAGCGGGTTGACCGTAAACTCAAATGATGATGCGCCAAACGAAGCAATAACCAGGCCCGCCAACACCTCTCCGAGCGTGTTTGCCAGAAGCGTGCCGAGAACAATTCCGACCACCAGAACGAATATCGAACGCGAAATATATTGTGCTTTAATGTCTGAGTTTGTAAAACCAAATGCCTTCATTACGGCAATGGAATAGCGATCTTTCGCAACCAGCATTTTCATAAACAACACGGTAATCAGTGTAATTAATATCAGGGCCACGGCAATTGCAGCATACGCGGCCTTGCCAATCGAGCTGATGGTTGAGCCGTAGGTCTGGCGGATATATTCATCAATTCCTGAAACCTTTGCATAATCAAACCGATCTGCATATTCCGCAATCTTGTCTGCGACAAGCGCCTTATCCGAAAGTTCGGCGCTGATGACACTCCACATCATATCTGGCGAATGGTCGGTAAACACCGCCTTTGAAGTTTTGCCGCCGTTGGTAATGTCAGAATAAATTCCGCAAACCCTGAGATTTTTCTCTTTTCCTGCAATTACCAGCGTAATGACATCGCCAACCTTTTTGCCCAGCTCATCAGCGTTCATCACCGAAAGCGCAATTTCGTCTTCAGCGGCCGGGGCCCCGCCCGCAGAGTATTTTAAGGGGAATACCGAATGGTCGCCCAGCTCAATTTTTATGCGCTCCTCCGCGCCGTCATCCATCTTAACATTGAATGTTTTGGTGGTGAGCACAACATAGCGAGCTATGGAACTGTCGCCCTCCATCACCTTTGCAATTTCGGCCGCCTTATCGGCAATATGATCGGTCTGCTGAATGTCGATGCGGAGATCACTTTTGCCGATCCCCATATAAGTGATGAAAGAATTTGAGGAAATTGTGTTGTAGAGATTCTGCGGCACAATGATGATAAATACGGCGATCACAAGCACCGCAAGCATGGTCATGTACAGCTTTTTCCGTGTCAGAACATCTTTGACGCCAAGAAAAATATTTGGGTCCAGCAGCCTGTTATTGCTCAGGTGGAATATTTTTCCTCCAGATGGTTTTTCCTGTGCTGTTCCAAAACGGATGGCTTCGGCAGGAGATATTTTTCGAAAACGCTTCAACTCGCCGTTCACATACGCGATAATTGCCAAAAATACAATCAGCACGCTAACAATCCCCAGCAGCGCTGTCAGCGAAGGGTTTTCGCTTTCACCCATAAAGAGCCGAATGTTTTCAAGCAACATGCCTCTGAACACAAACGAAAGTGCGTATCCGAGCCCACAGCCTGCTGCCGCAATGACCGCGTATTTTGCAAGATAAATTTTCTTTATGTCAGAAACGCGCAAACCAATCGCTTTCATCACCCCGATCTCGCGGTAGTCATCCTCAATTTTTGCGAGCAGCGTGAAGCGGATGCACATAAACGCAATTGCCACAACAAGCGCACTGACCAGAAGAATGACCGCGATCATAAGTCCGTCAGAAATTGCGTTAAGCATTTTAAAAAGCGGGTAAGTAATTGTCGGTCCGTTTGCGGCAAGCCCGGCCGAAGTGTAGGCGGTTTCAAATGCGCCCAGCCCAGACAGGTCTTTTAATCTGAACTCGATCAGATACTCGGTGTCGCCAAAATCTTTTATTTCGGCATAATCATTCTTGCTCACCAGAAATCTCTTGGACGAGGCCAGCAGCGAATTCATCTGTGAATCGCGGAGATACCCCGCAACGGTCAATTTCTTTCCCAGTATCTCGGCCCGGTCACCCATCTTTGCGGTGCCGTCTTGCAGATAACACAGCGGAACATAAATCTCGCCATCCGCTACCTGGATGATGTTTCCATCCAGGTCGAGAAGATAATCAAATTTTTCGCTCTGAACAGAGAAGCCGTTATCCTGAACATAACCTGCCAGCGAATGGTTCTCGAATACAATCTGCGCGCCGTCAACATTGAGAAATTCAAGCACCTGAAATTCATCAACATTGCCATTCTGCTCTGCAAAAGCCGCAAGCTGCGCAGCATCCATTTCACCCGAATGCATCTGCATAAAATGAGGGGTTTTCGCCTGCGTCATCAACAGATCAATCGCGCCCGCAAGGTTGGTGATGAGGATGGCCCCCAGAGAGACCAGCATGGCCGCGGCAGCGACAAAGATCATGATGGTCAGCGAAATCGATTTACTCTTTAAAAGATCATTACGAATTATTCGGTAATACATAAACTGCCTCGGTTTTCAAGCTTTCGAATCGGTTTTACGCCATATACCATTACTGCGCTCACACATAACAGCGCACCCGCCAGGATAATGAGTAGCCCCATTCCTCTGCCGCTGCCCGTGCCTGTGATCTTTCCCACACTGTCGGCCAGCGCCCCGCCGTCTAGCAGCAAAGGAGTGAACACATAATCTGCAAGTATGCCCGAAAGTGCATAGGCAGCCACAAAGCCAAGTTGAGAAATAAGCCCGATAAAGGCCCACGCCCGGCCCTGAAATGAATTTTTAATATTGGTGCGCACAAGAAAATCCAGGCTTGCGTTTGCAAACGGCATCATGGCAAAAAACAGAAAGCCCGAAATTCCCATCAGCACGATATTTTCGCGAAGCCCAAAGCCGGCCATAAATAACCCTTCGCAAAACAGCGAAATCGAAAGGATTTTCACATAGCCCTTTTTTATGGGAAGAACCCCGATTAACAAACTTGAAACCAGCATGCCCGAAGCAACAATAGTTTCAAGGGTTCCGGCCACCGAGCTGTTCGAAAAAGCAAGGATCATCGGCAGCGAGAGTGTTTCGATAAATCCGAGGAAAAATGTCAGCACCGAGGTCATAATCACCAGGATCAGCACACCCCTGTTTTCAGAAACAGCGCCCCAACCCTCTTTGAATTCGCGGATAAAAGATTTTGCCTGGGTATATTTCTTTGCAGCAAGACCGCTGCGCACCACCAGGGTTGAGGCAACGGTCACAAAGAAGGTGCAGATATCAATGATCAGCAACAGCTTTATATCTGAAACAGAAAGCAGAAACCCGGCAATGATGGGCGAAATAAGAAATTTTGACGAGCTTGCCACCTGAACCAGACCGCTTGCTTTGGTGTATTGCTCTTCGGTCAACAAATCGGTCACCGTGGCTTTGTATGCGGGGTCAAGCAGCGCTGAAAATATCGAGCTTATGGTCACGCCCACGCAAATTTGCCACAGTTGCGCTTCGCCCCGCAGCATACAAATTAAAATGAATGCAAGCCCCACCACCGAAAGACTATCGCCCAACACCATTAAAAGCCTGCGGTCATAGCGGTCTGCCAACACCCCGGCCAGCGGGCTTAAGAGCAGCGACGGCATAAATGCAAGCAGGGTCACAAGCGCCAACGCCGATGCCTTACCCGTCAGCCCAAAAACATAAACCCCCAGGCCAAATGCCGTTAGCCCGCTCCCAATCGCCGAAACAAGCTCTCCTGACCAGAGAAGTAAAAACTTTCTGAAAGATTTTTCCGAATGCCGCATGATCACCTACTGTTAGATTGTTGAATATCTTTATATCTGAGAGAGCTTCCTGTAAGTATTCGAGATTGGGGATGAAAAGTTGCAGCATTAAATTTTGTTCAGGAGCAGGAATTTCCCCGCTTCCATTGAATTGCCGGAGGGCGAAAACAATGGTTTTTGGGGGAAAGCACTCTGCTCACCCTTCACCACCCTTGCAAAAGGCAGCACAAAAGCGCCCTGGGGGTTAAACCCCCGGCAACTTAGTCAACATAACCATACAAAATGTAAAACACTATTGACATTTAGTTTATTAAGTTGTACTATTAGTCCATAACTGATTACAAAAAAAGGAGTGTAATAAAATGTCTTACCAGGAAAAAAGAACCATTGTCAATATTCTTTCAGGCGCTCTGCTGATGGCAGCCTACTGTATTTACGCTTTTGGACGTTACCAGTCAGGCGCTGTTGAGGCGGGCGACATGAAATTTTGGGCGGGCACCATACTGGTCTTTGTTGCCATTGGCATCGTGACCACCATCATCATTCAGATCGTTTTCCATATCCTGATGTCAATCGGCATCGCTGTTCAGAAAAAAATTTACAACGAGCAGTTTGATGACAGCGAGATCGAGAAATCCATCAACGCCGAAATGGTTGAAGATGAAATGGATAAACTGATCGAGCTGAAATCCATGCGGATTGGATATGCTTTCGCCGGGGTCGGGTTCATCACAGGGATGGTTGCACTGGTTCTGGGTTATTCCACCGCAATAATGCTCAACATCCTGTTCCTGTCCTTTAGTGGCGCTTCTCTGCTGGATGGTGTCGCCCAGCTGTATTTTTACCGCAGGGGCGTGACAAATGGCTAAAAAATTCCTCATCAAAAACAACATTCGCAAGCTGCGCTTCTTTGCCAATGAAATGACCCAGCAGGAGCTTGCAGAAAAGGCGGGCATTTCCAGGCAAACCGTCATCGCCATTGAAGCAGGCAAATATTCTCCCACGCTCGAACTGGCCTTCCGGATTGCAGATGCCTTTGGTGTGCCGATCGGCGAAGTCTTTGAATGTGAAATATTG
>CAZQLE010000013.1:0-19770 GCA_964593905.1 uncultured Anaerolineaceae bacterium | reverse complement strand
GAAATATTGAGTGCATGAATCTTCGTATTCGAGATGAAAGTTGAAATTTGGAAATCAGAGATTAAAAATGAAAACATATAGAAAAGAATCAGTGATTGCAGGGGTGTTATTCATCATTGGAACCGTGGCGGGGATCCTCAGCGGGGTTGTGACCCAACCGGTTCTGACAGCCAGCGACTATTTGCAAAACATCGCCGCAAATGAAACTCGCTGGGTTCTTGGCACGCTTTTGATTTTGCTGATGGGTCTGCCACTGGCAATGGTGCCGGTCGTATTGTTCCCGGTCCTCAAAAAGCAAAATGAAGTGCTGGCCATCGGCGCCATTGTGTTTAGAGGCGTGCTCGAGGCCGTGTTCTACGCTCTGCTCGTGCTCAGCATGTTGCTGCTGCTGTTTGTCGGGCAGGCATCTGCAAGTTCAGGAGCTGCAGATACAGCCAGTTACAAGACCCTGGGGGCGCTGCTGCTGTCTGCGGGCGACTGGATGGAGCTAATCCTGGCGATTGTATTCAGCATTGGATCGGTGATAATCAACCTGGTGCTCTTTCAGATGAAGATCATCCCGCGCTGGTTATCTGGATGGGGCTTGATCGGCTCGCTGTTGTATTTCGCCGCCCCCCTGGTCAGCATGATCGGCGCTCAACACCTGGCGCTATCCTTCGATACAAAGCTGGGCTTTCTTATCGGCCCATTGGCCATTCAGGAAATGGTTTTCGCAATTTGGATGATCGGCAAAGGATTTAAACCATCCTTACAGGCCGCCCCATCGCTATAATGCACCATTAAAAAAGAGAGAAAAAATGAAAGCAGTTGTTTACCACAAAGATGGAGGAGAGCAGCGCCTCATCCTCAGCGAGGTGGAAAAACCCACCCCCAATGACCATGAAGTATTGATCCAGATCGCTGCCGCCTCCATCAACGCCGCTGATTACCGCTCGATGCGCCTGGGGAGCATTCCGAAACGAAAGATCTTCGGCGCCGATGTGGCCGGCCGGGTGGAAGCCGTTGGAAAACATGTTCAAAAGTTCAGGGTCGGCGACGAGGTTTTTGGTGACCTGGCTGCCTGCGGCTTTGGGGGTTTCGCCGAGTATGTCACCGCGCCTGAAGATCTGCTGGCGCTGAAACCTGCGGGAGTGTCTTTTCTCGAGGCTGCCGCGGTTCCCATGGCGTCTTTAACCGCACTGCAGGGTCTGCGTGATCTCGGCAAAATTCAAGCGGGGCAGAAGGTGTTGATTTGCGGCGCCGGAGGCGGCGTGGGCACTTTTGCCACCCAGTTGGCCAAGTATTTTGGAGCAGAAGTGACTGCGGTCTGCGGACCCGGCAATGTGGAAATCGTACGCGCCATCGGGGCGGACCGTGTCATTGATTACTGGAAGGAAGATTTTTTCACCGAAGGCAAGCTGTATGACCTGGTTCTGGTGGTAAACGGCAAACAGCCGCTCGCCAACTATAAACGGGTGCTGTCTCGTAATGGGATTGTGGTCATGCTGGGCGGCGCACTCTCGCAGATCTTCAGCGCCATGCTTTTCGGTTGGATGCACTCGCTGGGCGGAAAAAAGATCCGTCTGCTTTCAGCCAAACCGAGCGCCAGAGATCTGGAATTCATCATTCAGTTGGTGCAAGATGGCAAAGTGAAGCCCGTTATCGACCGCACCTATCCGTTGGAAGAAACTGCCGCAGCCGTGAAATACCTCAGTCAGGGGCATGCCCGTGGAAAAGTGGTCATTCAAATGGACCAGGCATAAATGTTAAACAGCTCTGGCGAACGTTAAAGCCGCTCTACACCCAAAACAGCTTAAAAAATACGCCCGTTAAAAAAGGCGCCCAATACAGTAAACCGCCTTCCTCCGCAGAGAACATGCGGGGTCAGCACTTGCTGTCTGTTTTTCCGCCTTTCAGAATGCATTTCTGAAATGAATCTATAAAAACACTCACTCAAAGAAATTTTGGAGGATGACACATGAAAGCGATTGTATTAACACACTACGGCTCACCAGATGTTCTTCAGCTTAAGGAGGTTGTAAAACCTGCCCCGCAGGACAATGAGGTGCTGATCCGAATCTATGCCACTTCGGTCAATTTTGGAGATCTGATGGCGCGCAATTTCAAAAACATCTCACCGCGCCAGTTTAATATGAACTTTCTTTTCTGGCTCATGGCGAAAATCTCTTTTGGACTCAATGAACCTAAGATTAAAATCCTGGGAAATGAGTTTGCCGGGGTGATCGAATCGGTGGGCCGGGATGTAAAACGATTCAAGATCGGCGACCCGGTTTTTGGGTATGTCGGTCCGAGCTTTGGAACCTATACCGGGTATCTCTGTATGCCCGAGGACGGGTGTGTGGCCATAAAACCGGCCAACATGAACTTTGAAGAAGCCGCCGTGGTTCCTTATGGGGCGGTCATGGCGTTGAACCTGCTTAAAAAAGCCAACATTCAAAAGGGGCAGCGAGTTTTGATCAACGGCGCCTCTGGCGCAATCGGTTCAGCCGCGGTGCAGCTCGCCCGGCATTATGGGGCACAGGTTACCGGGGTTTGCGGCACTGAGCGCTTGGAATTCGTGAAATCGCTGGGTGCCGACCGGGTGATCGATTACACTCGTGAAGATTTTACCGAAAACGGCGAGACCTATGACCTTATATTGGATGTCCTGGGCAAAGTCTCCTTTTCACGCTGCAAACGCTCACTTAAGCCCAATGGCACCCTGTTTTATGCCAGCTTCAAGCTGAAACAGCTGCTTCAAATGCTATGGACCTCAAAAGTGGGCAGCAAAAAGGTTGTCTGCGCGCTGGCGACAGAAAGCGCAGAAGCCCTTACCTCCGTCAAAGAGCTGATCGAAGCCGGAAAGATAAAATCCGTCATCGATAAGAGCTTTCCGTTGGAAAAGACTGCCGATGCACACCGGTATGTCGAAGCCGGGCACAAAAAGGGCAACGTCGTCATTACCCTGCAACAGGACAGCCATCGAAACTGACCCGGCAAACACCCGGCGACCAGAAGATTACCTGCCCGTTGATGGGGCAGGTAATCTCTTTAAAGGGCTGTCAGCGCAATCAGGGCAGGGGAGGTTAGGTTATCATTACACTTTGCGTGACATATTTTTGCTGGTGGGCAGCAACTTGGGTTATTTAATATCAACATCCTATGTGCCTCTGAAAATATACTCTCTATGAAACTGTAAATAATGGATATGCTGTCTCGTCAATTTGCCAAGCTTAAAGTTTGAATGAATTCCAAGTTTGTTTTGATCATCTGCAGATAAACAACTGCTAATCATAATCTTCCCATCATCGCCAAAACTGATAAATCCAGCATCAAATGCTACATCGAGATTAGGAACGAGTAATAACCCGTTATTCACATCCAAACGCTCCTCACTACTTGCTTCGCGCCAAGGCTTAATATGGGATGCGCGTAAAATTTCGATGTTCCGACATCCTGTAACGGCACACCCGCCCCAGTATTTTACAAGGTCAGTCCGAAATTTTTCTTGTCCAACCCGGATTTGTATTATCGCTTGACGATCAGTCTCCTGTAAACCCTCATAAATTGAGCGGCACTCTTCTATCTCCTCTAGAAGATTAGTAGTGACATTATTGGATACCGCTGTATATGTGTAGGTTGGATCAGGGATCGGTTTACTGCAATACCTCGAAAGGTAAGAAATAAACCCTTTCGAATGCGCGTTAATCATTGCAGGAAGTATATTTGTGTGTTTGATACCTTGCTCAATAAATTTTTGGTTAGCCTCTTCAAGATATGATAATACCTCGGCAATATTTCCCTCATAATTAACAAGGCAAGCCATCGAGTCAGGCACTTTTTTAAGACAGTCCGGAACATTGTCCAACCTCGGTGCAATAATTTTCTTTTTCCCTTTATGGCCTTTAAATATTAAATTGGAATAGTCTTCCTGCAATACTTTTGGAATAAATCTTTTCAGCACAAGAACAGAGATATATTCTGGAAATATTTCGATACAATATACTTGTCCGACATTAAATCTCACAAACTTTCCATCTTTGTCTAAATTCAGATTCCAGTTTCCCGGATCCAGATCATTTGCATAAGAAATTGCCTTCGACAAAAACCATAAAACACTGTGTTTAATCCTATTGTCGATAATAAATTCATCTATTATTTTTTGAGCGTCACCCGAATTCTTTCTATTAACAATTGACATTTCATCAAACTCCTTTCCCCTGGTAATCCTTTTTAAAAGAATAATATTAATTACCTCTCGCATCTCTGCCACGGCATCAACAGACCATCTGGCACTTACTACAACTGATTCTGGTGTGTGCGAATCGCACTATCGGGGTCGTTGAGCGAGATTACGCTGAAATGAAAATCATGATAATAAATGGCAATCCGTTATTTAACATGTGCGCTAGAATGCCAATCCATGTATTTTTTGTGCGTTGGACAAGATAGGAGAGGGCAATCGATCCGACCAGAATCGGAAAGATCAACCAGTATTGGAACAGATGCGTAAATGCCCATAGCAACCCATGAATTAAAAATGTGGTCTTCCCGTTTCTAAGCTCCTGACGGGGGAATACATAGCCTCGCCAGAAAAGCTCTTCGCCGAGGATGTTGATTATTAAAACCAGGGGGATGAAGTGTAAAACCCCTTGTGCGGTCATTTGCGCTTTAATTTGCGAAATAGATAACTGCTGCAAGGGATTAATATAATCTGGAATTTGAGCTGGGATCGGCATTAAACCATTTGAGATTAACATCGAGATCCATGGCGAAAAAACCAGTGTCGACAGGAACATGAGGATGCCGAGCCCGATGGACCACCCCACCAAACCCGGAGTTATGCTTTTCAAGCGCAAGCGGTTCGAGAAGGTTTCCCAGGCTGACAGGTTTCCTTCGAGAAAGAGAGCCGTAAAGGTCCAGACCAGCATCACGATGCCCACAAACGAAAGTGAAACCAGGTATGCGCCATATTCATTCATCCCTGAAGATTCAAGAAAAGGTCGCGCGACATAAAAACAAAAAATCATTAATAAAGTGATGGCAATGAAATACAGCAGCGACTCACTTGTGGGCATGGGTCGAATATTTGAATTGCTTGGAATTCGAGTTTTGGATTCCAATTGACTGGCAGCCATAATGCCTCCCGGCTGTTTACAGGCAATTATTAATTTTATTCAACGAATAAAGGGATTGCTGCTTAAAGGTTTACATGCGTCATTAAACTGGAATTCATTATACAGTTTTCTTACTTAACAGGTGGAACAATTAAAAAAGCGCCCCCGGCTTATAGCGCGGTACAAGAAGGTTTTATCAATCTCTGCTACGACCAGATTCTCAAAAATCGCTCCACCCATTGGGACTTCGGCTGTGCAAAAAACTAGACCCTGAGCGAACCGCGAAAACCCCGGGCGGCATAATAAGAGGATGCGCCATTGTGATATATAAAGATATGGTCGTAACGGCGATCACCAAAGATGGCGCCGCCGAGTTTCCGAATTTCTGCAGGTGTTCTCAGCCAGCTCGATGTTTTTGTGTCGAACTTTCCCAGGGTCTGCAACTCTCGATACTGTTCTTCGGTCAAAATCTCGATGCCCATGCCGGCGGCCATATCCAGAGCGTTGTCTTCCGGTTTAAATTCCTTCCGCGAATCCAACGCCTGGCGGTCATAACAAAAATTCCTGCGGCCGGCAGGGGTTTCGGGTGAACAATCAAAGAAAATGATTTCGCCAGTCTTTTCATCGCGGCCAACTACGTCCGGCTCGCCGCCGGTTCTTTCCATTTCATTCAGCGACCACAGTTTTTCAACGTTCGCAGTCAGCCTGGCCAGCACCCCGGCCCATTCCAGACCCTTATGGCGGTTCATGTTCTTCTCAAAACGAGCTTTCAATACTTTGAGCAGTTCTTCATGCTGCCCGGGTGACAACTCTTTTTGATTGCCATTCATGTTGTTCATCTTTTTACATTCCCTGTTCGATTAAAAAACACCCCGCGTAAGACGGGCGCATACACCCCTTCGGGGGCGCGAACACGATCCGCGCCGGAGCGGTCAAAGTCAATGTTGCCGGCGCAGTACTTGCGCAGCCCCGGTGCGCGCGAGCGAAAGATAGAGTTGCCGCCAGCCGCTCACGGTAACAGCAGCGGAGCATCTTCCACGCGCAATCGGCCCTCAACGCGCCGCTTTCTTCACCAGCGCGGCAATCTTTGCCTCTTCGGCGGCGGTCATCTCGGTTAATGCAAAAGCCACCGGCCACAGGGCGCCTTCGTCGAGGTTTGCGGCGTCGCTGAAACCAAGCGTCGCATATCTTGTGTTGAATTTCTGCGCGCTTTGGAAGAAACAGACGATCTTGCCTTCTCTGGCATACGCGGGCATCCCGTACCAGGTTTTCGGCGAGAGGGCCGGCGCGCTGGCTTTAATGATTTCATGGAGCCGCCCGGCCATAGCACGCTCTGGCTCTGGCATCTCGGCGATCTTCGCCAGCACGGCGCTTTCGCCGTCTGCCCTGTCCTTGTCCGCGCGCGCAGCCGCCTTCAGCTCCTGGGCGCGCTCCTTCATCGCAGCTCGTTCTTCGTCTGTGAATCCCGCGTCTTTCTTTGGGTTCATAGAGATCTCCTTATCGCTATTGGTTGTTGAAGCCAAAACTTCACCCGCCCCAAATAAGCAGGTATGACATACTATATCTTAGAATGCTTATTCTAGATAGTCAAGATATAAATTATCAGAATTGGCCGCTCCGGCCTTCTGCGGGCCGGCGAGGATGATCTTGTGCATCTTGAGGAATAGGGCGTCTGTCACGCGGGTGAATTTTGTAAGTTTCGATAGTCGGTCCCCCGTCAGAATGCGCTTTCTTATAGCGGACAATCTTTTTGCGCTACAGCATTCAGAATGACTTGCAACACACCATCCATCTCAACCATCACCTCATGATTCCAGAAACGCGGCACGCAATAGCCTTTTGCTTCAAAGTAGGCGGTGCGCTCTGCATTGTATTCCTGCTGATCCAGATGCTGGCCGCCGTCCACTTCGATGATGATTTTCTGACGCGGGGCGCAAAAATCAACAATATAAGGTCCAATGGCATGTTGCCGGCGAATGTGAAGATTTGCGGGCTTGTGCGGCGGTGCATCCTCCCCGGTCCGCGGCTCATGGGTCAAACCCTCTCCTTTTCGATATTCTGAAAGTAACGAACCAAAAGAACCGAAAGGGCCAATAAAACTGGACCCCAGGCGATAAATGCGCCAGCGGTGATGGGCGTATTCGTTGCAAAACCGATCACGCTCATAAAAGAGAAGAACGCATAAACAATAAATAGCCACCGAATCGTTTTGTTGAGCGGAGAAGAAGAGAAAAGAGGGGCAACACATAAGGCCGCCAGTGAGGAAAAGAAACCCCACCCCAACATTTCGAGGGCAAACATCACCGAGCCGGTTGAGTATGGAAGAAAACGCGCCAAATCAGTTGGCACATCGGGCAAGCTTTGCTGAATCACCGTAAGTTGAACAAAACGATTAATGCTCACCGTGGCAGAAAACAAGATGATAAAACTGACGCCCAAAGACCCGAGAATCTTGTTTTTTTCTTCATTCACAAAACGTATTGCAGTGAACAAGATGAGGAGGCCAGGTGCTGTGAGAAATGTGACAACACCTCCAACCAGCTGCACAAATAGCGTTGGCGGAAAAACAAAACCCGCGGTCGAAAAGTAGAAAATAAGGAGCAGAAGATAAATCCCGCCCAGACTTGCTACAAATACAGATGACCAGAGCCCTAATAACCGCGCAGTGTTTGTCTGCATAATTTTGTGAATCTCCTTTTTATTTATCCGTGTGCCAGACGATAAATCATACGGCCTTTTACTGCATGATCATTATGGCACAGTATCAAAAACGCCATCCTCTTTTGAGATAGCGTTTTCAATATCGGTTGTACCGGGCTGAGATTCCATCAACTTCTCGATTTTTTCAATGCCGCATGATCGTCGGCTTCGCTGCCAATGAGTTTAATGACCTTACTTAAGTCTAAAGGAAATAGGTCTTTAGTATAAGGAATTTATGTAACCCAAGGGATGCAAACAAACTCCCCGATTGGTAAATGTATTCACACAGAATTTCTTTTATAGTGTACTCAAATAACCTTGCATGGAGGATGGCGATGAACACTCATCTAAACACAAAACGAATTCTGATCTTTCTTACCTTTGTCATTGTAGTCTCCTGGGCTGTGGTACTGGCGGTCAAACAGTCGGGCATGATGGAAACCAACCCCACTGGCGGGATGATGCTCGCCAACTACATCATCATTACCCTTCCGGCCCTGGCAAATATCTTTACCCGCCTGGTCACAAAAGAGGGTTGGGGAAACCTCTGGCTGCGTCCCAAAATCAAGCGCGGTTGGCGGTTCTACCTGGCAGCCTGGCTGCTGCCGCTCCTGGCGACCGTCGTCGGCGGCGGGCTCTTTTACCTGCTCTTCCCGCAAGTCTTTGACCCGAATCTCAGCCAGGTGCGGGCGACTTTTGCTCCCATCCCATCTTTGGCAGCACAGCCCTGGTTGGCCTTTGTGGTTCTCCTCGTCCAGACCATGGTCATGGTAATGATCATCAACGGGATCGCCTCGATGGGTGAAGAGTTTGGCTGGCGGGCTTACCTGCTGCAAAAGCTGATCATCCTGTTCGCCGGGCCAGACGGCGGCGCTGAGGCAACGACTGGGGCGCGCAGGGCAGCTCTGCTGGTCGGTCTGATCTGGGGCGTGTGGCACTACCCCTTGTTCTTCCTGGGATCCTCGCTGACCTTCCCCTTTGTGCTGATCTACCTGGTCTACACCTGCTCGGCAAGCGTCTTGCTCAGTTGGGTTGCTCTGCGCAGCGGCAGCGTATGGCCTGCCTCGATCGGGCACGGTATGCTGAATGGAACCTCAGCGTTTCCAATGCTCATGTCGAATGCCACTGCCAACCCGCTGCTCGGCCCAGGACCTACCGGTCTGATTGGCATGCTGGGTTACGTGATCCTGGCACTGATGCTGCTCTTCAGCCCCAAAGCGTTCGCAGGACAAAAAGAAGTGCGTGCAGAAGAGGCACAGGCGGCTGTTGGAGTGTACTAATATGAATCATCTTATTATTTTGGATGCCCAGGCGAGCGATCCCGAATCCTCCCAGAGGCCTAACCTCACGCCAAAGGCGCATATCCCCCCTCGTGAGACAGGTGCGCACCCCCATAGATGCGGCTCGTCTGCCGGGCTGGGTTAAAGCCACTATCAGTCAATGTTCCTAATACTTATTTCGTAGTCCGATATCCAAATCATACATTAGTTTGTCCAATCTGCTTTTTCCTTCTGCCCGGCCAGGCATTTTTCGCAATATTTCGCAGATTTCATTTTGAACATGATCAATTGCCCGGCGCACTTCGTCATTACCATATTGGGGATCGTTGTTATTCTTGATTTCAATGGCGAATGCTGCATATGCTGCCGGACCCAGTATATGCTTTGCTTGTTGGATATCAACGAATGGATGTGTATAAGCAGCCGCGGCTGCAAGGCTTGCAGCTTGAGCCGCGGCTGAAGCTGCAAGATCTTTTGCTTCCCGCGATGCGCGATATGCGTCCAACGCAAGCACACGCAATTTTGCACTTCTTTTTCCGCCATCGGCAAAAACCCGTATACCATTTATCGCATCGCGCGGGCGAGCATCCCCACTATACAATTCTTCGTAAATTGGTAATGCTCTTTCAGCACAATCGGCAGCCCAGTTGCCCAGACTTTGCAGTTCTTCCATTCGAATCTCAAAATACTCTTTTTTAGTCATAATCGATCTCGAACCGGGATTCCACCGGACTTACCGTTGAAGGTGTTTTTACTGGCAGGGTCTATATGGAATACTGCCTTAAGGTTTCCCGTACTGCCGCCGAATTTGGCAGGGGCAGGTTCTCGAATTCTTTCGAGAGATTTATCCGCTGCTGTTCAAACCTGAAAACTCAGACTGTCGACCTTCCAACAGGCAGCCTGCGCCTTACTTCACCGCAGAGGGGTTATCGTCGATTTCCAGCATAAAGGCAGTCAGGTAAGCGGTTTCGTCGTAACCGTCTGCGACGAGGATGAAGCGGCCATCCGGGCTGACCGCGAGGGCCCGCGGGTCGAGGAAAGCGCCTTCGGGCCAATCGTCAACATCGGAGGTCAGGCGGCCAAAACGGCTGACAAAGTTGCCGCGGGGGTCCAGCAGGTGAATGGCAATTTGACCGGTATTCATCCCGAACAGGACATAAAAATTACCGCTGGCATCAATCGCCAGATCGCGGGCGACAATTTCGATGGGGTACTGATCAGCCCGCGCAAGCGGGCTGGCATCCAGTTCGGCGCCTGTCTGCGGGTCAAGTTGCAGCAGTTCGGGCTGCCAGCCGGGGTTGCGCAGGGTAAACAGGCGGCCCTGGGGGTCAAAAGCCAGGCTGGCGTATGCTGGCGTCTCGTCGAGCGGCATCTGGCGCAGGAGCTTGGCGGTTTCGGCGCTGTAAACCAGCAGGAATTTGTCTTTCAGGATGTAAAAATTACCGTCAGTGGGGCTAACGGCGGTCTGACCGTATAGATCATCACCGCCGATGGTCAGGTGTTCACCTTGAGGCGACATGAGAATAAACCAGCCAAAGCCGTCATCCACAACCAGCAGGTTGCCGCGCGAGTCGGTGGTCACGTCAGAAAGCTGGGCCAGGTCGGGTATGGCAAATTCGCGCAGCCGGTTGCCCTCGACATCATAGGCGGTCAGACTCTTAGACGCAGTGACGGCGTAAACCAGGCCGTCGGCGCTGGCAGCCAGGCTGACCGGGGTGCCGGGCAGCGGCACACGCCAGAAAACCGGCGCATCGAAGTGCCCGAGCAGCTCGCCGGTCAGACCCACTGCATCAATTTGCAGCGGGTTGGCAGAAACAGCAATGGTGACAAAAATGGTGTCGATCTCAAAATCCACGTCGACTGGCAGAGAGAGTTTGGCCGGGCATTCGCCATCGGGCAGACTGGGCGCGGACTGTTGGCCGTCATGGATGAGCCGTCCCAGCCCGGAGAGACTGTTTTGCACCTCGACGCGCAGGATATCACCGGGCTGTCCGAGGTAGTAAAGGTCAATTTGGCTGGCAAGCACAGGCGTAGGGTAAGCCAGGGTCAGGGTTTCGGACGGTTCGGAGGTGGAGGGCGCCCAGACGGGCTGCATCGGCGCAGAGCAGTCGCTCACATCGGGTTCACCGGCAGCCCAATCCGGGTCACCGGTTTCTGAGAAGGCCTGCATTGGCCAGTAAAGTGTCCCTGGCGAAGAAGCAGGCGGCGGCGGAGCATCTGGCGAGGGTGAAGGCGCAATGGTCACCGCGGGTGGCAGGGTTGCTGTGGGCAGCGGGGTTGCCGTCGGCAGGTTGGCCGGGGTGGCGGTGGGGGTCGGTAATGGCGCGGCCGTACTGCTGCAGGCGGCCAGAACAAGCGACAAAATCAACAGCAGGATGAACCAGGTAGGGCGCATAGGAGACTCCTTATAACCACAACCACACATGCAGCGCGAGGCAGGTAAGAGTTCTGGCCAAGGCATTGAAAACCGGCAAAAACGCGGCGTACACCCGCCGCCAGCCGTACGCTTGATCGGGCAATAATTACTTTATTGATCTTTTCAATGCCTGTTCAATGTCGTTTACGCGATGGTAGCTGGAATGATCGTCCAGATCAAAGGGCCATTCTGGTCGGCGCTCTCTGCCACTGAACCATGCTTCAGGTGCATCTTGAAGCGCAGCCAGCACATCTTCCTGAACTTGCCTGTGCCAGGCGAAAACCTCCTGTGGAGAGCGATCCCGCCAACGCTCGTAGATGAGATGGTTCCCATCCGTCCAATTGAGCCCTTTCTCCTCTGCCGCTACGGGTTGTTTCTTGATTTTTCTGAGCGTGTCAGCCTTCCAATGGGTAATATGCGCCAGGGCATCTTTCACCGTCCAGGGGTCTTTGGTCTCGGGTCTGGTTAACAATCGATTCCAATCCTCATCGCTAAGGCTGCTAACCAGATGATCCAGGCGTTCGAACTCCTGAATCGTACGCTTGATTACTTCCTCGCGGGTATGGCGCATAAAATAATGCTCCTGCATATTTCAGCTCTGACAGCTTATGTTGCCCGACTATTAATTTTTTTTTATGAAACCCCGATACGTAGTCATTAATTATACCCATGTACAGACCCCGGAGGCATATATCATCCGCCACGTGGTACAGGCCTGTACCCGTAGCGGGCTGCAATGATGGCGACCTTGCTTCGATATTTTTGTAAACACTTGACAAAATAGCGATAATTCCGTACAGTTATCCTGTACAGAATGGAGAAGAAAATGACTATTCAAACCACCTATACCCAGGCCCGCGATGGGCTGGCAAAGCTGCTGGATCAGGTGACGCACAATCGCGAAGTGGTTGTAATTCAACGCCGGGGCGAAGAGGAAGTGGCAATGATCGCTGCCTCAGAACTGCAAAGCCTGATGGAGACCGCCTACCTGCTGCGCTCGCCAGCCAATGCCGAACGTCTGCTATCGGCGCTTGGCCGGGCATTGAAAAACGAAGCCCAACCGCTGACGGTCGATGCTTTGCGGCGCGAGGTCGATCTTGAGTAAAAAGGTTCGTGCGGCGGTATTCCAACCAGAGTTCATCCAGGACCTGCGGTTCTGGGTGGAAACCGACCACAAGCTTGCGCTCAGGGCGTTCGACCTCATCGAGGCCATTTTACGAGACCCTTTCGAGGGAATAGGCAAACCCGAACCGCTTAAATATCTCACTCCGGGGGCATGGTCAAGAAGGCTGACTCAGGAGCATCGCATCGTTTACCTGGTTCGGGATGATCAGATCGATTTCCTGCAGGCGAGATACCATTACGAATAACAGCGCCCCACCCGGCTCACCTCACGCAAACCATTGCGTTTAGGATTGTACCGCTGGCCTAAACTTACGCCAAAGGCGCATATCATCCCCGTGCAAGATACATGTATGGGTCGTAAAGGTAATAATCTAACGATAGGTGTTACCGGGAGAACGAGATTTGGCGAGAGAAGCCACCAGACGCTGAATCCTTGCGGGGTTGGGGTCGAATCCCTGAAAGCGTGGGCCACGTCCGCACGGGGTTGGGCTCATTTGAATTAATCATCAGATTTCAACCCATTCTAATAAGCCTTTTCGTGTATTTGGATCAATTGCAAAGTGTTTGATATTTTTTGCTCTAATCCAATCTGGATTAATGGGTCGTCTGGAATAATAATTATGAAAAACCGACAAATTAAGATTTAGGTCGACCATTTCAAGAACCGCAATCGCGCTAAAAATTGTGTTTTGTGTTTTTGTAAACTTTTTGTTTTTCCCAAATTTTCCGTCAATTGAAAGAACTTCCCAGTCTTTACTAAAGCCAATCGTATAAATTTCTTCACCATACATTGCTTGCATTATATCTGTGGCATTTAAATCTCTTAGGGAAACATTGTCATAAAGAACTAATAATGCCGGGTGATCATCTTGCGCCCTTAATCTTAATTGACCCTTGGCGCTTTGCACCTTATTTCTAACACGGTTTACATAATTCCTTTCGTACGATACTATTCCATATTGCTTTAATTCTTCAATAATTTTTTGGTCATCATCGTTAATATCAAACTGTTTAATTTCAGCCACAACATAATGCTGGTCCAAAAGGATGTCGTAGTCTGGCGTTTGTACCTTATCCTCCAGAATCCTAATGAAAGGGATGCTCATTTCTAAACAGAACCTTTCAAAAAGTTGCTCTGAAATTGTAGGTTGATATACCTTTTCCATGAAATTTCCTACATATTTTTTCAAAACCCTTGTTGATCAATCAAATGGTTTGCATTTCTGACACAAAAGCGGATATAAGCCCTACCTGAAAGCACAATATCAAATAAAAAACACTGTATTAATGATTTTCCACCCAATTGATAACTACAATTATACAAATACACAACACCCCTGCAACCAAAAAAACCTCCATTTTTGCAAGGCGGTTTTTTAATATTCACCGTCTGGCGGTGTGCAGGTTTTGTTTACTGGGCAGCACATCAAGCAGTAAGAGGCCGGTTCAGATATTCGGCGGCCTGATCCTCTGTCAGGCGTACCAAAAATTCTTCATCTTCACTGCCATTGACCAGGTATTCATAGTCTGTTTTGTACAGGTAATAAGTGCCGCACTCAGCACACTGCCGCAGTTGCAGCTTACGACTGCCAAAGGGTTGAAAATCTCGAACGATCGTGAGTTTCTCAACAGCCAACGGCAAAAAAGTGTTCCCAATCTCAGAACCATATTTTTGACAGGCATATTCCTGGTCTGAGAGCGTTGAACAGAGGGTGCATTGCTGGCCGGGCGCAAGATTATTTTTGGGTTTCATCAACCATCCCCAATCCTTAACGATCTCCACCAACCCCCAGATCGGTTGGCGTTATCAGCGGGCGGCGCGCCACGAAGAACTCATAAGCATAGAATTCGGAATGGCGGCGGTGCAGCTCGGGCTCTTCGGCGAGTTTGTCGAGTATGGCCGCGGCTTCAACATCGTTCGTATATTTGCCGCGCAATTCCGCAATCCGGGTTTCCATGGGTATATAGAAATCATCCCACCACGCTTCATCTGGCAAAGTGAAGTGCCCCACCAGCACAAAACCAGAATCTTGTAACGCTGCCAGATCCTCCTCCAGCCGACCCATGGTCGGGTAGTCCAGGTCAAAACTATCCTTCACACTGGCAGGCGGGTTCTCCTTGCGCCAGACCGCATCGGTAAACGCAAGATAGCCGCCGGGTCGCAGCAATCCATAACAGACGTGCAGGGCATTTCGCAGCCCGATGCTATACAACGCCCCTTCTGACCAGATGAGGTCGCAACTTTCTGGCGGCAGCTCCAGACGGGTCATATCTCCGACCATTGCCCTGACACGCTCCCCAAGCCCCCGCACTGTGATGGCCTTCTGCAGCCTTTCGATGGAGGCCGCATGACTGTCGATCGCCATGATGGAACCCGCTGTAAGTTCGGCAACCTGCAGGGTCTGTCCGCCGACCCCGCAGCCCAGGTCGAGAATCACGGGGGAATGGGGAAGGTCAGGGCAAAGAGCCAGGGCTCTGGCAGCGCAAGCGCGGTTACCAGGCCCCTGACGGGGTAAGTTTTCGTAAACCTCGAAGAAAATTTGCCAGAAACGAGGACCAGGCTCTTTCATCATTTCTCCAATTTTTTACAGATCGCGAATACGGCAGAGATCCGCCGCAACCGGTGATCCGCTTTTCAGTCAGCAGGGAACATAACTGGCCGCCCGAACCAGCCTTTTGATATCGCGCAGGCCGATCTTTCCCTTAAAAAACCGGTCTCCCGAATTGACGCGCACAAGAGCTTCACACAGTTCTTCTGCATCGGCTGCCGCCAGGTTGGATGCGCTGTCGCAGCCAGCCTCCACCAGCATTCTGGCTGTCAGCGGGCTCACCCACTGCACTCGCGTCAAATCGGCCAACCGAACGAGTGCCTCAAGAATGGCAGCGTCCATGCCGGTCGATTTCGCAAGCGCAGTTCTGCTCTCGCTGCTGTCGGCTGCCTCATACAACGCGGCAGCATGCAACATCCCCTTTTTTTCGAGCTTTGCAATCTCTTCTTCCGGCAGCCAATCGAATGCCTTCAACGCAGGCGGTGTTGGAAAATAGCCTTCAATTTCCCGCCTGAGCAGGGTCAAATACTGCATGTCGATCCCGGTCGCTTTCGATAGCGCTTCCAAACGCCTGGCGGTTTTTAACCCTTCCCGCAGACTGGCAAGCGTGATGATACCCTGTTGTTCGAGCGCTTTTATCTTTGCATTTATTCCGTCCAGCAGTGAAGTTCGGCTCGGCACAAGATCGGTTTCCTCAATTCGCTTTTGCAACGCAGCGAGGCTTACTGTTTCGGCATCCAGGTGATAAGGCATTCGGCACCTCAATAATCATAGCTGGTCTGAGATTACGTGAAAACCTGACGGCTCACATTACTGACACTGGGATAAGCGTGAATTCTGTTTGGGAACATGATGTTCGTATAACCTCTATTTGCGCCCAATCCAGCGGTGAACTGCCATAGCATACGCCTGATATTGCTCACCGAACCTGGCGAGAAGATATCTTTCCTCCGGTACTACAAGAATGTAATAGCAGATGATAATGGATGGAATGAGAAGAATTAAAACCCAGGGAAGATTGAATGCGAAAGAAATTCCTGCCAGAATGAAAATGCCGCCAAGATAGAGAGGATTTCGTGAGACAGAGAAGACCCCTGTAGTAACAATCTTGCTTGTAGAAAGCCCGGGGTCGGTCGGTTGACCATACCGCGCGAACTCGCGCCGGGCAAGAACTACAAGACTAACGCCCACCACAATCAGAAAAGAACCTGTGGGTATGATGGCTGGCATCAGAAATTCACCTGGAAGGGAGATGGATTTGACTCGTTGCAAGGCTATCGCAACGAGAAAAGGAATACCAAAGACTACCTCAAAGATTTGCCACCATCGTTTATGAGCAGTATCATTCGACATTCTGTTTGCAATCCTTAACACTCCAGGTTCTTTACAGGGTGCCGCCGAACGGCTTGCGTTCGCAGAGCGTGCGTGTGGGCGGGCGTGGGTTCTGCCAGCACTGTGCCGCAGGCACACAGGAGAGCAGGAAAAACTCGAAGCCACGCTCTGCAAAATGCTTGAAAATGCAGCCGTCCCCAGCACCCGGTGTATATCACATCCCGATGATCTTACGGGGCGCTTTGTCAGGCGCGATTTAAACTGGAAGACGCTCTATACAAGCACAGGTTGCTGGCACAGGCGGAGCAACTCGACTTAGGAATTCTACGGTTTGAATTTCTTTAATACGCCATCCTTTTTCAAACGTAAAACGCATTTGTAATTCATCAAGTGAAATTTGGCGGGGCACATTGGGTACTGGAAATTCGATTGCAAACTCATGCAAATAATAACAACCGTGTGGTTTCAAGATTGAGGCAACTTCATCAATTAATTGCTCGCATTGGTCTGGATTAAATAAATGATAAAAGCCCGAATCAAAAACCGCTCCAAATTTTTCTTGAAGTAAAGAGGGCTTTAGAGCGTCTGCCACTTGAAAACTTAATAATCGCGCCGTCTTATTGGAAAGAGCGGCAACTTTTTCCTGGGCGTTCTTGATGGCAGATTCAACAAAATCAATCCCAACAACTGGATGCCCCAGCTTTGCCAAATAAATTGCAAGGTCGCCAGAGCCGCAGCCAAGATCTAAAATTGGATTTACAGGCGGATATTTTTCGATAAGAGCAGCCATAGCAGGCTGAGGTGAACCAATATCCCAGGGCGCAATATTCTGGTACACAGAATTGAAAAAAAGAAGCGGATCAGAACCAAATCTACTCACGATACATCTCCAGAGGGTGTTCTGTTGTGCGGCAGAGATAACGAAAATCAGAAAAAGGACTTTTTGTGCCGTCGCATCAGATTGTACAATCAAAAAACCAACCAACGCAAGCCTGAGGGGTATCTATCATCGAGTAACTTGCAGAGGATGAATGCTCTCTTACCAACCTCGTATAAAAAAACACCGCGCCATCACGAGGCAATGTACTTCTCATATTCTTTTTATAGATTGACTCGTGGGTTATTCTTTATCAATCTGCGGTCGCTCAGCGATATAGCGCAAGATCGGATTCGCTGCCACCGCCCAATTATGCGATATGTGGCGATAAATGCGCACGAATCCAACAAATAGAATATAGCCGATTGCGACACCCACTGTATTGAATATCACATCATTGATGTCGGCAATCCGAAAAGTGATTTTTGCTACGAATCCTGTTATCAATTGCAGAAGCTCAATCACGATACTAAAGAGTGCACCCAGAACAACTATCTTTTTCACGCGAAAATTCGTAATGAAGGGCAGTCCGAAGCCGAATGGAATCAGAAGCAGAATGTTTAGAAGCGAGGTTTCCAGATCTTGAGGAGTGAGCGTGATAAGCGGAATAAGATTTATGTCTTTCCCAACCGTTTGTCCATTCAGGATAAGGTTTGGCATAAAATATTTTAGAAGAATTAGAGATTGAAATTGAAATAATGTGTAATCTAGAACCTTAACGATGTAGACATAGAACAGGGTAAAGAAAATCAAATAAACGAGACTTTTCTTTTTCTTCAACCAGAGAGATGCGACTATACATATCCAAATCAAAGCAAAAAGAAATACAGTCAATAAATCAAAATACATGCCTGGTTTCCTTAAGATAATATTGTTGAGCAATATTATGCATTTTCCTTTAGAACAAAGGGCCGCCTTTTAACGTATTGCTGAAAAGTATACCATTGCCAATCAGCATGGCGAATTAAAAAGACGCTCCTCATAGCTGAGAAACGTCCTTATACAATCAAAAAAAATCAGTGGCACAGCACCGGCCAAAACTTACGCCAAGAGCGCATATCAGCCCCTCGTGAGACAGGTATGCAACCCATATATCCGACCCGGTCCGCGCAACAGATGTGAGAGTTTCAATCGAACGGCAGGCGTTACCGGCAAAGATGTAACCTGGCAGACAAAGCCACCAGACACCCGCGATGCATCTGCCGTTTGGGGCCGCTTCTCTGAAAGTGTGAGCGAAAGCCCGCA
Source organism: uncultured Anaerolineaceae bacterium (assembly GCA_964593905.1). GTDB lineage: Bacteria > Chloroflexota > Anaerolineae > Anaerolineales > Anaerolineaceae > CAZQLE01. The sequence goes on along the minus strand of CAZQLE010000013.1, from coordinate 1,150 downwards.
CCGCCTTTTCTCATAACGTTGCTCATCGCTGGCAGGTGACCAAATGCTTAAGCCTTCGGCCAGGCTAAGGCAATCGAAGCCAGAACGGTAATCGCAATAGCATAATAATAAATCCAGGGCTTCTTATATCTATACAGCAGTAAAGTGCTGACAGCTACAATAACAACGGTGACTGCAATAGCCCAGGCTGGCTTTTCATAGAAAGTGAGGGTTGCCGTAGTAAAAAATATGCCCATTGGACCGACAAAGATGGTGGACTTGATGATGTCAGAAATCTTTGTGCGAAGCAAAGCCAAATAAAGAACCAAGAGTACCAGAGCATAAGCTCTGCGCATAATGCCGGCAGGTACTAAAGTAGGATTGGTGGGGAAAAATCGGGATTCCACAAAATTGTAGGTGAACAAATAGAATAAATAACATGTCCCGAGTACCAATAATCCTCCGACTGGGATTATTATCAAAGGAAGCAGGGTGGAACGGGAATGGTCTTTTTTCATTTCAGAAAAGCCCCCATCACTCGGCACAAAGCCACCTGCCGTAAATCATCTCGCGAAAGGTGTAAGCGTAAGCGACCCCCAGTCATTTGGCTGGATAATGGCTTAAGCATTTCAATTATTATATATCGGCAACGAAAATAGCTTGGCGAAATGCCCCACCAACCCAGGGTAAAAACCCTCGAACAACTGCGCGATCAAATTTAAGTCAAACAATACTCATATTCCCCAGGAATATAAATGATAAAGCGCCCTCCATTTCTGGAAGGCACTTTATCATTTAAGCTTTATCCTTACCGGCTCATCACCGGCCGGAACGTACGCCCCTCACCTGCACTTAGTGTCGGGCGCCTTGAAGCAGGTACCCGTACATGCGACTTGGCCCGCATGGAGATATTTGCATTTTGATCTAACGGTTTACGGTCGCGAAGCATGGCGCTGGGGCAGGCGTAGATTCTGCTAGGGAGCAGGATGTGCGCCAACGCGTCACCGCGGCATCAGCGCAAACACACCCCAGCCCAGGTATTCACGCGTGTAAGCGGCATAACGCTCGGGTTCCGAAGTCAGGTTGGCTCGAACATCTTTCGCGAACTCGTCGTCGAGATTGGCTTCAAGCCATCGGCGCATGGTGAGCCACTTGGCCGCCTCGTATCTGT
>CAZQLE010000012.1:0-32979 GCA_964593905.1 uncultured Anaerolineaceae bacterium | reverse complement strand
TCATTGCTTCTGCCTGCGGCGGGAGCCGCACCGGAAACAACTGCCCCGACCCCGCCCGGCCCAATTTTTCGAGCCCGCGGCGAAGCTCGGGTTGAAAAATTACCGGAATCGCCAGAAAAAGAGCCGGTAAAATTGTTTGCACCAGCCATGAAAACGCCGGCAAGTCGACCAGACTGGTCAACAGGCTGAGCACGATGATCAGAAAGAACATACCGCGCAGCAGCGCAGTTGCCTGAGTGCCTTGAACAAACTTGAGCAACACAAAAAAGATGGCCGTGACCAGAAAAATATCGATCAGGCTTTCCAGGCTCAAACGTTGGAACAAAAATAAAAGTTCGTTCAGCAATTCAGACACGATACAACCCTACCCTCAGGGTTCAACTTCCTGTTAGATTGGTCTCAGAACACGGTCCTGACGAAGTTGTTTAAAGAAGAGCACCGTCTGGGCCGGCGGCTTCGAATCTTCGGCAGCTTCTTGCCAGGCGCGAACACCCAGGCTCTGGGCAGTGCGCTGTTCATACCCTATTGAAGTCCAGATATTGTTTAGCGCGGCCAGCTCTGGTGACACAAAAACCAGAGACGCCTCGCTTTGCAAATCACGCGAGGCTTTTTCCATTTCGGTCAACAGCAGCGGCAGGGCACGTTCGGCCGGAATCTCGGGCGCAATGATCAGATCCAGAGTTCGGGCAACCAGGTTCTCCACCTGCCACCCGACCACCCCCGACAGGGTTGCGCCGCTGCGCAGCAACAAAAATGCTTTTTCGCCAAACATGGCCATCAAATCATCGGTGGTCAACATTCGCGCACCCTTGCGGTGCAGATTCAAGAACGATGCCATTTCAACCGCATGCTTGGGGCGAGCGCGCTCCACCGAAAGCGTGCCCAGCGGGGCAGCCGGTTTCACCGGCTCGACAGGCGCAGCGACCCCCGGGACCAGTTTCTGCCAGGCGGCGCTTACCTGAAGCCAGGTCTCGGTAAAGGAGCCGTCGTTGCGAATCAAGACCTGCGCCGCGGCGGTTTTCTGGGCCAGCGAGGCCTGTTGAGCAGCGATCCGCTGGCGGGCGTCTGGCTCGGTCATGCCGCGCTGCTTGACCAGACGTTGAAGTTGAACCTCTGGCGAGACCAGTGTGACCCAGATCGAATCACAATTTTTTACCAGGTTAGACTCCAGTAGTTTAATGGCTTCAATCACAATAACCGGTTGCGAAGCCCGCCGCACCAGCACATCCACTGCCTGGTCCACCAGTGGATGAACGATTTTTTCAAGGCGCAGCAGAGCATCGGGGTCGCCAAAGACAAGCCGCCCCAGCCGGGCGCGGTCAATCTCGCCGTCCGGGCCAACCACCCAGCTTCCAAAAGCCTCCACAACCGGGCGATATCCAGGTGCGCCGCGCGCCACCGCGCGATGCGCCAAAGCATCTGCATCCAGGCCATAGGCGCCCAGATGCTCCAGCATCTTCCGAACCACACTTTTGCCTGAACCAATATTTCCGGTTAGGCCAATGATCATTTTGCCCGTCCACCTACTCACGGCAGCTCCCGATGATTATGCAAAGTTGGTCGCCACACGTCTGGGGACCAAGTAAATTCATTTTAGCCTTACGGTAGTGGAATGTCAAACCATTACCGTCTTATAAGCGATTTCAAAATTCTTAAGCGCAGTGGCGGTTAAATTCACCCGCGCTCCGGCTGCGATAGGCAGTGTTCTGAAAGGGCACCTCAAGGCAGACGGAAGGTGAACCGCCACGCATCTTCCTGGCGCTGCCAGTTGGAAGAGCGGTTGATTACTTCAAACCAGGTGCGCCCCGGCTTCAGCGGATAGGTGCTGCCGTCTGGCCAGGTCAAATGCACAAGATCTTCCGGCCTTTCCCGCACCCAGTCCAGGTTATAAAGCTGCCCGTCGCGAAAAGCAAAGGCCCAGCCCTTTCCAATTAAAGGAATATCGTATACCTCCGAGCTGTCGGTAATCACCACCGGATGATATTCGGCCACCAGCACCACCAGATTATCTGTCTGAATAATCTCCTCAGTATTGCGGTCAAGCAATGGGTCATATTGTTCGTTCTGCCCGCTCAGGTCATCCGCCCGGTCGGCATGGCGTTCATAACGCCCTGTTTCTGCGTTGTAATCCCAACGGTTATAGATCGCGCCCGAAAACCGCACAAACACCTGCCCAACCGCTTCGCCGCCTTCGGGGGCTTGATCGGCAAAGGCAAAACCAGAAAGGTCTTGAGCTGCATCATCCACGCCCAGGCTTTGCATATAATCGTGTACGGCGGCTGTATCAGCCATCAAGACATTTCGCCCATTGGGGTCGCTGCGACACAGCGCCGGACAGGTGTCGGGGGTCTCAATCAACAGGTAATCACTAAAATCCGACTCAAACAACGCTTTGAGCAAATCGGAATACGCGCTGCCAAAAACAAAAAACGATTTATACATCTGCACCAGTTGCAGATCAAACCAGCGCGCCGAACGGATCGGTGCAACCTTTTGGGCATCATTTCCGTAGAAAATAGCAGCAAAACGAGTTGTGCCCTGTTCAGTGTAATACTCGTAAACATGGTCAGCTTCATTCAGCCCCCACTGCGGGCGATTATTACGCGGCAGGTTTTCCACCTTAACAATTACCGGACGGCGCTCAAGGCGCCCGCCCTCAGCCTGCAAGCCGGTGAGCGGGTTAACGCCCGGCGCAGCGGTAGGGCGCGGCAGCGAAGTTGCAGCAGCTTCAGGCGTGTCCGCTTCGAAAGTGCCGGTTGGCTCAAAGATCACCGGTTGGGTCGGTGGCAGCGTACCCCAAATTTCGGGCTGCGGGGTCGTCTGGGGGGTGGTCGTCGTGCAACCGGTCAGAATGACTGCGCACAAGACGCAGTACGCAAATAGGTTCCTTAACATGCAATACCTCCAAACATGCCTCTATTTTACCCGGTCTGCCAGAAGTCTGGGGATGTGGAGCAAAACATCAATTCCCATTTCCCATTTTCATTATCCTTGTCATCAAAGTTAAGAAACTCTATAATGAAACCAACCATGAGGAAGAATTATCGTTCAAAAAATTTATTGTTAGCCATTGCCGTTGGAATTCTCCTCGGGGTGTGGTTGTTTTTTACACCCCCCGGTCTGCTGGGAAAAGCGGATGCCGTGGGTTATGCGGTATGCCATCGCATCGGCTCGCGCTCATTTTTCATGGGCGACCGGCAGACGCCCCTGTGTGCCCGCTGCAATGGCATGTACCTGGGGGCCGCCGCCGGCTTGATCTATCAACTGCGCCGCAAACGCGCCGGTGGAATGCCGCCATTGAAGATCTCACTGGTGCTGGGGCTATTTCTGGTCGCGTTTGGGCTGGATGGCGTCAATTCATATTTACGTTTTTTTCCCGCTGCCCCGGGGTTGTATGCACCCCAAAACTGGCTGCGGCTGACCACCGGCATCGGGTTGGGACTGGGAATGGCTGCCATCGTCTACCCAACATTTAATCAGACCATCTGGCGCGACTGGAACGGGAAACCCGCTCTTGGCCGCTGGAGCGACCTGGCAGCCGTGCTGGCAACCGGGGCAGTCCTGGGTCTGGCGATGTATTCTGAAAATCCGCTCCTGGTTTACCCGCTGGCGGTGCTCGGGTCGGCCACAATCCTTGCCATTCTCAGCCTGGTCTACACCCTGGTCTGGGTATTGATGCGGCGAAAAGAAAACCGCTTTCTCACCTCAGAAGAGATCACGCCCTATGTGATTGCAGGTTTTGGCACCAGCCTGTTGCAAATTGCAGTTATGGATGCGGGGCGATACTGGTTAACCGGAACATGGGATGGATTTTTTACAAATCAAGCGCTTTAAGGCGTTTGGATTGGAGAGAGGATCATGCTGGAGTTGATGGGTATTTTCACTGCTTTCGGCCTTTCGGCCAGCGCAGGATTGAACGCCTACATTCCGCTTCTCTGCGTTGCCCTGTTGGCCAGGTTCACCAATCTGCTTCACTTACAGGCGCCGTGGGATGTATTGACCAGTTGGTGGATTATTGGATTGCTGGTGGTTTTGTCGTTGATCGAATTCTTTGCCGACAAGATCCCGGCTGTTAATCACATTAACGATATCATTCAAACCTTTGTGCGGCCCGCAGCCGGTGCGGTGGCCTTTGCAGCCAGCGCTCAGGTGGTGACCGATGTTCACCCAGTTCTATCGCTGGCGATGGGGCTGTTGATTGCCGGAGGAGTGCACACGGTTAAATCGGTGGCCGTCCGCCCCGCGGTTACAGCCACCACGGGCGGCGCAGGCAATGTGCCGGTCAGCATTCTGGAAGATTTCACCTCCATGCTCGTTTCCATCCTGTCGGTGGTGGTCCCTGTGATCATCGCCTGCATGCTGGTGCTGCTAACATCCTGGATCATTTATCGCTGGTGGTTAAAGGGAGAAAAAACCGCTTCTGCGTAATTAATAATCCATATTTGCTTTGCCCAAAAAGGAGACCCCAATGAGCGACCAACAAAACGAATGGAATATGCCCGAAGAGCCGAAAGCAGGCGGTGAAGATTTAAACGCGGCCGCATCCCAGTTCGACACTGCGGCAGCCGCCGAAGTGTGGGATACCGGCGCACCGGTCGGCCAGCCAGATGCTCCCCGCCCGGTTTCCACACCGGAAGTCATTGATGTGCAGCCCAATGTCTCCGGTTTTGACCGGCCCAATGTCCACACCGAAACGATCCCGCCGATGGCCGGGGTGGAAGCTCCCAAGAAAAAGAGCCCGGTGGGCTGGATTATTGCAATCGTTGTTTTGCTGCTTCTGTGCTGCTGCCTGGTGATCGGGCTGATCGTCGCCGCATCAGCCGGCGTCTTTGGTGACATTCTTGAAACCGCACTGCCCCTAGCCGGGATCGGCCTGTTGTAAAAACACCCTGTTCTGAATTTAAAAAGGCGGTTTCGATCTGAAACCGCCTTTTTAATCCACCCGGGGTGATAGAAACTTCGTGATCGGCTGCTCAAGTGTGGGGCGTTCGTCACAATCAGATTCAATCTTTGAGGGTATAATGCAGGATGTAACCGTCATCAAACAAAATCCGCAAGAAGTGGAGACCTGGCGCTACAACGGGCGGGTGATTCAATATCTGAGGCAGGGCGTACTCATCGAAGCACGCTTCAACCGCGATGATCTCCCCTTTTTCGGAGAGACGCTGCGCCGCAATGACCGTTTTTTAGAAGTTTTCTTGACCAGCCAGTGGTTTAATATCTTTGAAATCCGTGACCGCGAAGATGACCGGCTCAAACTCTGGTATTGCAATGTCACCCGGCCCGCTCAGATAAAAGACGACACGGTCATCTATGTTGACCTGGCGCTGGACCTGGCGGTTTTTCCGGATAGGCGCAAAATCGTGCTGGATGAAGATGAATTTGCCCTGCTGGATATTACAGATGAAGAACGCCGGCGCGCGCGCACGGCCCTGAACGAGCTGCAAACGGTCTTTGCCCACCCCGAAGAGTTTAACCTCGTGGCCTGGGCGCTGGGCGCCGAAAAGGGCGCTGACTAGTCGGCCGGCAAACAGGTGATCGATTCCTCCGGCAGGCACAGTGTGATTTCTGCCCCCGGTTGCACCGGGTCCGACAGCACAAACTGAAATTCCTGATTGTTCTGCGCCAGAACATCCACGCGATAATCTTCTCCCCTGAAAATAACATCGGTCACCCGGCCGGTCAGGCAGTTGGTCGCCGACCCTTCTGCGCCCAGCCCCACCACCCTGGCCCCTGCGGGACGAAACAAAAGATTGATCGTCGCAGCGTTTTTTACATTCCCCCCTGTACAACCATCGGGCATAAACACACCCAGCGCCGTCTGCACGCGCAGCGGTTCTTCCTGCACCACGGTTCCGCCAAGAATGGCCCCCAGCCCCAGAAAACGGGCCACCCAGGCCGAGGCCGGTGCGCGATACACCTCGGCCGGCGGGGCGTCTTGCGCCACACGCCCCTGATGCAGCAGCACCATCCGGTCTGCAATGGTGTAGGCTTCTTCCTGGTCATGGGTCACATAAATGGCCGGAATACCCTCAGCACGCAGAATCCGGCGTAATTCTTCCACCAACTGCGCACGCAGGGCGCGGTCCAACGCTCCCAGCGGCTCGTCCAACATCAACAGCCGCGGACGCGGGGCCAGCGCGCGCGCCAGCGCCACACGCTGCTGTTCACCCCCCGAAAGATCGGTCACCCGCCGCCGGTCAAAACCGGTTAAGTTGATCATTCGCAACACTTCCTGCACCCGCGCCTCAATCTGCTGCAGCGGGTGTTTGTGCATATGCAGCCCAAAGGCAATGTTCTGTGCCACGCTGCGGTGCGGGAACAGCGCATAATCTTGAAACATCAGCCCAAAGTTCCGCCGGTGCACCGGCTGGTCGTGCATATTCTCACCATCCCACACAATCTGCCCCCGTTCGGCCTCTTCAAGGCCAGAGATGATGCGCAGCAGGGTGCTTTTGCCGCTGCCCGAAGACCCCAGCAGACACACCGTCTCAGCCGGATGAACGGTAAAAGTCACCCCTTGCAGCAGAGGTTTGTTCTCATAGGTCTTATAAATATCACGAACTTCCAGCATCGACAGGCCCTTTCTAGATAAATCGATCCAGACCGGTTTGAAGTCGCTCGATCACCAGCAGGCTGAACAAACAAACCAGCAGCAGCAGGGTAGACATCGCCATCGCCTGGCCATAATTCAATGCGCCGGGCTGAGAAAAAAAGCGGTAAATGGCAATGGGCATGGTCGGGGTTTCGGGCCGGGCGAGAAAAGAGGTCGCGCCAAATTCGCCCAGCGATACGGTGAACGCAAAAATAGCGCTGGCGGTCAACGCCCGTGAAATGATCGGCAGGTCCACCTCCAGCCAGACGCGCAGCGGGTTGGCCCCCAACACCCCGGCCGCCTGTCTTAAAGACACCGGGATGGACGCCAGCACAGGCTGAACCGAACGGACCACAAACGGCAGCGCTGCCAGGCTGTGGGCAAATGGCACCAACAGCGGAAACGAGCGCACATCCAGCGGCGGGCGGTTGAAGACCAGCAAAAACCCCAGCCCCAGCGTCACCGCCGAGGTGCCCAGTGGCAGCATTAACAGGGCTCCCAACCAGCGGTTGGCAGCCAGCCGGCGGGTGAGCGCCACCGAGGCCAGCAGCCCCAGCGTGACCGAAATTGACACGGTCACCGCCGCATAGGTTAATGAATTTTTCACCGCCTCCACCGGCGGTACGTAAAACAACGACTGGCGGCGGTTGATAAACAACTCGCGGTAATAATCCAGGGTAAAGCCGGTCTGCACCTGCCTGCGTTCGCCGCGCGCTGCGTCGAGGCGGGTCACCGAACGGGCCGCCAGGGCGATCATGGGCGAGATCAACAATACCAGCAGCGCCGCAACGGTAACCAACACCAGCAGCCGCTCACGCCAGGTGCGCGGTTTGCGCTGCCCCTCACCGCGCAGCCGCGGGGTAAGCGGCACCCGCTGCCCGGCAGAGACGCGCTGATACAGCACAGTGATCAACAGGGTGAACCCCAACTGCAAAGCCGAGAGCAGCCCGGCCAGCGGTAAATTTAAATAAGATAAAGCCTGAAGATAGATCTCGGTTTCCAGCGTCGAAAAACCAGGCCCGCCCAACACCAGAATAACGCCAAAACTGGTGAAATCAAACAAAAAGACCAGTAAACTGGCCGAAAACACAGCCGGACGCAGCAGCGGCAGGGTCACCTGCCAGAAGGTCTGCCACGCACTGGCGCCCAAAACCCGCGCGGCATGTTCCTGTCGTTGGTCCAACTGCGCCCAGGCGCTGCCCACCACCCGCAAAACCACGCTGGTGTTATAAAAAACATGCGCCAGCAAAATTGCACCCAGAGTATTCACAATTTGCACCGGTGGTTGATCCAGTTGCAGCCAGGCCATTAACAGACTATTCACCCACCCCCGCGGGCCCAGCAAAGCATGAAAACCGGCCGCAGCGACCACGGTGGGCAAAATGAAGGGCAGCGTCGAAGCCACCCGCAACAAGCTCTGCCCCGCAAAACGAAACCGGGCAAAAACATAGGCCGCCGGCAGCCCCACCAGCAGGGTCAACAGGGTTGAAAGCGCAGCCTGGCCTATCGTAAAAGAGAAGGTGCTCCACAAAAGCGGGCCCACCCCCTGCAGCGCGCCGGGCGTGGCCTGCGCCTGAAACATGGTGCGAAACACAGCAATAAGCGGTAAAACAAAAAAAACGCCCAGAAACGCCAGGGGCGCAGCCCACAGCAAGAGAGCTTCACCACCGGCGTGCCGGTGGTGGAGGGTTCGCTTCTGGGCAAGCTGATTTTTCAGCCAGGTCACTTAAGCACCGTATCCGTCCAGGATTTGATCCAGGTTTCACGGTTTGTAGAGATCAAGACCGGGTCCAGCCGCGCCGGGTGGTCAGAAACCGCCGCCCATTTCTGAAAGGCCTCGGGGAGTTGGGCGTCAGCATTCACCGGAAAGACAAACATCTGCAAAGGCATATCCTCCTGGAAGGGTTGGCTGAGCATCCAATCGACAAATTTCTCGGCCATCGCGCGGTTTTGGGTGCCCGCCAGAATGCCCACAAACTCCACCTGCCGGAAGCACATATCCACACCGACCAGTGACCCGGTTGGCGCTTCATCCAGCGGCTGTTCGGCAAAGACAACCTCGGCGGCCGGGCTGGAGGCATATGAGACCACCATCGGCTGCGGACCGCGGCCCGAAGAACCGCTGAAATTTGTATAATAGGCTGTCTCCCAGTCATTAACCACCACCAGCCCATTGGCGCGCAGATCCTGCCAGAACGAGAGGAATTTATCGGGGCCATAATGCGCCACCGTCGCCAGCATAAACGCCAGCCCCGGAGAAGAGGTCGCCGGGTTCTCTACCGCCAACAGGCCTTTATAATCGGGCAGCAACAGATCGTCTAATTTTTGCGGCACAGGCAGTTTCTTGTCGGTAAAATACTGGATATCATAATTGATGCACACATCGCCAAAATCCACCGGCAGCGCCCGGCTCGAATCATCCAACCGATATTCAGAAGAGATTTTTGTCAACAGGGGCGATTCATACGGCTCAAAAATATCCGCTTCCAGGGCGCGTGATAAAAAGGTGCTGTCAACCCCGTAAAACACATCGGCCAGCGGGTTTTCTTTAGAGAGAATGGCGCGGTTTAAGGCTGCGCCGGTATCGCCACTTTTGACAAAAGAGACCTTGACATTATTTTCTGTCTCAAACTGTTTGACCAGATCTTCACTGACTGCAAACGAATCGTGGGTCATCACGGTTAACACCGCCGCACCCTCACCCTCTACCGCGCCGGCGTCTGGCGCAACACAGCCGGCTGTCACGACGGCAACGAACAAAAACCATGAAAAAACTTTCTTAAAAAACATTACGCACCTCATTAAGTTTTTGAAATGAAATTACGATGAATGAACGCCAAAATGACGGGTGTGGATGCACAGCAAAACTCCGGCTGCAACAGACACCCGGGCAGATCGGGTGATCATCTCATTACTGATCCCGCGGGTATGTTCGGGGTAGAGTGTTTCGGCTTTCAACGGGTAGCGCAGCCGGGTGGTAACAACGCCCTCCACCGGCCCCAGCAGCGGCAGCAGCGAAACCCGGTCGCCGGGCTGCCCGGTCAAATCGGCTGCGCAGCGAATCCAAAACGCTTCTTCGATGCCATCATCCAACCGAATTTCCAACCCGGCCAGGCGAGGGGCCAGCAGCAAATACAAGTTCCCCAGGGTATGATCCAACCGCCCGCCCAGACCGGCCACCACCAGAATATCGTCCGCTTTCTCTGCGGCCGCGGTCAGTGCAAGCTCCAGATCGGTCTCGTCTTTTTCAACCGGATGGCGGCGAATTTCCACGCCCTCCGACTGCAACAGCAACAGGTCTTCGGGCAAAACCGAATCCAGGTCGCCAATCAGCAGGTGCGGGCGAAGCCCCAGCGATTTTATATGCCGCAGCCCGCCATCCGCCGCGATCAAAAAATCGTCCGGTCGCAGCAGCGCCCTAGCGTGTTCAAGATCGGGCAGTTCTCCGTTGGCAAAAACAACCGTGCGAAATGCACACACAAAAACACCCTCCGCCTGGGAGGGTGAGATTTGACCTTTAAATCCTCTCCCTCCGCCGGCATGATCCGGATCAGGTTATTCGGGTCGAAGACTTCAGTCTTCCTCTCAGCCCGGTGTACCGGACTCCCCGTGGTCAATGTATTTCAGCGCTGCCGTTTTAAGCCGGGAAACCCCGTAAAAAAGCGGAAGAGCCTGTTTTTCTTATGCCCGTAGTATACGCAGTTTAGACAGGTTTGTCAACGATCGCCGCGCGAAAAATTACCGCACCCGCCGTTTCCATTCGTCTTTCAATTGCAATTGGCGCGGCGATTCACCCGAAGGCAGGGTCAAAAAATCAATCATCAGACGGTTAAACTTGGAAGATTCATCCAGCATGGGAAAATGTCCCGATTCTTCAAATGCCACCGCGTGTACTGCCTCGGGCAAATCCATCACCTGCTCCAAAAGCGGAGGGGTCACTGCGGGGTCAAGCTGGCCGTGCACCAGCAAACAGGCCCGATTGTAAGGCGACCAAAGACTCTGAAAAGACTGTGCCGGCAGGGGGTCCAGGGCCGCTGTCAGCGCCAGGGGGTCAGCCTTAACGGCATCAAGCCGCACCGGCTCAGCTTGCGGCGTCCGGCTGAGCAGCCAATCGGCCAATTCGGCCGGAGGAATCGCGCGCAGCCGTGGGTTCAGGGTCTCGGCGGTCAACGGCATGGCCACTGCCAGAACCCGATCCACCATATCGGGGTGGGTCGCCGCAAATTGAAGCGCAGTTATCGCTCCCAAACCGTGACCAATCAATACCACCCGGCCAATCCCCATGCTGTCCAAAAAACGATCCAAAAGCTGCACCTGCCCACTCACCCCATATCGAACAGGCACGCGGGCGCTGTCGCCAAAACCCCAGAAATCAAGCGCATACGCGCGGTAAGAAATGGAAGCCGCCTGCATTACCGGCACCCAGTAACGCCACGACCCCACCAACCCGTGCAACAAGATGACGGGTTTTCCGCGGCCCAACACTTCATAATGAACGATTTCTTGATCCAGCAAAACAGCGCTCATGGCTACCTATGCTTTACCGTATTGAACCAGCAACTCGTTAATTCGCTGCGTCAGCTCATCTGGCGCAAATGGTTTTAATAAATACTCGGTTGCGCCGGCTGAGATGCCGGTCTGAATTTCTGCTTCCTGCCCCTTGGCAGACAGAAAAACCACCGGGATATGACTGATGCGCGGGTCGGCCTTCATGTGCTGGCAGGCTTCATAACCGGTCATTTGCGGCATCCGCACATCCATCATAATCAAATCAGGCATTTCTTGCGGCGCTGCCGCCAGCGCTTCAGCGCCATTGCCACAGGGAACAACCTGGTGTCCGGCAAATTTCAGCGTAAATTCAATCAAAACCCGGATATCCGGTTCATCTTCAGCGATCAGTATTTTCGCCATAGTTTTCCTCTATTAATACCGGCAAAGTGAACGAGAAGATGGAGCCCTTGCCCGGTTCACCTTCGCTCTCATACCAGATCCGTCCCTGATGCATTTCGATCAAGGTCTTTGCCATTGCCAGGCCAAGACCGTTTCCGGCAGTCGCCAACACCAGCGGATCGGTGCCGCGGAAGAAACGTTCAAACACCCGCGGGCGATCCTGGGGCGCAATGCCAATACCATTATCCTGAACATCAATCTGAATATCGTCACCGATCCGCCGGGCGCGAATTTGAACCTCGCCCCCGGCCGGGGTATAGTTATAGCCATTCATCATCAAATGATTGATCACCTGATGAATACGCTCACGGTCGGCCATAACGGGCGGCAAGTTGGGTTCAAGCTCCAGGGTGAAATGGATATCTTTGTTCTCTTCGCGGGAACGGCGCACAATATCAGAAAGCGCATTCTCCATCACCATTGCAACATTAATCCGCGCCAGGTTCAAAGAGACATGCCCCGCCTCAATCCGCGAAACATCCAACAAATCATTCACCAACACAGTCAAACGTTCGGTATTGCTCTTTACAATCCCGAGGAAATGCCGCTGCGAGTCTGTTAACTCTCCGGCCGCGCCCATCATCATAATTTCGACATAACCCTTGATGGAGGTCATCGGAGTGCGCAGTTCATGGCTGACATTGGCCACAAATTCCGATTTCATCCGGTCAACCTGCACCTGATGGGTAATATCTCTGAAGACCGTGACCGTACCCAAAAAGTCGTTGCGCCAGTAGACGGGCGCCAGCCGGATGGCAACCACGCGGTTATTTTCCAGCTCAATCTGCTCGGCATACGGTTCAGCATCTTGAACCACGGCCGGGTTCGCAGAAATGGTGCGAATCATCTGCACCCATTTCTGCGCCGCACCGCCCATCAACTCACCCAGGGCAGGCAGAGATTTGCGATTAACTTCAGCCGCGGTCAGCGATAAAATCCGCTCTGCCGAAGGGTTGAACAGGGTAATTCCCAGCGACGGGTTGGTAACCACCACCCCATCAGCCACCGATTCAAGAATGGCCCGCGAGCGACTGGCTTCCATTTGCTGTTCGCGCAGCATGGAGCCCAGATGCTCAGACTGATCGCGGATCAGGTTGAAGAGTTCGGCATTGCTCAGCGTAATGGCAATCTGGCGCGCGGCCGCTTCGGCAAGCCCAATTTGATCGGTTAGAAACCGGTTGGGCTCGGCATGGAAGAGCAGCAAAGCACCCAGACTTTCTTCACCCAACTGCAAAGGCACCGCAACCGCAGAAGAAAAACCAACCGGCGTGTCCGAGAAATCCCACCGGCCATCCGCAGCGACATCGGTGATCACCACCCCTGAACGCTGACGGTTTACCCAGCGGGCAATTTCATCTGCCGGAGACTTACCCGATTTACGATCGGACAACAAAGACTCACCCGCCTGATATTTGCGGGCAGCGCCCTGCGTCAACAACACCATCGCCTGGCCCGCATTCAGCGCTTCATTCAAGACATTGAGGGTGCGCTGCATCACCTGATCCACGTCCAGACTGGCCGATAGTTCGGTAATAATCCGCAGCAGGGTCTCAGAGTTATGATGCTCGCGGCGCAGTTCTGCCGTACGCACTTCCACCCGCCGCTCAAGGTCAGCGGTCAGTGTGCGCGTTTCAAGATAGAGCCGGGCATTTTGAACCGCCATTGCAGCCTGGTTGCCAAGCGTGCGCACCAGCTCAACCTCGGCCGGGTTAAACGAGCGGGGTTGATCGTGCATCAACCACAACCAGCCCTGAAAAATCGTACCGGTCGAGAGCGGCAGCGCCAGCAAGCTGACAGCCCCGCGCTCAGCGAAAAATTCATGCAGGTCCGCCAACTCGGGTTCATCCTGCACGGCATCACTGCGATAAATTCCCTGGGTCTGGATCAAGCGCTCTGTCCACGGGTTGGCAGGTAGCGCAATGGGATACACCTTCTCCCCGCTGCCCGTTTCAAACGCAACAGAAAGGGCAGCATCGGCCTGCACAAAAACCACCGCAACCTGATGAACATCCAGCGCCTGCTGGGTCTGCTGGGCGGCCAACTGCACAACATGGTCCACATCCAACGATGCACCCAGGTTGGAAGAGAACTGATTCAGCAGCGCCAACCGGTGAGAACGCTGGTCCAGTTCGGCCGCGCGCTGCTGGCTTTCTTCAAATAAGTGGGCGTTTTCAAGGGCCACCGCAGCCTGGCCGGCAAATGTGGTGGCAACCTGAATATGCACCGGGCTATAAAAATGGTCTTCGTGCTTTTCAAGCGCAAGAATACCAATCAATTCCGATTTTGCAATTAAGGGAATCCCCAGCCACGAGAGATGATCGGGTTCCAGCAAGATCAGAAAACGATCATCGCTGCGCACATCCCCAACCGAGATGGGTTTGCCGCTCGAGAGCATCCCCTGAAACAGCCGGCTGTCTTGCAGATCAACCGACAGCCCGATGCGCTGTTCATTATCCTGAAAACCACTGGCCGCGGCAACATTTAACTGGCCGCCATTGCGCAGCCACAGCGTGGCCGTATCGCAAGGCACCACGGCTTCCAACTCACCCAGCAGCGAATTGATCAATGCCTGCGAGTGCAAACTGCCCGTGATAACACCCGCCGCACTGGTGAGAGCTTCCATTTGTGCGGCGCGCTCTTTAACATCGGCATACAACCGCGCGCTTTCCAGAGCCAGAGCCGCCTGCTGCGCCAGTGAAAATGCCAGCAGTTCATCATCTTCGCTAAAAGAAGCAGGATATTCAAAATTATCCAGCCCCATCACACCCAACACACTATCACCGCGCGCAATGGGCACAAACAGACACGAAATCGGCACCCGCCCGCCGGTGGCCTGCCGGTAATGCATCAGATCATCGGCCGTAAGCTGATAATCACGAGCAAAATCAATCTCATCGGTGCGGATGGGACGACCCGACTGAAACGCCTGAACCGGCAAAAGCTGTTTTTCGCTGCCCAAATCATAGGTAATTTGCAGCAGCGCCTGATCATCCTGATACCCCAGCGCCGCACGATTGGATAACTGCCCCAGGTGCGGGTCCCACAGTGCCGCCCAGATCGCATTGGCGTGGGGCAAAAAGCGGCGAATACTGTGGATTAAGGTGTTCAAAATGGCCGTGGGTTCAAAACTGCCCAGCTCACGGGTAAACTCAAGCATCAGGTCCAGCTCTTTTAGCCGGCGACGGGTTTCTGTGAGCAGTTGCATATTCTGCAGCGCAATGCCCACCTGGCTGGTGAGCTGCATAAACAGGTGACGGTCTTCTTCTGAAAAAGGCGGCCGGGGTTGATCAGAAAAAGCCACCACACCCGCCAGGCTGCCATCTCCAATGACCAGCGGTATGCCGATCATCGTTTCAACATTCAACGCCCGCACCATGGCATCAGATGACCATTCTGCATCTTGCAACATGTCGGTTGCCAGCATCATGCGTTCATCATGCATCAACTGACGCAGCGGATTGCGCTGTCCAAATAACGGTTCGAGATTCACACCAGCCGGAATTTGACCGATAATTTCTGTTAATTTGGGTCCCTGATTGCTTCGCTCACCCAGAAGAACAACCTGCATATCAAAACGCCGAATCAGTTCTTCGCCCAGCGTACGCAAAACACCCAGCGCAGATGTCTGGCGGTTGACCATCTCGGCAATTTCGAGCCCGGCACTAAGCTGAGCGATCTGATGATTAAGCGCACGAATCGTGCTGGCTTGCTGCGGGTTTTCGCGCTTAAGCTCTTCGGCCACAAAAAGCTGAGCTTCATAGGCCTGATAGCGGTAATAATTTTCAATTGTGAGCGTCGCAACCATCACGAACATTTCAATGGCTTGATAAGTCAGTGAATCGGGGCGTTTTTGTTGGTAGGGTTTATCCAGGCGGATTAATGCCAGCGGTTCACCAGTAGACTGGTATATGGGAATCAGCAGAAGGTCTTCTGAATGCCAGTCACCCGCTTCGGCAACCGCCAGAGTGTCAGGCAGCGCATGAGCAGACTGGGGTTGACGGTCGTAGGGGATGAGATAAGCCGAGCCCACCTTGAAATCTGGCATAAGCTGCTGCGCCACCTCACTCCACGGCTGACGGAGTGATTGACGTGCATGCCATTCATCCGCAGAGATTCCAACCCCAATGGCATGATACAACTCGCCGCTCTGGACATCCACCAGGTTGATCATCACTGTCTCAAAACCAGCGGCGGCCTGCATACGATTGGCAATGACCGATAACAGTTCGCCCAGACCACGCCGGCTGCTTAATTCGCGCAGTGCCTGCATCAACTGATTCAACGAAATAATTTCCCGCTGCAAAACCAGGGCGCGATTCTGCTCGCTTTCATAACGGTACGCATTGCCCAGCGCCACACCGGCCTGGGCAGCCAGAGAGGCCGCAGTCTCCAGCGTCGATTGATCAAACCGGCTTACGGCCCGGCTGTGCAGGCTAAACAAACCGATCACCTGGTCACGATCCATCATCGGCGCAAGCAGAATGGCTTCAACACCCGGATGAGGGGGCTGAATGCCACTTTTTGACAGATTGGAAATCAATACCGGGGCACCCTTATACAGAACTTCCTGCTCATAAAGAGAAAGGCCCGCAGCCGACTCGCCGATTTGCGCCAGAATCTCAAACCGGTCTGGCGCTTCGAGCTTCACCAGCAAAACCACGGCACAGTCGGCGTGGGTAATGCGCAGCGCTTCAGCATAGACAACTTCGAGTAAAGCAGAGGGGTCAAGGGTGGTGTTCAGTTCACGGCTGATTCTGGATAGTGCGGTTAACTGGTCAACCCGTTTTCTTAACCCGGCGTCTGTTTGAACAGCCAGGTAAGATCGTTCAACCACACCGGCCAATTGACCACATGCGGTCACCATTACTTGAAGATCATTCGAATCGAAGAAAGCCTGTTTGCGACTGCCCAGCCAGATCTCTCCAATTCCCTCATCAAGAACAACCAGCGGCGCAGCCAGAAAAGATTCAAGCTGCCAGGCAGCGCGCACCTGCTGATAATAAGGAATAATGGGACGGTCTTCCATTAAACGATCAGAAGTGATGCTGTGCTGGCTGCCCGTCACCGTAAAGGCATACTGGACATCTTCCGTCGCCATAAAAGCGATACGATCTGGGAGCTCGGCTGGCTTTCCATAGACTGAGCTGCGGTGTAATTGCAAATTCACACGCGACGAATCCAACAAAAAAGCAGCCGCCACATCTGCCTGCACCAATCGCGCCAGTTCCTGCAGAGAATACAGCAAAATTTCATCCAGCGTTGCCGCAGAACTGGTCAGGCTGGCAATTCGGCGCAGCCCTTCTGCACGCTGCGCCCGCTGACGAGAGACCTGCACCAGGGTGGCATTCTCAATGACCGGGGCTGCCTGGTTTGCAGCAATCATCAGCAGATGCATTTCATCCTGGCTAAACGTCGCTGCGCCGTTGGTGTGGTTGGAAGCCTGCAAATAGCCCAGCATTCGCCCTGCTGAGACCAGTGGAACCAGCGCAGTATCGCGCAGGCTGGCCGCCTGGGCAAGATGCTCCAACCCCAGCAGCTCCCACTGGCTGTCTTCGGCAGCGTTCTCGGTCAAAATCACATCCTGATCCAACATCGTTTGTTCAGCCGCGCTGTTTACCAGCACCGGAACACGGTAAATTTCTACAAACTGCGGCGGCAACCCAAAAAATGGGACCTGGCCATGTAACACGCGCTCATTTTCGTTATAAATCAAGAAACCGAGGATCTCAACCTCGATCAAAGGCACAATGCTCTGCACCAGACGGGCAAACATCGTCCGGGCATCACGGGCAGAACCGATGGCCTGCGAAAGCTGTGCCAGCCCCGAAAGTTCGGCGGCCCGGCGCTGTTCTTCATGATATAAAAAGGCGTTATGCAGCGCCACGGCTGCCGGGCGGGCCAGCAGCCGAATTAGTTCCAGATCATTCTCATGGAAGGCGTCACCCGCCAGCGCACCGATCTCGAGCGTGCCGATCAACTCTTGCCCGGCCAACAGAGGAACGCCAATATAAGACCGCACCGGAAGATGGGCGAAATTGATCGGTTGATCTGGCAGTTGCGCCTGTCTTGACGTGTTGGCGACAAATAAGGGCACCTGCTCACGGGCGATATAACCGCTGACCCCCTGTTGTGTGGTATGGCGTTCGGCCAGCGGCTCCATTTTGCGATCGAGACCACGCACACCGGTTGACCGATGAGGAAGCAAGGTTTCTGTTTCGGCATCCCACAGATTAATTTCAAGATTATCCAGCGGAAGAAGTTTTTCAAGATTGGTCAGAATTGCATTCAGCGTTTCCTGCAAATTCAGGCTGGCCGACATCGCCTGCGAAAGCTCGGTATAAGTGCCCAGAGAGGCCAATGGCGAACCAGGCCGGTCAGCATCCGCCAAAGACGAATCCCGTTCCGGCGCCCGCAAAGAAATGATCCTTACCAGATCGCCTTTATTTTCAATGAGATAAGATACCCCTTCCAGCAAACGGCCATCCAACATAAACCGGGTCTGCCCTTCGGCAGCGCACAGGCTAAGGAACTGTTCAGCCGGGGTCAAGCGGCGCGCCAGCCGTTCAAGACCAGGAATTTCATTTTCAGATAGCTGGAAAAGATTTCGGGCAGCCGTGTTAAGCGAGAGCAGCTTTCCCCCGGTCTGAACCATTAACACAGCATGATCATGCTGTTCCAGGCCAAAAACTTCTGCCGGAAGCGCCTCGGTTTGAACCGCAGAGGTCATACGGGGAACATAGGCGATGAGCAGGCGAGTGATTGCCCAAAACACCAAACCCAGCGCAATGAATAAAATGCCCAGGCTTAAGGGGTCCATAACTGGCTCGCAATCAAACGGTTAATCAACTAACGAGATCCTGGCGACGTTCTTCTGCAGCCAGTTCGGTAATTTCACGGATATCGGCAAACGAATGCGTAGCCGGAGAAACCACCCCCACCGCCATGCTCATCAATGCTGCGCGTTCCGGCTTGCCATTCTCATCCGGGGCAATAATAAATCCTTGCTGCCGGTCCATAAAGTTGTAATGCGTCTGTACTTCATCTGAAAAACGGGTCTTAATCCGGTCGCGAATTGCTGCAGCAGAGTCTTGCGCAGTGAGAATAATAAAATTATCGCCGCCGGCATGACCGATGAAGTCATCGGTTGTGCCCAGCTCGTCAACCACCTCACCCAGCATCATGGCTGCAAAGCGCAACACATCGCTGGCAGCGATAAAACCATACACATCCTTAAAAGGCTCAAACGCATTAATGCGCACATCCATAAAAGCCCAGCCCTGCTTGCGGATCATGCGGCGGAGTTGATCTTCGATCAATCGTCCAGACGGCAGGCCCGATTGAGGATCGGTCAGGCTTTCGCGTTCTGAGCGGGCAATGGCGTTTTGAACATATAATTTCAACTCTTCAATATCAAAGGGCTTGGTAATGTAATTATCAGCACCCAACTCAAGACCTTGCAGCTTATCGCTGCGCTCATCCTTCTGGGTTAAGAAGATGACCGGAATATGGCTGGTGCGGGTATTGGTGCGTAAAGTGCGGCAGACTTCATAACCGTCAATATCGGGCAGCATAATATCGAGTACGATCAAATGCGGCATCACCTGACGAGTCTTATCCAGGGCATCCATGCCCCGGTGAGCCAGATCAACATCATACCCTTGCCCGGCAAAATAAATTTTTAACATGTTCGCGATATCAATATCGTCTTCAACAACCAAAAGTCGGGCCTTACCCATGGGAGCCTCCCAGAAATGCTTGGATGATCTTCAATGCACAGCTTTAAGTTTCGATGAAGGGGCTTGGGGTGATTGACCCCATAGAACACTCAACCAGAAAATATCACTTATAAATTATACAATGGTTATACTGCCCAACCACCTATCAAAATCCTTGCAGATGAACCGGCGCCATTGAGCCATATCCATTACCACGAATCGACCGACTTTTCACCCGGTCGAGGATACAGACGCGGCGGGATCTCGCGCAGGTTAATTCGGTGATGGTCGCTATCTTCATACATCACATCTTTTGAAATGACACGCCGCTCCACCGAGGCGATCAAAACCACATCCGATTCAATGGTGCGCGCCGGATAAATGATCATTCCCGAGCCAATCCGGCAGTTATGACCAATGCAACCACCCAAAACCGGCCGGTTCGAGGGTCTTAAATCTCCGTGCGGGTCGCGCGCTTTAATCGGTGCAGAGAACAAATTAAAATCGGTGAAGGTGTTTCCGGCGCCAATAAAAGAGTTGCGGCCAACCACACACATTTGCAGACAGGTGTTCTGCGCCACCATACTGTTATCCATAATGGTGGTCATAAACAGCGAAGCGCGAAACGGCAAAAAGGTTCCGTCGCCAACCACAGAGAGCATCAACTGGCAACCCTGTGAAATATTGACATTATCTCCAATGATGCAATTCTCTATCACAGCCCCCGCCCCTACCGTAACATTCGACCCGATGGTCGTTGGGCCGTGAATGACCGCTGAAGGGTCAATGGTACAGTTTTCGCCCAGCGTGACCACGCCGCTGCATTCCAACACCTGTTTTCCTTCAAACAAGGCACGCGCCAGAACATTCAGCTTAAAAAATGGGTCACGGTTCAGGCGGTCTTCAAAACGGGCGCCCCGGCCAAACAGGCCAAACACCGTATCGGTAATAAAGATGTGCACCCATGAATCAATGGCGATCAGAGTGCGCAGCGGAACCTGATACACCAGATCGCCCTGCTCAGTGGCCATATAGGTGGGCACATGATAATAACCGATCTCACGCGCCAACAGATCAACCACCAGCGGTTCCACATCGGTCTCGGGGCCATTGGGGTAATACCACAGGTCAGCAAGGTAAAGATCGCCATCGGGGGTGTAAGAAACAGACAGCGGAAGACAATGCTCGCGAAAGGCCGGGTCGTGGATGGAAAACGCCGCCCGCGAAGGATGATTTCGTTTTTTTGCTTCGGTCAAAAAAGCGTCGATGTAATCACGGTCAAAATACAGGTTATCCCGATACACCAGGCAGGGCTCATGAGTCTGCGGAAGCAGCGCGCCGGGCGGCAGTTCCAGCTCATGGGTGGTGTGGGGCGTCAGGCAATCACGCTGAATCAACCAGAGCGGCTTATTCAGAATGCGCAAATCACGCGCCGGTTCATTGAAGGGCGGAATTGAACGCTGCGAGTGCAAAATGATTTTAAACATGGTTGTTTGATCAAGCCGTTACTTGAGCGGCAGGGGGGTATCCAAAAAATCTTTGATTCGTTCCATGCACGGACGGGGTTCATCCAGCATGATAAAATGGCCTGCGTGCGGAAAACGCTCAATCCGCGCCGTGGGAACACCACGGCTCAATGCCTTCCATTGATTTGGGTTGACAATGTTATCCCGGTCGCCAAACATTCCCATGACCGGAATGGTCAGACGGTTCAACTCTGGGCTAAGGTCTGTGCGGCGCAGCGTGGCAATGGAATTAAGAAACGATTCCAGGGTTGTCTGCGATAAATCACGATCCATCATTTCAGGAAAACGCGGGTCTGAACAGATAAACGGCGAAGCCACCCGCATGGTCGCCCGAAACGCGCCAAAAAGATTGAACAACATAAAAGCCACCCAGCGGCGGCCAGCCATTTTCAACGGTAATGCCAGCGATGAACCCACAATCGGCGAGCCAATGATCACCACCCGCGTCGCTCGTTCGGGGAAGCGCAGCGCAACCGATAAACTCACGGTCCCGCCCATGCTATGACCCACCAGCGGCGCCTGCAAAATTCCAAGCTGCTCCATAAACTGATCAACCAGGCTGACAAAATCGGTCACCGCATAAGTGCTGCGTTTGGCACCCGATTCACCAAAGCCCCAGAAATCCAGCGCATACGTGCGGTAATATTGGCCCAGGTAGGTCATGGTCTCTTGCCATAAGCCCCATGACCCCAGCCAGCCATGCAGCAAAATGACCGGCCGGCCCCGCCCGTAGACCTCATAATGTAGAATACCCTGATCGGTAGTGATCGACGACAATGCGGCTTACCCCTCTTTATTTCGCATCCATCTCAGCCAGAATACTGTAAAGCAGTTCAAGCAGGGCCGTCTTAACCGATTCACGGTCTGTTGCCACACAGGGCAACAATTTAACCTGCGGTTCGAGGCGTAATGTCACCCGCATATCATTAATTTCCCAGGCATCAGCGCAGTCTTGCTTGTTCGCCACAACCACATAGGGGGTGGGCGCATAAGCGCGAAAGGTTTCCAGAATACTGCGTGCTTCGCGGAAGGTCTCGGGGCGGGTTGAATCGACCATGACAATAAACCCCAGCATACCCTCCGAAAGAATCTCCCACATAAAGTCAAAGCGTTTCTGTCCCGGCGTCCCAAACAGGTAAAGCACCAGTTCATTATCCACCGTGATACGGCCAAAATCCATGGCAACGGTGGTGGTTTCTTTAATCTTTTCGGCTTCAGCCGAGATCTTTCGCTCCGTCGCCACAACATCGATTTCGCTTACAGATTGAATAAATTCGGTCTTGCCTGCATTAAAGGGACCTGTAACAACGATTTTTACGGTTTGCATAAGAATGAGTCCTCTTTATTCAAGAAAAAATCGACTACATGGACCGAATGCGGTCGATGAGACGGTTAACCAATGAACGTTGTTCATCACGGTTGGAGGTTGGGAACATGTGGTTTGAAACTGAAATGGGAGCCCCGCCCGGACGGATAATTTCAACCAGCCCGGCCTGCAACAGGCCATAAACCACCCGGCGAATTTCGAGGTCATTCATTTTGGCTGCCCGGGCAATTTGCCGCATTGAATTTTTAGGATCGACATACGAAACCACCCGCCACTCTTCCACGCTCAAATTGACGCTGCGAATATTTGTGCCAGGCCGATCGGTAAATTTCAGGGCCATATCCAGGCTGGGAATTTCTTCCTGGAGCTGTTCCCATTCGCGCAACTGCCGCGAACCTTCGATGATCAGATTCTCCAGATCGAGCCGAATCAGAATCCGATCAGCCGGGGGGGCAGCCAGAGGTTCAAAACGAAAAGCGCCTTCAACCCAGGTGAACAGGCGGCGCACAATGGTGGAACAATACAGCTTAAGACTGGAAAGGATATCTTCCTGGGTCAGGTAACCGGCATTGATTAGCAGCAGACCCAGTTCTTTATCGGTCATCCCGGCAGCACGTTGCTGAAGAATGCGAAACTGCGCGGCACTAATCTTTTTGCCGCGCAGTAAAATTGCTGCCAGACCATTATCCTCTTGTCCAATCTGACCATAGGCCAGTTTTCCATCACGAAAGAGGATGGAAGCAGTTTCACCCGGCGCCTCAATCACCAACACCCCGGTCTTGTTAGCCAGATGTACCAGATTGAGCAACTGCGTAATAGAAAAATCGCGTAGATTACCCTTAAGTGCCATACGGCGAAGCCTCGATGAAACAGAATGGGTCCTTAGAAAAATTATACTTTCTGCATAACCCTTCGTCAAACTTTTTGCTCTCCAGATGCCTTACAGTTTGCTTAAGCAGCCGCCCGTTGGCGCCGGGCAGCCTCATTTTGCCATCCTTTTCAAAGGCTGCAATCTTCGCAGCCAAAAATATCGGCGCCGCAAACCCTTAAGGGTATAATCTTAACCATGCCCGATCTATTGCGTACACTCCAGGGCCATGACCTGGGTTTTTTAAAAATCGTCGCCACCCATTGGGGGCTGGAACTTCATTCACCCGATGCGGCTGCCGCCCTGCCGGTATTGATCCGTGGGCTGCAAAATGCAGCGCTGGCCGGAGAAATCGTCGAAGCGCTGCCTGCCAGCGCACGCGGCGCCTTGCAAGCCCTAATGCAACAGGATGGCGCCATTCTGGCGGCAGAATTTTCCCGCCGGTTTGGTGAAGTGCGGGTGATGGGCGCAGGAAAAAGAGACCGCGAACGGCCAGATCTAAACCCGGTTTCACCGGCCGAAATTCTGTGGTACCGCGGCCTGGTCGGCAAGGCCTTTCTTAACCGCGGCCCTGAACCGGCCGAATATGTCTATATTCCCGAGGAACTGACCGAGTATATGCCTGCCGCCGGGCTGAGCGCAGCAATTGAGTTTGGCCGCCCTGCAACGCCCGGCGAATACGCCGACCCGCGCCCGGCCGGAGACCGGGTGCTCGATCACCTGTGTACCCTGTTGGCCGCCCGCCGCTGCGGAATGGAACGAACCGCCCTAAACACTGAAACATGGAATATCAACCTGGACTTTCTGGAATCGTTGGCCCAGGCATCCGATCTGATCGGCCCCAACGGAGCGCTGGAAACAGAAAATGTGCGCGGCTTTCTGGAGGCTCCCCGCGGAACCGCGCTGGCTGCGCTGGTCCGGGCCTGGTTGGATTCGACCAGCCTGAACGAACTGCGCATGTTGCCGGGGTTAAAATTTGAAGGCGCCTGGCGCAACGATCCATTTGCCACACGGCATACCATTCTGGAATTTTTACAGCGCATTCCCCCCGCCACCTGGTGGAATCTTAACGCTTTTATCGGCACCCTGCACGATCGAAAACCCGATTTTCAACGCCCTGCCGGCGATTACGACTCATGGTTTATTCGTAGTGAAGCCAATCAGCAATATTTGCGCGGTTTTGGCGCCTGGGATGCCGTGGACGGCGCACTGTTACGCTTTATGATCACCGGCCCGCTGCACTGGCTGGGGCTGATCGACCTGGCCGGAAAAGA
Organism: uncultured Anaerolineaceae bacterium; assembly: GCA_964593905.1. GTDB lineage: Bacteria > Chloroflexota > Anaerolineae > Anaerolineales > Anaerolineaceae > CAZQLE01. Next base: position 8,724 of record CAZQLE010000012.1, on the reverse strand, counting down.
AGCCCTCGCATTTCGCCCCTCCAAGTGGTCGGCCGCCTTATGGGCTGGCAAGCCTCCAGAAGGGATGTCAAAAGAAGGCGAACCGATACGCGTGACCAGCAGCGGCCGGTTACGATTAAACCGCCTCACCCCGCGCAGCATTCGCTACCAGATTGCCCGATTTTGCACCTGGGAACCAGAACAGAGCGATGAATACCGCTTTCGCATTTCTCCGACAGCGCTGGAACGCGCAAAGCAACAGGGATTAAAACCCGGCCAACTGGTCAAGCTCTTGCAGCGTTTCGCAGCCGGGCCGCTTCCGCCCGGCCTGCAGCAGGCACTGGAACGCTGGGATAAATTTGGCTGCCAGATCAGCCTCGAAAACGTGATCGTCCTCAAGCTCGGTTCCACCGAAATGATTGAGGCTTTACGAAAAACCAAAGCCGGACGATTTTTAGGGGCGGCATTAAACCCCACCACAATTATCGTAAAACCTGGCGGCGAAGAAACCGTGCGCAGCGCATTAATGGAAATTGGTTATCTGCTGGAATTTCAGGGATTGGAAGACGAAACCGAAGCCCCGGACGCAAAATCTTAGACATTTGACCCCTGAAAGGGTGCTAAAAATCGGTTCCGAAATGGGACCGATTTTCATTATAATGAAATTAGCGGCGCAAGTTCGCGTTTCGCGCATTCCCTTCTGATGAGGAAAGTATGTCAAAACGATTGGACTGGATTCAGGAAGAACTGAACGGTTTGAAAGAAGCCGGTTTATACAACCGTATTCGCACACTCAGCTCTGCCCAGGGTGCGTGGCTGGTGGTTGATGGAAAAGAGGTGCTCAACTTCTGTTCCAACAATTATCTGGGGCTCGCCAATCACCCCCGGCTGGTAGAAGCAGCGCGCGAGATCCTCACCCGCTACGGGGTGGGGCCGGCCGCAGTTCGCTCCATCGCCGGCACCATGGATATTCACCTGGAACTTGAACGCCGTCTGGCGGCTTTCAAAGGTGTAGAAGCAGCGCTCACCTTCCAATCCGGTTTTTGCGCCAACCTGGCGACCATTCCGGCCCTGGTGGGCAAAGACGATGTCATCTTCTCAGATGAGCTTAACCACGCCAGCATCATCGATGGCAGCCGTCTCTCGGGTGCCCGCATTGTCCGCTTTGCCCATGCCGACCCGCAGGATCTGGATCGGGTAATCCGCGAAAACCAGGGCGCTTACCGGCGGGCATTATGCATCACAGATGGCGTATTCAGCATGGATGGCGATCTGGCCCCGTTGGACAAAATCTATGAAGTGACCAATGCACACGATGTGATGTTGATGGTGGATGATGCCCACGGTGAAGGCGTAGTGGGCAGCGGCGGCCGCGGCATCGTCGATCACTTCCACCTGCACGGTAAAGTGGATGTTGAAATAGGCACCCTGTCAAAAGCTTTTGGGGTCGTGGGCGGCATCGTCGCCGGCAAGCAAGAAATTGTCGACTGGCTGCGCCAGCGCGGCCGGCCGTTCTTGTTCTCGTCAGCGGTCACCCCCGCCGATGTAGCCGCCTGTCTGGCAGCAGTGGACCTGTTGGAAGGCTCAACCGAGCTGGTGGACCGCCTGTGGGAAAACAGCCGGTATTTCAAAGCAGCCATGAAACAACTTGGCTTTGATACCGGTCTGAGCGTCACCCCCATCACCCCGGTCATGCTGGGTGAGGCCCCCCTGGCACAGCAGTTCAGCCGTGAGCTGTTTGAAGAAGGTGTATTCGCCATGGCCCTCGGGTTCCCAACTGTGCCGCGCGGCAAGGCGCGCATCCGGGTGATGATCTCGGCTGCGCACAGCCGTGAAGACCTTGAAAAAGGTTTGGCGGCGTTTGAAAAAGTCGGCCAGAAGCTGGGTGTGATTCACTAGAAGATTCATTTTGTTTTGCAGAATTTCCCGGCAGTTGGGTGCAAGGCGCTCAACTGCCGGTTTTTTTTATAAAAGTACCTGTCATTCTGAGCCGAAGCGCAGCATAGGCGAAGAATCCCTGCTCATGCAGGCAGCGGCCAGGGTCTTGCAGACTGGCGTAGAGATGCTTCGCTGCGCTCTGCTTGCCCCAGACGGGAGCATGACACAGGATGAAATACCTGTCATTCTGAGCCGAAGCGCAGCATAGGCGAAGAATCCCTGCTTATGCAGGCAGCGGCCAGGGTCTTGCAGACTGGCGTAGAGATGCTTCGCTGGCTCTGCTTGCCCCAGACGGGAGCATGACACAGGAGACATTAAAATGAGATTGCCAGGTATGGGGGGGACATACCTGGCAATCTTCAGGGAGGGAATCTATGCCGGAAATTTGATCAACACGGGGACGCGCTTACCAAATTTCCGATCCGACTTCTGACACCTTACGCTACCAGTAAAATTTTTGGTGTCTTGCGAAGATATTACCCTGAATTGATCCGATTTACATTAAATCCAAATAAGAGTTTAATGCGAATATTACTCATCAATCCCAAACATTTTATAAAATTCATCACGCTCGGCCGCAGAAAACCGCTCAGCGTGTTTTGCATCTCCATCCAAATTTGCAGACGATAACTGCATCAGCTCTGCTGCAAATTCTTCTGCGCCGATGGTTTTACACCCCATAGCCCGCACCTGCACTTGAATATGCCGGTCAGAACTGACCACCAGCCAGGAAGCCGCCGACTTGCCCGCTTTGCGCACCCGGGCGATAATGGCCGCGTCGGCCGTGCGCCCCTGCCGAATAAAATTGGCCCGCACCGAGCCGAATTTCCGAACGGCAGGCTGACCCGGTGGCGCGCCATCAAAAAAGACCTCCACCGTGTGGCGTTTCACCCGGCTGTATTCTTGCAACAGAGGAATTAACCCCACCTCATCATCCAGATTGCCCAGATTCATCCCATGGATTTTGGGGATCAGGTTGTGGCCGTCAATCAATACCTGCATTTCACTCCTGTGCGCTGTTGCACCCTTATGGCTTGAGACCTGAATGATCTGGTTTCAACCCATAAAAACACAACTTTTGCCGCTAAAAATTTCTTAATCAACCTCCATTTTACCTTTGAATTATGCTATGATTCAAGGAAAGCAAAGCTCAGTCAGGGCACATAAAAGATAAACCCCGGCATCGGCAGCGTAATTATTTGGGAAGGCCCCCAGAATGAAAAAGTGGAACCGATATCTTCCCTTTATTTTGTTGAACATTCTGATCTCTGCGCTAACCACCCTGGCAGTGCTGTGGGGATGGGATCAGCTTCAATCAACGCGTTCTGTGCGGTCGAACCCCTCCGAGACCAGCAATCTCCCCTCAGCGGTGAGCGAACCCCTCCCGCCAACCGATGAACCGGTGATTAAAATCGACAATGTGTTTGGCGCCGGAAACGGCAACCTCGAAGCTGTGCGCATTATGCGCGTCAGCCGCACCCCAATCTGGCTCACCGGGTGGCAGCTAAAAGATGAGAATGGCAACACCTTCACCTTCCCCGAGCTGGGTTTGCTGCAAGAGGGCGCGTTTGTCGAAGTCTACACCCGCACCGGACATAACACCCCCTTTGAGCTTTACTGGAACCTTGAAAAAGCGGTGTGGAGCTCAGGTGAAACCGCCCGGGTTGTCGACCGGGATGGTAATTTGAGAGCAGAATTCAAGATACCGTAGCGGGTATTTGTAACGGGAGAAACTTTCTTTATGTCGCAGGCATTGTACCGAAAATGGCGACCGCGTTTATGGGGGCAGGTCATTGGTCAAGAACCGGTGGTGCGCACCTTGCAAAATGCAATCCGCACCGAACGGGTGGGCCACGGCTATTTGTTTGCCGGCCCGCGCGGCACCGGCAAAACCACCACCGCCCGCTTACTGGCCAAAGCGGTCAACTGCTTACACCCCGACCCCGGCCAACGCCCCTGCGATCAGTGTGATCATTGCCGGGCCGTGAATGAGGGCCGCTTTCTGGATCTGATCGAGATCGACGCCGCCTCCAACACCAGCGTCGAGGATGTGCGCGATTTGCGCGACAAAATCAATTTTTCTCCCAGCCAGGGCAAATACAAAGTTTACATCATCGACGAAGTTCACATGCTGTCTACCGCGGCCTTCAACGCGCTGTTGAAAACGCTTGAAGAACCGCCCGATCACGCCATCTTTATTCTGGCAACCACCGAAGTGCATAAAATTCCGGCCACAGTGCTTTCACGTGTGCAGCGACATGAGTTCCGCCGCATCCCCGTGCAAGATATCATGCAGCATCTGCAAAACCTGGCCGAACAGGAAAAGATCGCCGTAGACCCCGAAGCGCTGCAAGTCATTGCCCGCCAATCAACCGGGGCCATGCGAGATGCCATCTCGCTGCTCGATCAACTGGCTTCCACCGGAGAGCGGGTAACCCTTGAGACCGCGCAGACGGTGCTGGGCACTGCCACCAATCAGATTGTGCTCGATCTGGTGAATGCCATCATTAACCGCAACCCGGCCCAGGGGTTGGAATGTATTCATCAGGCCCTGGATAGCGGCACCGATCCGCGGCAGTTTGCCCGCCAACTGGTTGAATATTTGCGCAGCCTGCTGCTGATTCGCCTGGGCAATGCCGATCAGATTGACGCCACCCGCGAGATGCGCGAACAAATGGCCCGCCATGCCGCGGCATTGGAGCCCGGACGGATGATGAATATCATCCGTCTGTTCAACCAGGCCTCCAGCGATGCACGCAGCGCCTGGCACCCCGGGTTGCTGCTCGAGCTGGCCCTGGCCGAGGCCTGCGACATTCTCCCCGAAAGCGTCGCGCAACCACTGCCGGTTACCCACGAAACTGCGCCGGCAAAAACCACGCCCGCGAAAACAAAAGCTGAAAAAGCACCGGCTGGGGTCGAAGAAACCGCGCCTGAAGAACCGGCAGCCAATGTTGGCCCGGCGTATGCGGCGCGGGGTATTCAGCCCGACCCCACCGTCACCCTGGCCGAGATCAACAAAAACTGGCGCAAAATTCGCGATGTAGTGCGCAAACAAAGCCCGCCCACTGAAGCGCTGCTTAATTCTTCCAAACCGTTGAGCGTTAATGAAGGCATTTTGCTGCTTGGCCTGGTGGGAGAAGTGTTGGTTAACAAAATGAAATCCAAAGAAAATCTGGATATGACCTGCCGCGCCATCGCACAGGTGGTGGGCAAACCGGTCGGAATCGCCTGCACCATGCTCACCAGCCGGACAGCCAGCGCGCCGTTGGATCTGGATGTGGATAGCGATGGGCTGGTCAGCACCGCGCTCAACCTGGGCGGGCAGATTGTAGACAAGAAATAGTGCTTAAGCTATGATAAAAGCTCCGCTGAGTCGGACGAACTGAAACATTGAAGGAGATTAAAAAATGGCAAAAGGATTTAATCGACCCCCGGGAGGAAAAATGGGCGGCGGGGGCGGCGGCATGATGGGCCAGCTTAAAGCCCTGCAGCAGCAGATGGAAGAAGCTCAGGCCAAACTGGCCGAAGAAACCGTCACCTCAACCACCGGCGGCGGCGCTGTCAAAGTGACCATGACCGGCGACCAGCACTGCAAGGCAGTAGAAATTGATGCCGAGTTCTTAAAAGATGCCGATGCCGAAATGCTCCAGGATATGATCTTAAGCGCGGTTAACCTCGCTCTGGATAAATCTCGCGAGCTGCAAGCCGAGCGCATGGGCCCCATGGCCGGCGGCCTGTCTGGTCTGGGATTCTAGACCCTTCCCATGCCCAGTTTACCTGCACCCGTTCAAAACCTGATTGCGGCACTCTCGCGGCTGCCAGGCATCGGCCCCAAGACCGCCTCGCGGTTAACCTTTCATCTGCTGCGCGGATCGGACGATCTGGCTCAGCAGTTGGCCGAGGCACTGCTGGCATTAAAATCAGCCACGGGGTTGTGCAAGGAATGCTTTAATATCACTCTGTCGAGCCAGGAGACCTGCGAGATTTGCGCCGACCCACGCCGCGATGAAAGCCTGCTTTGCGTGGTGGAAGAACCCATGGATGTGCTGGTGCTGGAGCAGACCGGGGGTTTTACCGGACGATATCATGTCTTGCACGGAGTTTTATCGCCCATCGAGGGTATCGGTCCCGAAGACCTGCGCATCCGTCCGCTGATTGAGCGGGTGGCCAGGGGCGCTGTGCGTGAGGTGATTTTAGCCACCAACCCCAGCATGGAAGGCGACGCCACCGCGCTATATCTGCGCCAGCAGTTTGTGCCCTATCACCTGCGCATCACCCGCCTGGCACGCGGTTTGCCTGTGGGCGGCGACCTGGAATATGCCGATCAAAACACACTGCTGCGCGCCCTGGCAGGGCGGCAGGAAATGAGTTGATCGCGGGAAAGCTCTCATTAGAGAAAACTCTTAAATGAAAAAGAGCGGGTTGTCGCTTTCAGAGGCTGACAACCCGCTCTTTTATTGTGCTAACGCAGCCAGTACAACAACCCTTTCAAATGAATGGCGTAAACCCGGTAGGGTTTGGGGCCTACAAACGCCCTGCCGTTAATGAAGATGGTCGGCGTGCCATAAAATTGGGTCTTCTTAATTTCGTCCAACTGTTTTGTGACCACTTCACCGGTTTCCGGGTCTGCCACGCAGCTTTCAATCTGAGCCGCATCAATGCCCAGCCCGGTCAACATTTGCTCAATAATCGCCGGGTCATCCAACTGTTCTTTCTCACCCTCAAACAGAGCATCGTTGAATTGCCAGAATTTTTCCGGCGCATTTTCGTTTACACAATAAGCCAGCCGGCTAAAGCTGTCATCTGGCTCTTTGGTGGGGAAGTGCGCAAAGGTAAAACGGGTCTGATAACGATCCACCAGGGCGCGCATCTGGGGGTAAGCCTCACGGGTATATTCGCAGTGATAGCAGCCGATCATCACAATCTCATCCGCAGCAGCGGGGTTGAGCACCGGAAAACCGGTCAGGTTAACCCCTTCCAGGGTCAAATCGGCCTCGGTTTTCGGGTCAACGCTGCATCCCTCGGCAGTAGAAACCTGATTATTCTGACCGGTGGGGTCAAACACACAAAAGCCGGCTGAATTCAACCCGTTGCAGCTTCCGGTGGTGTAGAACAGATAGACCCCGCGCAGGGCAAAAAGACCGGCAGACATAAACAGCAAAATAAATATCCAGGCCAGCAGTTCAAAGTGCTTATTAATGAAGCGCGCAGCGGTCTCTGAACGAGACAGCACCGTACCCAGAATGCGCGATTTCATTTTTTCATCAAAACCGGTATTGCAAGGACGGAAAGTCACCCGCCGCAGCACACAATCCAGCGCTTCTTTTGCCAGCACACGGTTCGAAGCGCTAAAAATTCCCAGAATCGAGAGTACAACAAAGGCAGCAATGCAAAACATACTAGAGCACCTTTCGAATCTTTCTTAGATTAACAACCAGGGTTTCAACTTCTTCTTCTGTGTTATAGAAATAAAGCGATGCGCGCACAGAGCCTTGAATTTTATGGGCATTAAACCAGGCGTGCACACAATGCTGCCCTGAGCGAACCATTACCCCGGCCATCTGGTCGAGCATTAAAGCAATGCGATGCGAATCAATTCCCTCAATATAAAAGGTAAAAATACCATTACGCAAGCGCGGGTCGGCCGGGCCAATTAATTTAAGCCCGGGCAGGTCGCGCAGTTCACGGGTGAGGGTTTCATTTAATACATGTTCCTGTTTTTGAATGGCGTCCATGCCAATATCTTGCAGGTATTTCACCGCCGCACCCATGCCGATCACCCCGGCGTAATCTTGCAGGCCGGCTTCAAATTTTTCGGGCGGGGGTAAAAACTGACAGTCGGCGTAGGTTGAAAGCGCAACCGTATCGCCGCCAACCAGGAAGGGGCTCATTTTTTCCAGCAGTTGATATTTGCCATATAACACACCCATCCCCGCAGGGCCCAGCATCTTGTGACCCGACAGGGCCAGAAAATCGACATCCAGCGCCCTGACATTGATCTTCTCATGCGGGGCCGATTGCGCGGCATCCAACAACACCAGCGCACCGCTGCGATGCGCCCGTTTGATAATTTCATCAGCCGGCACGGTCACCCCATCCAGATTGGAGGTGTGCCCCACCGAAACCAGGCGCACCTCGCGGCTGAGCAGTTGGTCCAGCGCAGCCAGGTTGAAGGTGTTATCGGGGTTGGAGGGAATGATTTTGTAAACGATCCCAACCCGCCTGGCAAGGGTCTGCCAGGGAATTAAGTTGGAATTATGCTCTTTATCTGTGATCAACACCACGTCACCTGCTTTAAGATCCAAAGCATTGGCAACCAGGTTGATGCCCTCGGTGGTGTTGCGCGTAAAAACAATCTCTTCTTTGCGCGCCGCACCCAGAAATTTTGCAGTGCGCGCACGGGCCTCGTCACACAGCCGGGTAACTTCTTGACCAAGATGATGCATACTGCGGCCGCCGCAGGCCGGATATTTAACGTAATACTGGGTGATCGCATCGATCACCTGCTTTGGGCGCAGGCTCTGGCAGGCATTGTCAAAATAAACCCCGGGCTTTTGTTCTTGTAACAACGGAAAGTCCTGGCGAATTTTTTTGATATCCATTGATGTTTTCCTGATGGAGCAAAAAGCACAAAATAGGTCGAAACACGGCCCATTATACTTTAAGTGGCTCAAAACAGATATGTTCCCTGTCGAAGATGAGCGAAAATGCCTATGCCGTTTTAAGTTGTTTCCGGGGAGTAAAACCTGTTTTTAACCGATCAAAGCGCAATTTCTTTATTAATAAATTCACATGTTATTTTAAAAT